>CAUJDL010000080.1 GCA_963169635.1 Bacteroidota bacterium
AAGAAAAAGATTAAACCACAAAGACACAGAGAACACAGAGTAAGCACAAAGAATAAAATTAAACTTTGTCTCCTTCGTGCCTCTGTGGTGAAGAAAAAATAATCCACAAAGACACAGAGTTCACAGAGAAAACACAAAGAAGAAAATAAACTTCGTGTTCTTTGTGCCTCTGTGGTAAAGAAAAATAGAAACCACAAAGACACAGAGTTCACAGAGAAGAAAAATAAACTCAGTGTTCTTCGTGCCTCTGTGGTAAAGAAAAAGATTAAACCACAAAGACACAGAGAAATCACAGAGAAGAAAATAAACTTCGTGTTCTTCGTGCCTCTGTGGTGAAGAAAAAGAATAAACCACAAAGACACAGTGCAATCACAGAGTATAAAATTAAACTTCGTGTCCTTTGTGCCTCTGTGGTGAAGAAAAGAATAAACCACAATTACTTTCCATGATTGAAAATGAAATTTCATCTAAAATTATTGGTGCCGCAATTGAAGTTCACAAGCAATTAGGACCAGGGTTATTAGAAAGTAGTTATGAAGTTTGTTTAGCTTATGAATTATCAAAACTAAATTTAAATGTAAGTACTCAAGTAGCTCTACCTGTAGTTTATAAAGATATTAAACTAGAAGCAGGATATAGAATAGATATTTTAGTTGAAAATAAAGTAATCATCGAAGTAAAAGCTGTAGATAAATTAGCAGATATACATACAGCTCAATTATTAACCTATTTAAGATTAAGAGGGTTAAGACTAGGTATGCTTATCAATTTTAATGAAGTAAAAGTAATAGATGGCATAAAAAGAATTTTAAATGGGTATTAAGAAAAATATAAAACCACAAAGACACAGAGTACACAGAGAAATTACAGAGAATAAATAAACTTCGTGTCCTTTGTGCCTCTGTGGTGAAGAAAATAATAAACCACAAAGACACAGAGTTCACAGAGCAATCACAGAGAAGAAAAATAAACTTCGTGTTCTTCGTGCCTCTGTGGTAAAGAAAAAGAATAAACCACGAAGACACAGAGAACACAGAGTAATCACAGAGAAGAAAAATAAACTTTGTGTCCTTTGTGCCTCTGTGGTAAAGAAAAATATAACCACGAAGACACAGAGAGAATCTTTAAAACTTTTTGCTATAAAAAATTAAAATTGTATTATTGAACTTTCATTCTAAGCACAAACTGTCTATCGAATACTTCTACACTATTTTTTCTTTTTAATTGCTTAATTTTTTGTTTTCTATAAATTGTATTATGAAACGTAGTATCATTATTATTATTTGTTTATTCATAACATTACCTGCACTTGCTCAAAGCTCATTACAAGAGTTTATTAATAGCAAAGACTTATCTAGCTTTAAAGTAGAAATGCTGAAAGATGAAGATATTATTAAGTACAGAACTTATTTGCAAAATGCAGGTATTACAGAATCTCAAGCAGAGCAAATGGCTTTACAAAGAGGTTTGCCATCATCAGAAATTTTAAAACTTAAAGCTCGTATTAATAGTTTAGCTCAAGCTACTACACCAATTACAAAACCTACTACAAAAGGCAAAACTTCATCTGCCAGAGATGCAGATTCTTCTACAATTTATTCTTCATCTCACAACCAAACAAAAACTTTTATAAAACCAGAAGATGAAATTTTTGGTGCCGATTTATTTAATAACAACGATTTACAATTTGAACCTAATTTAAGAATTCCAACACCAAAAAATTATATCATTGGTCCAGATGATGAAATTGCAATTGATGTGTATGGTTATCAAGAAACCAATCCAAGATTAACAGTATCGCCTGAAGGGTTTATTAATATTCCTAATGTTGGTCTTGTAGCAGTAAATGGTTTAACAATAGAGGCTGCTACTAAAAGAATTAAAGATAAAATGCAGCATAATGGTTATGCAAGAATTGCAAGTGGACAAACTAAAGTAGAAGTAAGTATAAGTAAAATAAGAACTATAAGAGTTACAGTAATTGGTCAAGCAAAAAAACCAGGTACTTATAGTGTATCATCTTTATCTACCATATTTAATGTGCTTTATGCTGCTGGTGGCCCAAATGAAAATGGAAGTTTAAGAACCATAGAATTAATAAGAAATAATAAAGTTTTGACAACATTAGATGCTTATGATTTTTTATTAAAAGGTATTCAACAAAATAATATTAAACTAACCGATCAAGATGTTGTTCGTATTCCTGCAGCTAATATAAAAGTTAAACTAAAAGGCGAAGTAAAAAGACAAGGTATTTTTGAAATGCTGCCAACAGAAAATATGAAAGATTTAATTGGCTTTGCACAAGGCTTTACAGGCAAAGCTTATACTGCATCTGTAGGTGTAGAAAGATATACTAATAAAGAAAAAGAAATTGTAGATATTAAAGATGTAGCTTTTGAAAAATATCAACCTAATAATGGAGATAAAATAACTGTAGGAAAAGTTTTAGAAAGATATAGTAATAGAATTGTAATTGAAGGTGCTGTATATAGACCAGGACAATTTGAGCTTACAGAAAATTTAACCTTACAACAATTAATTGCAAAAGCTGATGGTGTAAAAGAAGATGCTTTTAAAGAAAGAGGTTTATTGTATAGAGTAAATGAAGATTTATCTAAACAAGTAATAGATTTTAATTTAAATGATATAGAAGCAAATAAAACAAATGATATTTTATTAAAGAAAGAAGATTCAATTGTTATTGCATCTACCAAAGATTTTTATGAGTTATATACTTTAGTGGTTGATGGCGAAGTAAGAAAACCTGGTGTATATGAATATTATAAAGGCATTACTTTAAAAGGTTTAATTTTTCAAACAGGAGGTTTTACTGATGCTGCAAGTACACAAAGAATAGAAATAGCCAGACGTATAAAAGGCGATGCAAAAAATACTACAGCAATTGCAGAAGTAATAGAAATAAATACAGAAAAAGATTTAAGTATTAAAGGCGATGAAATAGCATTACAACCTTGGGATGTAGTAATTGTAAGAAGCAATCCTGGCTATAAACCACAAATTACTGTAAAGGTAGATGGAGAAGTAATGTATCCTGGTACTTATGTTTTAAGTAGTAAAGAAGATAAAGTAAGCGATATTATAAAACGTGCAGGAGGTATATTGCCACAAGCAGATAATACAGGTGCATTTATAACACGTATTAATTTAAGTTCATCAAGAGATGAAGCAGCAGAAAGATTACAGAAATTAAAAAATGCCAGCGATACATCTACTTCATTAATTCAAGAACTTACTAAACCTACTGTAAAAATTAGTTTAAGGTTAGATGAAATTTTAAACAATAAAGGAAATGTTTTAGAAAATATTACATTGTTAGAAGGAGATGTAATTACTGTACCTAAACAAAGAAATGTGGTAAAAGTAAATGGAGAAGTTATGTTTCCTACAGAAATTGTTTATAAAGAAGGAGCATCATTACAATATTATATAGATAAAGCAGGTGGACTAACAGAAAATGCAAGAAAGAAAAAAATTGCAGTATTAAATGCAAATGGTAGTGCAGCAAAAACAAAGAAATTTTTATTTTTTAGATCATATCCAAAAGTAGAAGCAGGTTCAGAAATTTTAGTACCTAAAATACCTGAAAGAGCAAATAAAGGTTTAAGTACAGCAGAATGGTTAGCTGTAGCAAGTGGTTTAGCATCATTGGCAGGTGTAGCTGTAGCAATTATTAATGTAAGTAGATAACAGATTAATACAATGGAAAAAAATATTCCAAACAATATTCAGTATAATGATGTAATAAGTAAAGGCATAAGTATGATAAAGTATTTATGGTCTAAAAGATTACTCATTTTTATCCTCAGCTTTTTAGGTGGTGTAATTGGTATTGTAAATGTTTGGTTGAAAGACCCTGCTTATTTAGCTGAATTAACTTTTACACCAGAAAATTCATCTGATTCAAAAATTGGTTCTTATGCAGGTATTGCAGCACAATTTGGTATTGATTTAGGCTTAGGCGGTGGTGGCGTTTTTGAAGGAGATAATATTATTGAACTTTTTAAAAGCAATACTTTATTAGAAGAAACTTTAGAGTCGCCAATAAATATTAAAGGCTATAATTCATTAATGGCTTACTATATTCCTTTAACAGAAAATAAAAAAATAATAAAATTAGTTAAAGATCATAAAATAGATTTTACAGACAACAACCAAAAAGGTTTTAGAATAAGAGATAGTATTATGAAGGTTGCTATTAAAGATATTAATGGCAGTTTAAACGTAGATAAAATAGATAAAAAACTTACAATAATTAAAGTAAGTTTTATTTATAAAGATGAAGTATTTGCTAAAAAATTTGTAGAAGCATTAAGCAATACAGCTATTAAATATTATGCTACTTATAAAAGTGAAAAAGCCAGACAAAATGTAGCCATTCTTCAATATCAGGCAGATTCGGTAAAAGCAGAATTATTTGGTAGTGTAACCAATGTTGCAGAGTTGAATGATTTAAATGTAAATCCAACAAAACAAGCTGCAAGAGTAGGCTCTCAAAAGCGTTCTATTGATGTACAAGTTAATGGTGCTATTTATACAGAAATTTTAAAAAATTTAGAATTAGCTAAAATTACTTTAAGAAGAGAAACACCTTTTATTCAAATAGTTGATAAACCTATATATCCTCTTAAAAATAAAAAAATGGGCAGATTATTTGGTGGAATTTTAGGAGCATTTATTGTTGGTTTTTTAACTGTATTATTTTTAGCCATTAAAAAATCTTTTGTTGTACCTACACAGATAAGTAAGGCTTAGTATGTTACTTGGTTTATTTAAGAAATTAAAAAATATTCCTATTGTAAAAGTTTCTTCATTAACTGCAGTAGCTACTGCAGTTAGGGTTTTAACTAATTTAGTTTTATCTAAAGTTTTAGCAGTTACTGTTGGGGCTTCTGGTATTGCACTTGTAGGACAAATAATTAATGGTAGTAATATTTTTATGAATATTGCTTCAGGAGGTTTAAGCCAGGGAATTACAAAATATATTGCAGAAACAGATGATGAAAAAGAAAGAAAAAAATTAATTAATACTGTTTATACTTTTGTACTTTTTGCATCAATAATTGTAGCTGCTGTATTAATCATTTTTGCTCCATTTTGGAGCAATTATTTTTTTCATACAAATACATATTGGGATGTAATTGTATATATGGGTGCATTTATATTTTTCTTTGCCTATAATACAGTTATATTAGCTATCATTAATGGCTTAAAACAGTTTAAATTATTTGTTGTTGTCAATATTGCCAACAATATTGCAGGTTTATTAATTACCATTATTTTACTTTATTACTTTGAGTTAAGAGGTGCTTTAATTGCTACAGTATTATATCAATCAGTTGTATTTTTTGTAACAATATTTTTTATTCGTAAACAGCAAAAATTATTTTCATTTACAAAAATTACTTTGCCATTAGATTTATTAAAAAAATTAATGGGCTTTTCTTTAATGATGTTTATCAGTATTATTTGTATTTCTTATGCTCAAATATTTATCAGAACATTTATAACAAAACAAATTTCATTAGAAGCTGCAGGTATTTGGGAAGCTTTAAATAGAATTTCTGCAGGTTATTTACTTTTTGCTTCTGCAAGTATATCTACTTATTATTTACCTAGATTAAGTGAGTTAAAAAATCAACAAGATGTTTGGCACGAAATAATTTATTCTTCTAAAGCCATTTTACCATTTGTAGCAATGGCATCTTTAATGGTATATTTATTTAGAAAAATTATTATCCTTATTTTATTTGATAATTCTTTTATGTATATGGAAGAATTATTTATGTGGCAAATGATAGGCGATTTTTTAAAAATTGCAGGTTGGATGTTTGCTTATACCATGTGGGCTAAAAGATGGATAAATGTTTTTATAGTTACAGAGGTTTCATTAGCTATTGTGTATTGTTTATTATCTGTAATTTGTATAGATAATTTTAAACTAGGTTTATATGGTGCTCCTGTTGCTTATTGTATTACTTATATACTGTATTTAATAAGCATTTTTATTTTAGTAAAACAAAAATTAGGTATTACTATTAAGCTTTTTAAATGATTTATTTCTGGATTATTTTTTTGCTTATTGTAGCACTCACTAATTTAGATTGGATAGAGGCTTATAAGGAATATAAATTTTATTTTGCCTTATTCATTGGTATTATTTTAATTGCATTTGCTGGGTTAAGAGGTAATATAGATTTAGACTGGAGTAATTATTTAGATCATTTTATATCTACCAAATACGAGTTAAGTAAAGGTCATTATGGTTATCAATATTATATTGTAGAGCCATTATATATTTTCATTAATCAAGTAGCAGTTTTATTAAATTTTAAATTTCAATCAGTATTATTTTTTGTTGCTACAATTGCTGTAAGCCTTAATCTTATTTGCTTTTGGCGTTATTCTAAATATTTTTTCTTTTGTGTTCTGTTCTATTTTGTGCATACTTATTTACTAAAAGAAATGCTGCAAATAAGGGCAGGTTTAGCTTGTGCTATTTTAATGTTTGCAATTCCTTACATACAAGAAAAAAAGTTTAAACCATTTTTTATATTAGTTGTTTTAGCAGGTTTAATACATTCTATATCTTGGGCTTATTTATTAGTGTATGTTTTTTGTTTATTTAATATCCATAAAAAGTGGTATTGGATTATTTTATTTTCATCATTATTCATAGGTCAGTTTTTTCCTTTAGGAGATTTATTATTTTCTATATCTGATATTAATACAGATATTGTAGCATTACAAAAAGTAGCAGGTTATTATATAGATCAAGAGTTTAATTATGCATTAGGTGTTTTTAAAAATCCAACATTATTGAAACAACTTTTCTTTTTATTAATTGCATTATATTTTTATGATAGTTTAAATAAAGTGATACCATATTTTAAAACCATTTTTAATTTATATTTTTTATCAGTTTGTTGGTTAGCTTTATTCAACGATTTTGCTTTAATAGCAGGTCGTCTTGCTACAGTTTTTTCAATTGTAGAACCTATTTTAGTTACTGCACTTATTTATGTACTAAAACCTAAACTAAGGTATCAACTGCCTTATGTTGTTTTTGTTTGGATATTAGCATTAGGTATTTTATTTTATAATTTATATATACAAACATTTATGATGCCTTATAATTTTTTTTGGCAAAGCTAATTGGGCAATCATGTATCAATAATTTTCAGCAAATATTTTTTACTATTCAAGTATGCATATAGTTTATATAATTTCAACTTTAAGAAGATGTGGACCAACCAATTTATTGTATGATGTAATTAATCACTTACCTAATAATTATCAGGTAACTATCTTAACATTATCTGAAGAAAGATTAAATTCTAGATGGAAAGATTTTGAAGCAATTGCAACTGTAAAGCAAATTAAAAAATTAGCTACCAACAGTAATAATATATTTAGTTTAGGTAAAGCTTTAAAAAATATTTGTACTACACTTAAGCCAGATATTATACATAGCCAAGGCTTTAGACCAGATATTTTAAGTGCATTGTATTTAAAGAATTTTAAAAGAGTATATAATATTCAAAACTATCCTTACGATGATTATGTAATGCAGTTTGGAGCAAAAGGATACATCATGGCTTTCTTAAATATTTATTTACTAAGAAAATCTAAGTATGTTACTGTATGTTCTAAATATGTAAAAAGTTGTATAGAGAAAAGTTTCCATTATCCATTACATGTTGTACAAAATGCAGTAGAAATAGGTTACAAAAAAAATACAACTGATGCTAATGATAGTTTAAGAAAAAAATTAGGCATACAAGCAACAGATAAAGTTTTTGTATTTGCAGGAAATTTAATTAAAAGAAAAAATCCTATTTATTTAATTAAAGCATTTAACGAAATAAATAAAGAACATTCGAATATTAAACTACTTATTTTAGGTGATGGATATTTAATGAATGAGTGTAAATTATTAAGTGCAAATAATGCAAATATTATTTTAGTTGGCAATGTAAATGATGTATCTAACTATTATCAAATTAGTCATTTTTACATTACAGCTTCTTTATCTGAGGGAATGCCAGTTTCTGTTTTAGAAGCTTTAAATCATCAGTTACCTGTATTATTATCTAATATTAGCCAACATGCAGAAGTGGTAGATAGTATAAAATCTGCAGGCTTATTATTTGATGTAAATGATAATAAAGATTTGCAAAATAAAATTTTATCATTTGTAAATGGTCATTATCAGCAAATGCAAAAAGATGCTTTAGAAGCTATCATGCAGCAGTTTAATGCACAGAGAATGTCTAATGATTTTCAAAAGTTATATCAATCGTAAAAATTGCTTGTTTAATTAATTTTATTGTAAGATAAGTTTATGAGAGTTACTGTTTCCATAGTTTTATACAATCCAGATGATAGGGTTTTACATACAATACAAAATGTATTAGATGCTACAAAAAATGTATCGTCTATTTTATATTTAATTGATAACTCACCAACAGATGCATTTAAACATATTGTGGCAGATAAATTTAATTCTGATAAAATAGTTTATTTATTTAATAATAAAAATATTGGTTTTGGTGCAGCACATAATATTGCTTTAAGAAAAGAATTAGATAAAGCCGATTATCATTTAATTTTAAATCCAGATATTTCTTTTGAAAATGGTGTAATAGATGCACTCATTCAATTTATGGAAGCTAATAAAAATATTGGCTCTGTAATGCCTAAAATTTTATATCCAGATGGTAAATTACAATATGTTGCAAAACTTTTACCAACGCCGGTCGATTTAATTTTTAAAAGATTTATTCCTAATATTTTTATTAAAAACAGGTTAGAAAAGTTTCAATTAAAATTTACAGGTTATCAGCAGCAAATGAATGTACCTTATTTATCAGGTTGTTTTATGTTTTTAAGAACAAGTGTTTTAAAAGAGGTAGGTTTATTTGATGAAAGATTTTTTATGTATCCAGAAGATATTGATTTAACAAGAAGAATACATAAAAAATATCCAACCATGTTTATACCAGATGTTACTGTAATACACGAACATGAACAAGGATCGTACAAGAATTATCGCTTGTTAAAAATTCATATTCTCAATATGATTAAATATTTTAATAAATGGGGTTGGGTTTTTGATAATGAAAGAAGAAAAATTAATAAAAAAGTATTAGAACAGTTTAAGTAAAAATGCAAGCAATAATTTTAGCAGGCGGTTTAGGTACTCGTTTAAAAACTTATACAAACTATACTTTCATATATTTATAATTGCATTTTTAAGCTAAAATGCAATTAAGATGATTTATAATTGCGATTTTTGGCAAAATTGCAATTAAGAAATTTTATATTTGCACAAATGCAAATAAAGGACACTAAAAATTTTAGAGCAGGTACTTGGGTACAAAGGCTAGAATATAAAAGCTTTACACCTGAGAAAGTTAATTTTCAATGGATAATTACAGATAATAATATACAGTGGTTACTTAGTGAAGCAGATAGAGAATTAGGTAAATTAGATGCTTATTCTACTTTAATACCTAATATAGATTTCTTTATAAAAATGCATATTACTAAAGAAGCTACAGTTTCAAGTAAAATAGAAGGTACACAAACTAGTTTTGAAGAAGCATTAATAAAAGAAGAAGATATAAATCCAGACAAAAGAAATGATTGGCAAGAAGTACATAATTATATTAATGCAATTAATCATGCTATTGAAGATTTAAATGATTTACCTATTTCAAATAGATTAATTAAAAAAACACATGAAACTTTACTTACAGGAGTAAGAGGAAAAGAGAAATTACCTGGTAAATATAGAACTAGTCAAAATTGGATAGGTAGTAGTTTAAAAAATGCTGTTTTTGTTCCTCCTCAACATGATGAGATTGATGATTTAATGCAAGACTTAGAAACTTTTATTAATATAGAAATTATTAATAGCTCAATAAAAGTTCCTCATTTAATCAAAATTGCTATTATTCATTATCAGTTTGAAACAATACATCCATTTTTAGATGGTAATGGAAGAATAGGTAGATTATTAATAACACTTTATTTAATTGATAAAAAATTATTAAAATATCCAACACTTTATTTATCTTATTTTTTTGAAAAAAATAGAAAATCTTATTATGATAATTTAACTAGTGTAAGAATAGAAAATAAATTAAATGAATGGATTATTTTTTTTCTAAATGGTGTTATTGAAACTGCACAAAATAGTATTATTACTTTTCAAAATATTATAAAACTTAGAGAAGAAATTGAAATAAATAAATTACCTACTTTAAGTAGAAAACAACAAGCAAATGCTCTACAATTAATTACCTTTTTATACAAGCAACCTATTATGCATGGCTCACAAATTGCTCAGGTTTTAAATATGCATCAAAGTTCAACAAATCGTTTGATAACTAGTTTGGTTAAATTAGGCATTATAAAAGAACTTACAGGTTATAAACGAAATCGTATTTATGCATTTGACCTTTACATTAATTTATTTTCAAAAATTAATTAAATGCAAGCAATAATTTTAGCAGGCGGTTTAGGTACTCGTTTAAAAATTGTAGTAGCAGATAAACCTAAAGTATTATCTCCTGTTGCAGGTAATCCTTTCTTATTTTATATTATTGAATATTTAAAAAATCAAGGAATTACACAATATATTTTTGCATTAGGCTATTTATCTGAGCAAGTAATTACTTATTTAAAAGAAAATTATCCTTCTTTACAATATCAATATACAATAGAAGATACTCCTTTAGGTACAGGTGGTGCATTAAAAAAAGCTTTTCAATTAGCCACAGAAAAAAATGTTTTAGTAGTAAATGCAGATACTTATTTTGATGTAAATATTCCATTAATGTTTCAAGAGCATATTCAAAACAATGCTCATTGTACTATAGCTTTAAAACAAATGGAAAATTTTGATAGATATGGAAGTGTAGATATTGATGAACAGAATAATATAGTATCTTTTAAAGAAAAAACTTTTGTTAAGCAAGGCTATATTAATGGTGGTTATTTAATTTTTGATAAAGATTATTTCTTATTAAAAACAAAACATTTACCCCCTGTTTTTTCTTACGAAAAAGATTTTTTAGAAAAAGAATTATATCAAATGAAGGTAAAAGGGTTTATTGCTAAAGGCTATTTTATAGATATTGGCATACCAGCAGATTTTGCTTTAGCCCAACAAGTTTTTGCCAAAAAATGATATTTAAAAAGGTTTTATAAAATAAAAAGTCAGTTTGCTATAAAAAATAGCTATTTATATGCAGCAATTCTTTATCTTGCTCGCTTTAATTATTGGAATTTAAATGAATATTTGTGTAATAGGTGGTTCAGGATTTATTGGTTCTCATCTAATTAATTCTATTGCAACCCAACATAATGTTACTAACGTAGATAAACAATTGCCAGAGTGGAATAATAATCTTGTTACTACCATTCAAGCAGATGTTAGAAACTATGAGTCTATTAAAAATGCAATTCCAGATAATACTGATTATATAATTTTATTAGCAGCAGAGCATAGAGACGATGTTTCGCCTATTTCTTTATATTATGATGTAAATGTAGAAGGTACACATAATGTTTTGAAAGTAATGACAGAGAAAAATATAGAACACATCATATTTACCAGCTCTGTTTCTATTTATGGATTAAATAAAAAAAATCCTGATGAATTGTCTGGTGCTGATCCTTTTAATCATTATGGTAAAAGCAAATTAGAAGCAGAAAAAGTATTAAGACGTTGGTTTGATAATGATAGAAATGGTAAATCTTTAATTATTATAAGACCAACAGTAACTTTTGGACCTGGCAATAAAGGCAATGTTTATAATTTATTAAAACAAATAGCCACAGGAAATTTTATTATGGTTGGTCGTGGACGAAATAAAAAATCAATGGCTTATGTAGAGAATGTTGCAGGATTTATTAGTCATTGTTTAGAGCAGCAATTTAAAGGTTATCATTTATTTAATTATATAGATAAGCCAGATTTAGCTACCAAAGAATTAGTACATCATGCAGAAGCTGCATTAGGCAAAAAACTTTTCCCTATTCGTATTCCCTATTTTATTGGTTATATGGGTGGCTTAACTTTAGATATTATCTCAAAAATTACTAAAAAGAAATTTTCTATCAGTGCTGTAAGGGTAAAAAAGTTTTGTGCTACAACACAATTTTCATCTGCAACAATTCAAGCTACTAATTATACTCCTAAAAAAACTTTAGCAGAGGGTTTAGAAATTACAATTAAAAGTATCGTAAACGAAAAATAATTTATTCTAAAAAAAGTAAGATTATGAAAAAGGCTTTGATTACAGGAATCACAGGTCAAGATGGTGCATATTTAACAGAGTTATTATTAAAAAAAGGTTATGAAGTACATGGCTTAAAAAGAAGAAGTTCTTTATTTAATACTGCACGTATTGATCATTTTTATGAAGACCCTCATAATAAGAATCGTCATTTAATATTACATCATGGCGATTTAACAGATAGCACTAATTTAATTAGAATAATACAAGAAGTACAACCAGACGAAATTTATAACTTGGCAGCAATGAGCCATGTACATGTAAGTTTTGATACACCAGAATATACAGCAAATGCAGATGGTATTGGTACTTTAAGAATTTTAGAAGCTATAAGATTATTAAATTTAGTAGATAAAACAAAAGTTTATCAAGCATCTACTTCTGAATTATATGGTTTAGTACAAGCAGTTCCACAAAGCGAAACAACTCCTTTTTATCCAAGAAGTCCTTATGCTGTAGCTAAATTATATGCTTATTGGATTACTGTAAACTATCGTGAAGCATATAACATGTTTGCATGTAATGGTATTTTATTTAACCACGAATCTCCTTTACGTGGCGAAACTTTTGTAACGAGAAAAATTACCAGAGCTACTGCAAAAATTGCTCTTGGCTTACAAGATTGTTTATACTTAGGTAATCTTAATGCAAAAAGAGATTGGGGACATGCAAAAGATTATGTAGAAGCTATGTGGCTAATTCTTCAACAAGAAAAACCAGAAGATTTTGTAATTGCAACAGGTATTACAACACCTATCAGAGATTTTATTAAAATGTCTTTTAAAGAAGTTGGTATTGAATTAGATTTTAGAGGAGAAGCAGAAAATGAAGAAGGTTTTGTAGTAGCATGTAACGGAAATTATCAATTACCAATTGGTAAAGTAATTATTAAGGTAGATCCTCGTTATTACAGACCTACAGAAGTAGAGCTATTAATTGGCGACCCTACTAAAGCTATGAATAAATTAGGCTGGAAACCTAAATACGATTTACCAGCATTAGTAAAAGATATGGTTGCAAGCGATGTAGAATTATTTACCAAAGAAAAATTCTTGAGAGATAATGGTTATAATGTAAAAAATGAATTTGAGTAACCATGGATAAGAATGATAAAATTTATATAGCTGGACATAGAGGAATGGTTGGCAGTGCTATTATGCGTAACCTTCAACAAAAAGGTTATCATAATATTGTTTTTAAAACATCTAAAGAACTTGATTTAAAAAATCAGCAAGCAGTCAATAATTTTTTTGAACAAGAAAAACCTGCTTATGTTTTTTTAGCAGCAGCAAAAGTTGGTGGTATTGTAGCTAATAATACTTATCGTGCAGAGTTTATTTACGATAATCTAATGATAGAAGCTAATATTATTCATGCTGCTTATGTACATCAGGTTAAAAAATTATTATTCTTAGGTTCATCTTGTATTTATCCAAAATTAGCACCACAACCTTTAAATGAATCTTATCTATTATCTGGTTTATTAGAAGAAACAAATCAGCCTTATGCTATTGCAAAAATTGCAGGTATAGAGTTATGTAATAGTTATAGAAGGCAATATGGTTGTAATTTTATTTCTGCAATGCCTACTAATTTATATGGGCCAAATGATAATTACGATTTAAACAACTCTCATGTACTTCCTGCATTGTTAAGAAAATTTATTACTGCTAAAAAAAATAATTTACCTTCTGTAGAATTATGGGGTAGCGGCACACCTAAAAGAGAATTTTTGCATGTAGATGATTTAGCAGAAGCTTGTTTTTTCTTAATGCAAAATTATCATGAAGAAGGGTTAGTAAATATTGGTGTAGGAGATGATATAACAATTTTAGCATTAGCTCAGCTAATTAAAAAAATTACCAACTATAATGGCAATATTCAATTAAATACTTCAAAGCCAGATGGTACACCACGTAAACTATTAGATGTTTCTAAAATTAATAACCTTGGTTGGAAAGCAACTATCTCTTTAGAAGAAGGTATTAAAAAAGTTTACGAAGAAATTAAAGAAAAACAATGGAATGATTAATACGTCTATTGTTATAATACATTTTAACAATTAGTATGTCTAAACCAAATATTATTATTATTCTAAACAGATTAGTAATAGGTGGACAAGCTGTAGATACAATTCCCTTAGCTTACTATTTACAACAACATTTTAATGTATTAATTCTTTATGGCGAAAAAGAAACTGACGAAGTAGAAGCTTCATTTCTATTACATCAATATCCAGGATTACAACTAAAAAAAATAAAATATCTTAAAAGAACTATTAATCCAATATTAGATATTTTAGCTTTTATAGAAATTGTAAAACAAATAAAATTATTTAAGGCAGTTGTAGTACATACACATGGCTCTAAAAGTGGTTTGTTGGGTAGGTTAGCAGCAAAATATTTAGCTGTAAAAGTTATTGTACATACATTTCATGGTCATTTATTTCACTCATACTTTAATACTTTTGGTACTTGGCTTTTAATTCAGGTAGAAAAATTTTTAGCCAATATCTCTACACAAATTATTGCATTAAGCGATAAACAAAAAAATGAATTAGTTTATCAATATAAAATTGTAGCTCCTCAAAAAATTTGTGTAATACCATTAGGTATCGATGAAAATAATTTTATACAAAACGATTCTACTAAAAGAAATAGTTTTAGAGCTAAATTTCATTTAAAAGAAAATGATATTGCTATTGGTATTGTTGGCAGAGTTGTGTCAATTAAAAATCATCAATTATTTATAGATATTGCAGCAGCAGTTATCAATAATCATCAATATCAACATTTATATTTTTTTATAATTGGCGATGGTTCTGGTATGCAAACTTTAATGGATAATTTAGATAAAAATAATTTAGCTTATAGTCCTAAAAATAATCATAGTCGTATAGTTTTTACTTCTTGGGTAGAAGATATGATTTGGGCTTATTATGGTTTAGATATAGTAATGCTTACATCATTTAATGAGGGTACACCATTATCAATTATAGAAGCTCAACTTTGTGGAAAGCCTGTAATAGCAACAGATGTAGGCGGTGTAAAAGATACATTTTTACCCAATAAATCTGGCTTTTTAATAGATAGTTATAACAAAGAAGATTATATTAAACCATTATTGCAATTAGCAGATAATACACAGCTAATACAGCAAATGAGTGAAGAAGCAATAAAGTTTGCAACACATAATTTTGCCAAACAAAATGAAGTAAATGCTATTAAAAATTTGTACGAAGAACAATTAATTAAACATTAATACAATGAAAATTCTTATTACAGGTACTGCTGGTTTTATAGGTTTTCATGTAGCAGAAAATTTAGCTACACAAGGTCATACAATTGTTGGTATAGATAGTATTAATAACTATTATGATGTTACATTAAAAAGTAATCGTTTGGCAGCTGCTGGCTTCGATGCTAATTTAATTGCCTACAATTCTAAAGTACAAAGTAGTAAATACCATAATTATTCTTTTGTACAATTACAGTTAGAAGATGCTGCTTCTTTACAACTACTTTTTTCTATAGAAAAATTTGATATTGTTATTAATCTTGCAGCACAAGCAGGTGTTCGTTATAGCCTTACACATCCTGCAGCATATATTAATAGCAACATTACAGGCTTTGCTAATTTATTAGAGTGTTGCAGACATTTTAATATTAAGCATTTAGTATTTGCAAGTAGTAGTAGTGTTTATGGCTTAAATGAAAAAATTCCTTTTGCTACTTTAGATGCTACTAATCATCCTGCATCTTTATATGCTGCTACTAAAAAAAGCAATGAGTTAATGGCACATGTATATAGCCATTTATTTAAAATACCTACTACAGGGTTAAGATTTTTTACTGTTTATGGTCCTTGGGGAAGGCCAGATATGGCACCTTATTTATTTACAGAAGCTATACTTCATCAAAAACCTATCAAAGTATTTAATAATGGAAATATGATGAGAGACTTTACTTATATAGATGATGTAGTAAATGTAATAGCTAAAGTAATTCATAAATTACCTGAAGAAAATACTAGTTGGAATGCACTTTTACCAGAAGCAAGTAGCTCATCTGCTCCTTATAAAATTTATAATATTGGCAATAATAAACCTGCTGCTTTATCTGAATTTATTTGTTGTATAGAAAATGCTACAGGCAAAAATGCTATCAAAGAGTTAATGCCTTTGCAACCTGGTGATGTACCTACTACATTTGCAGATGTTACAGACTTAGAAAAAGATTTTAACTATAAACCATATACTCCTTTACAAGAAGGAATAAATAAATTTGTAAACTGGTATAAAGCATACTATAAAATATAAACTTATCAATGAAAAAAAATATTTTAATTACAGGAGGAGCAGGCTTTATTGGCTCACATGTTGTAAGATTATTTGTTACAAAATATCTCTCTTATAATATTATTAATTTAGATGCACTTACTTATGCAGGTAATTTAGAAAACTTAAAAGATATAGACCATTGCAGTAATTATTACTTTGAAAAAGTAAATATTTTAGATGCAGATAAATTAAAAGAAGTTTTTGTCAAACATCAAATTACAGATGTAATACATTTAGCAGCAGAGTCGCATGTAGATCGTTCTATTTTATCGCCATTAGATTTTGTTTATACTAATGTAATAGGTACAGTAAATTTATTAAATACAGCTAAAGAATTTTGGAAAGATGATTTTTCAAAACATTTGTTTTATCATGTTTCTACAGATGAAGTGTATGGTGCTTTAGGCGATGAAGGTTTTTTTACAGAAACTACAGCATATCATCCTAACTCACCTTATAGTGCAAGTAAAGCATCATCAGATCATTTTGTTAGAGCTTATGCCGAAACTTATCACTTACAAACGGTTATTAGTAATTGTAGTAATAATTATGGACCATTTCATTTTCCAGAAAAATTAATTCCTTTATTTATCAATAACATCATTAACAAAAAACCATTACCAGTTTATGGAGATGGTTTATATACAAGAGATTGGTTGTTTGTAAAAGATCATGCAACTGCTATTGATACTGTTTTTCATCATGGAAAAATAAATGACACTTATAATATTGGTGGCTTTAATGAATGGAAAAATATTGATTTAGTAAAACTACTTTGTAAGTTAATGAATGAAAAATTAAACAGGCCAGCAGGAGAGAGTGAAACATTAATAACTTATGTAAAAGACAGACCAGGCCACGACAGAAGATATGCTATTGATGCTACAAAAATTAATAAAGAATTAGGTTGGATGCCAAGTGTAACTTTTGAAGAAGGATTATCGCAAACAATAGATTGGTATTTAGAAAATACAGAATGGTTAAACAATGTTACTAATGGCTCTTACCAAAGTTATTATAACGATATGTATGCAAACAGATAATTTATTTTAATTAAAGAGTAATGCAAGTAGAACAAACATTTTTAAAAGATTGCTTTATTATAAAAGACACTGTATTAACTGATAGTAGAGGATATTTTTTTGAAAGTTTTAATCAAAAAAAATTTCAAGAACTAACAGGGTTAGCAGTAAATTTTGTGCAAGACAATCAATCAAAATCTTCTAAAGGTGTAATACGTGGCTTACATTATCAGCAAGGCAATTATGCACAAGCAAAATTAGTAAGAGTATTAAAAGGTAAAGTGTTAGATGTAGTGGTAGATTTAAGAA
The DNA here is from genome assembly GCA_963169635.1 of Bacteroidota bacterium. Classification (GTDB taxonomy): domain Bacteria; phylum Bacteroidota; class Bacteroidia; order Chitinophagales; family Chitinophagaceae; genus UBA1930. Next base: position 18,000 of record CAUJDL010000080.1, read on the forward strand.
AATCATCGCCAACATTTGGTAAACATTTAGCAGTAGAACTTACAGAAGATAATCATACACAATTATTTGTTCCAAGAGGCTTTGCACATGGGTTTGTAGTATTAAGCAACGAAACTATTTTCTTTTATAAATGCGATAACTATTATAGTAAAGAACATGATACAGGTATTTATTTTAAAGATGCCTCATTAAATATAAATTGGCAATTAGCAGATGAAGAATTTATTGTTTCAGAAAAAGATGCACATCTGCCAATGTTTAAAGATGCAGTATATTTTCCCTAATTAAAATATCCAACAATTTATTTAACCAATATGAAAGGTATAATTTTAGCAGGAGGTAGTGGTACAAGACTTTACCCAATTACAAAAGGTATTAGTAAGCAATTAATGCCTATTTACGATAAGCCAATGATTTATTATCCTTTATCTGTTTTAATGTTAGCAGGAATAAAAGATATATTAATTATTACCACACCAGAAGATGCTGCACAATTTCAAAAACTTTTAGGAGATGGAAATGAAATAGGTTGTAATTTTTCTTATGCAGTACAAGCAGTACCAAATGGTTTAGCACAAGCATTTGTAATAGGAGAGCAGTTTATAGGTAATGATAAAGTAGCATTAGTGTTAGGCGATAATATTTTTTATGGTGCAGGATTTAGTAAGTTAGTACAATCATTTAATGATGTTACAGGTGCTGCAGTTTTTGCTTATGAAGTACAAGACCCTGAACGCTATGGTGTAGTTGAGTTTGATAAAGATTTCAAAGCAATATCTATTGAAGAAAAGCCAAAGCAACCAAAATCTAATTATGCAGTACCGGGTTTATATTTTTATGATAATAGTGTAGTAGCTATTGCAAAAAATATTGCACCAAGTGCCAGAGGCGAATATGAAATAACTGATGTAAATAAAGTTTATTTAGAAAATGGAACTTTACAAGTAGGAGTGATGAGTAGAGGAACAGCATGGTTAGATACAGGTACATTTGATTCTTTAAGTGATGCTTCAGAATTTGTAAGAGTAATAGAAAAACGTCAGAGTCAGAAGATAGGTTGTATAGAAGAAATTGCTTATCGTATGGGCTTCATCAATCATCAGCAGTTATTATTATTAGCAGATAAATATGCCAAAAGTGGCTATGGCGAATATTTAAAACAAGTAAAAAAATAAAATTTCAAAACCGCCTTATGGCGGTTTTTTAGTTTATATTCTACACTGGTTTACGTTCTTCGAAGCTTTTAGCTTCGTAAGTATATAATTTTTCAAAGCTTTCAGCTTTATAATTAAACTTTATCATTCTATAGATAACTGCTTTTCTGCGAAACTGAAAGTTTCGCAGAACGATTATTATAAGTTCTTCGAAGCTTTTAGCTTCGTAAGTTTATAAATCTTCAAAGCTTTCAGCTTTGTAATTAAACTTTATCATTCTATAGATAACTGCTTTTCTACGAAACTTTCAGTTTCGTAGGTATTTTATTTTTCAAAGCTTTCAGCTTTACATTCATCCATTTTAACTTCACAAGTTTTATTAACTAATACAGTTTAGCTGTTTTAATTTATCTTTACAACTTAAAATAAGTATATAAAATGAATACAAATTTTGTAACAAGAATACAAGCCGAATTAGCAGAAATTAGTGCTGCAGGTTTATTTAAAAATGAAAGAATTATTACCAGTGAGCAAGGTGCAGAAATTGTAGTTAATGGAAAAACAGTATTAAATTTTTGTGCAAATAATTATTTAGGTTTATCCTCTCATCCAAAAGTGATAGAAGCTGCACATAAAGCAATAGATAGTCATGGTTATGGTATGAGTAGTGTTCGTTTTATTTGTGGTACACAAGATATTCATAAAACTTTAGAGCAAAAGATTGCCAAATTTTTAGGTACAGAAGATACAATTTTATATGCAGCAGCATTTGATGCAAATGGTGGAGTTTTTGAACCATTATTTAATGAGCAAGATGCTATAATAAGTGATGCACTAAATCATGCAAGTATTATTGATGGTGTTCGTTTATGTAAGGCACAGCGTTATAGATATGAGCATAATAATATGGATGATTTAGAAAGTAAATTAAAAGAAACACAAAATTTAAGAAGCAGAATTATTGTTACAGATGGTAGTTTTAGTATGGATGGAACTATTGCACAATTAGATAAAATTTGCGACTTAGCAGATAAGTATGATGCAATTGTAATGATTGATGAATGTCATTCTTCTGGCTTTCTAGGAAAAACAGGAAGAGGTACACATGAGTATAGAAATGTGATGGGCAGAATAGATATTATTACAGGCACATTAGGCAAAGCATTAGGTGGTGCAAGTGGTGGTTTTACAAGTGGTAAAAAAGAAGTGATAGAAATGTTGCGTCAGCGTTCTCGTCCTTATTTATTTTCAAATACAGTAGCACCAAGTATTGTAGGTGCAAGTATTGCTGTTTTTGATATGCTTACAGAAACTACTACATTAAGAGATAAGTTAGAGTTTAATACAAAATATTTTAGAACAAAAATGACAGAAGCAGGTTTTGATATTAAACAAGGAGATCATCCTATTGTTCCAATAATGTTATACGATGCTGTAGTTGCACAAAACTTTGCAGCAAAATTATTAGAAGAAGGAATTTATGTAATAGGTTTCTTTTTTCCTGTAGTAGCAAAAGGATTAGCTCGTATTCGTGTACAATTAAGTGCAGCACATGAGCAACATCATTTAGATAAAGCTATTGCTGCTTTTACTAAAGTTGGTAAAGAATTAAATGTGCTAAAAGCATAAAAAATTGAACATCTTATTTTTCAAAAATCTTTACTAGTAGAAATAATATATTTTCGCCAACTAAATTGTAAGTTTATCATGTATAAATATTTTATAACAGTATTATTTTTTTCTTATTTATTAATGGCTTGTTCTCCTAACAATGTAACAGAAGATAAAAGCCTTAAAAAATATTTTGATGAAAATAATGTAACAGGAACATTTGCTGTTTTTGATAATGGTCAAGGAAATTTTACTATTTATAATCTTAACAGATATAAAGATTCTGCTTATTTACCTGCATCTACTTTTAAGATTGTTAATTCATTAATAGGTTTACAAACAGGCGATATTATTAATGAAAAAATGATCATTAAATGGGATGGTATAAAAAGAGCAAATGAAAATTGGAACAAAGATTTAACTATGGAAGAAGCTTTTAAAGTTTCTGCTGTTCCATATTATCAAGAAGTAGCTAAAAGAATAGGAAAAGATACCATGCAAATTTGGTTAGATAGTATTGGTTATGGTACTAAAAAAATTAATACTACTATTGATAGTTTTTGGTTAGATAATTCTTTAAAAATTACTGCAGATGAGCAATTAGGTTTAATTAAAAAACTTTATTTTAATCAGCTTCCTTTTAGTAAAACTACTCAGGAAATTGTAAAAAGAGTAATGATACAAGATCAAAATACTAACTATACATTAGCTTATAAAACAGGTTTGGGTATTACAGAAAATGGCCAACAACTTGCTTGGGTTGTTGGATGGATTGAAGAAAATAGACATCCTCACCTTTTTGTTTTAAACTTAGAAGCTAATCAGCAAGTAGATATTATTACAGCAAGAAAAAAAATATTAATGGACATCTTGCAACATTTAGGTTATTTAGAAGGAAAAAAATAATTCTTTACATCTGTTTATTTAATAATTAATTTAAGTTGAACAAGTATTTGCAAGGATTTCTTAGTAGAAGAAAAAAAGGTAAAATAGATGAATCTGAAATGACATTTATTGATCATTTAGAAGAGTTACGTTCTCATATTATCAGAAGTATTTTAGCTATTTTAATTTTAGCAGTTATTATTTTTATTTATAGAGATTGGTTTTTTGATAAAATAATTACAGGCCCCATTAACCCAGATTTTATTAGTTATAAAGCACTTTGTAATTTTAGTCATTGGTTAGGTATTGGCGATGCATTATGTATGCCACCTGTAGAAGTACAAATGCAAACTACCACTTTTGGAGGTCAGTTTATAAGTAGTATTACAATTGCATTTGTAGGTGGGTTTTTAATTGCATTTCCTTATATATTTTGGGAGTTTTGGCGATTTATAAAACCAGCATTACAAGAGAGAGAAGTTAAAAATACAAGGTTTGCAATTTTTTGGGTTTCATTTTTCTTTTTTCTAGGAGCAGCTTTTGGATATTTTTTATTAGGTCCATTTACATTTAATTTTTTAGCAGGCTTTCAATTAGGTACAGAGCATCTTTTAGTTACCAGACCTACACTTACAGATTATATAGATAATTTAGTAAACTTAATTTTAGGTTGTGGTATTGCTTTTGAATTACCAGTTTTAACTTATGTATTAACCAGAATTGGTATTATTACTCCTAACTTTTTAAAGAGAACAAGAAAATATGCAATTGTTATTATTTTAGTTGCAGCAGCAATTATTACACCTAGCCCAGATTGGATGAGCCAAATGTTAGTTTTTATTCCATTACTTTTATTATATGAAATAAGTATTGTAATTGCTACAAAAGTTTATAAGGAAGAAAAGAAAAAAGAGTTAGAAGAGTGGAGTTAAAATTTAAATTTTATTATCATGGAAAAAAAATTTGATACTACAAAGCCAATTGCTATAGGCTGCGATCATGCAGGTGTAGCATATAAAGATGCACTAAAAATATATTTAGAACAAAAGGGTTTTACTGTAAAAGATTTTGGTACACATTCTATAGATTCTGTAGATTATCCAGATTATGCACATGCTGTTGCTAATAGTGTAGAAACTGGCGAAACATCTTTTGGCATTTTATTTTGTGGTAGTGCTAATGGTGTTTGTATTACTGCAAATAAACATCAAGGTATAAGAGCAGGTTTAGCATGGAATAATGATGTAGCAAAACTGATAAGAAAACATAATAATGCCAATATAATTTGTATGCCTGCAAGATTTATTGCTTTAGCACTTGTATTTGAAATGACAGATAATTTTATAGCAACTGAATTTGAAGGAGGAAGACACGAAAACAGAGTTAATAAAATTGCTTGTCATTAAAACAACTTTCTCTATTACACTTTCTAATTATTAATTGAAAAATTATAGTAAATATCTTTTCATTTTAATGATTTTGCATTAATATTACACCAATCTTTTCACCCCATAAAAGATAGAACCTTATGCAAAAATATCCTGACTTTAGATTATTTGATGTGATAGAACATCAGTTAAATAAGTTTCCTAAGAGTGATATGTTAAGTGCTAAAGAAAATGGTGTGTGGGAGCATTATAGTACATCAACAGTTGCAGATATTGTCAATAAATTTTCAGCAGGTCTTTTAAAGTTAGGTGTACAGCATAATGACTTTACAGCAGAAGGTAGCGATAAAATTGCAATCATAAGCAATAACAGACCTGAGTGGGTTTTTACAGATTTTGCAGTACAACAAATTGGTGCAATTTTAGTTCCTGTTTATCCTACAACAAATCCTATTGAGTTAGAATTTATTTTAAACGATGCACAAGTAAAATACATTTTTGCCAGCGATACAGAATTATACAATAAAGCAAAATATGCAGCTAAAAATGTAGCTTCTGTAAAAAATATATATTCTTTTAATGAAGTAGAAGGTGCAGAAAATTTTTCCAATGTTTTAGCATTAGCCGATGAAGAATCTTTAGCTAAAGTAGCATCTATCAAAAAAACAATTTCTAATAAACATACTGCAACAATTATTTATACATCTGGTACTACAGGTACACCAAAAGGTGTAGTATTATCACATGAAAATATTGTAAGCTGTGTTTACTTTTCTAAAAATAGTTTTCCTTTTGAAGATGCACCTCAATATAAAGTACTAAGCTTTTTACCACTCAATCACATTTTTGAAAAGTGTGCTACCTACATTTATTTATTTAGTGCTATTAGTATTTATTATGCTGAAAGCATTGAATCTATTGGCGAAAATTTAAAAGAAGTACAACCAGATGGTTTTACAACTGTACCAAGATTATTAGAAAAAGTGTACGAAAAAATTATTGCTAAAGGCAATGAATTAACAGGTATTAAAAGAAAATTGTTTTTTTGGAGTGTAAAGCTTGCCACTAAATACGATAATTTAAAAAGTGGTGGTTTCTTATATAATTTTCAATTAGCTATTGCAAGAAAATTAGTTTTTAGTAAATGGAGAGAAGCATTAGGAGGTAATGTAAAATTTATCATTACAGGTGGTGCTGCTTGTCAAGAAAATTTGCTAAGAGTTTTTAATGGTGCTGGTGTTCCTGTTTATGAAGGTTATGGACCAACAGAAAATAGTCCTGTAATTTCTGTAAACAGAAAATCTGCAAGAGGCTCTATGTATGGCACTGTAGGACCTGTATTAGATGGTTTAGAAGTTAAGATTGCAGAAGATGGAGAAATTTTAGTGAAAGGACCAACTGTAATGCAAGGCTATTATAAAAGACCAGATTTAACAGCAGAAGTTTTAAAAGATGGTTGGTTATATACAGGCGATATTGGTGTTTGGGTTGATAACAAATATTTAAAAATTACCGACAGAAAAAAAGAATTATTTAAAACAAGTGGTGGCAAATATGTAGCTCCACAACCTATTGAAAATAAATTTAAAGAAAGCCGTTTTATAGAGCAAGTAATTGTAGTAGGCTCTGAGAAAAAATTTGTTGGTGCATTAATTGTTCCTTCATTCTTGGCTTTAAAAGATTGGATGATTAGCAATAATATTACTTTTACAACTAATGAAGAGGCTATTGTAAATCCTCAGGTTTTAAGTATGTATCAAAAAACGATAGAAGAGTACAACCAATTTTTTAATCATGTAGAGCAAGTGAAAAAATTTGAATTATTAGCCAAAGAATGGAGTATAGAAACAGGAGAAATGACCCCTAAAATGAGTTTAAAAAGAAAAATTATTTTAGAAAAATATAAAGATGCTATTAACAGAATTTATGCTTAAATAATTTTGTTTAAAGAAATGTAAAACTGAATCTGGCAGCCTATAAAACTGTCAGATTTTTTTTATGTGCATTTGAATTAGCTTTAACTTTAATGCTTAAATTTAAAAATTATAACATGAGAAGTAATCATGAAATAGACTACAGAATTTTTGGCGAGGAAATGCAATATGTAGAAGTAGAATTAGACCCTAACGAAACTGCTATTGCAGAACCTGGTGCTTTTATGATGATGGATGATGGCATTCAAATGCAAACATTATTTGGCGATGGAAGTACACAACAAAACAATAGTTTATTAGGAAAATTATTTAATGCTGGAAAAAGAGTTTTAGTTGGCGAAAGTTTATTTATGACTGCATTTACCAATGTATCTAACAATAAAAAACATGTAAGTTTTGCATCGCCATATCCTGGAAAAATTATTATGTTAGATTTATTAAGATTAAACGGAAAAATAATTTGTCAAAAAGATGCTTTTTTGTGTGCTGCAAAAGGGGTAAGTATTGGTATAGAGTTTCAACGAAAATTAGGTACAGGATTATTTGGTGGCGAAGGTTTTATTATGGAAAAATTAGAAGGCGATGGATTTGCATTTTTACATGCTAGTGGTTATGTACAAGAAAGAGAATTGCAACCTGGCGAATTATTAAAAGTAGATACAGGCTGTATTGTTGGTTTTACTGCATCTGTAGATTATGATATACAATTTGTAGGTGGTATAAAAAATACTCTTTTTGGTGGCGAAGGTTTATTTTTTGCAACATTAAGAGGTCCTGGAAAAGTTTGGATTCAAAGCTTACCTGTTAGTCGTTTAGCAGGACGAATTTTAGCTTATGGTACTTATAAAAGAAAAGAAGAAGGTAGCATATTAGGTGGTATTGGTAATATTTTAGATGGCGATGGTTGGAAATAATTTTTTGAAAACATTTGTTGGTTAAACTTGCAATTATGACAATACAAAAAAATAAGTACTTAAAATATTTCAACTTATTTTCTTTATTTGATACAAAAAGAACCCGTGATATTTTTCAAGTAAATCCTACTGTACATACACAAAGAGAAGATGCTGTTGCAATAACTGTAGATGTTTATCAATATAATGGAGAGCATGTTTCTAATGCACGTTTTGATAATATTCAAGCATGTATTTCGCTGTTGAATAATAAAGAAGTAATTACTTGGATTAATATTGATGGCTTGCGTAAAAGCGATGTAGAAACAATTTGCTCTACATTTAATATTCACTCTTTAATTGTAGAAGATATTTTAAGTATTGGACAAAGACCAAAGTTTGATGAAATGGAAAATGTAATTTTCTGTTTATTAAACATGCTATACTTTAATGATGTAACTAATGATGTAGAGCAAGAACAAATAAGTATTGTATTTGGCGAAAACTTTTTAATATCATTTCAAGAAGATCCTGCTCGTGATGTTTTTAATAATTTAAGAGATAGATTAAAACTAAACTCAAGTAAGTTAAGACATAATAAAGCTGATTATTTATGCTATGCTATGTTAGATATGATTGTAGATCATTATTTTTTAGTGATGGAAAAATTGGGCGAAAGAATTGAAATATTAGAAGAGAAAATTATTAGAAACAGTAACAAAAGAACATTAGCAGAAATTAATGATTTAAGAAAAGAGCTTATTATTTTAAGAAGAAATATATCGCCTGTAAGAGATATTATTAATGGCTTAATAAGAAGTGATAGTGAGTTTTTAGAAGAAAGAACTACTAAATATTATAAAGATATTTACGACCATATTTTACAAGCAAATGAGTTTGTAGAAAACTATAGAGATATGATGATGAACTTGCAAGATTTATATTTAAGCAATGTAAATCTTAGAATGAATGAAGTAATGAAAGTAATGGCTATTGTTACTTGTATTCTTGCACCTGCTACAGTTATTGGTGGAATATTTGGAATGAATTTCGAAATTATTCCTTTAGCACATCATCATTGGGGTTTTTATTTTACTGTAGCACTTATGTTTTTTATTCCTGTAGTTATGCTCATCATATTTAAAAAAAGAGGTTGGTTTTAATAACTAAATATTATTTGTCTTTTGTTTCATCCCAATAATAACTATCTGCATAAATTCTTTTTCCAAATATTGCAGTACCTACTCTAATTATTGTAGCACCTTCTTCAATTGCAATTTCTACATCGCCACTCATACCCATTGAAAGTTCTTGCATTTGCACATTAGGAATTTTTTCTTGTATAATTGTTTGCTGTAAATTTTTAAGCATCTTAAAACAGATTCTTACTTTTGTTAATTCAGCACTAAATAATCCTATAGTCATCAAACCCTTTATTTGTAAGGTTTCTAGCGTAGCAATTTGTTTTATTAATGCTATTGCATTCTCTGGAGCTACACCAAATTTACTTTCTTCTGCAGATGTATTTACTTGAATAAGAATATCTATTTTTTGTTGTGTACTTAATAGTCTTTGATGCAATTTTTCTGCTAAAGAAAAACTATCTATTGTTTGAATACAATTAACATTGTACTTTAATAAATCTTTAATTTTATTAGATTGTAAATGCCCAATAAAATGCGATTGATGTGGTGTGTTTTTTAAAGCATCGTATTTAGCTTTTACTTCTTGTACTTTATTTTCGCCAATTAAGTTTAAGCCACTTTCAAATGCAATTTTTATTTTTTCTGGAGGTACAGTTTTAGTAGCTAATAATAATTTTACTTCATTAATATTTCTGTTAGCTTTTTTACAAGCATTAGCTATTCGTTGCTGAATTACTGCAATATTGTGTAATATATCTTCATTGTTTTGCATTAATCAAAGCTTAAAATATTAAACAGATTTTCCTTTCATAGCTTGGCTAATAGCATTATCCATAATACGTTCTGCATAAGGCTTACTAATATTATTTAACTCTTCTGTTTTTGTTTGAATTAAGTTTTTATCATTCATTGTAAGTGATAATTGTAATGCTTGCATAGCTTGTGCAGTAGCTGTTAGCTCTTCTTTTGTAAGTTGTGCTGCATGTTTTGTAATAAACTTTTCTGTAGTACTTAATAACTGTTCACCTTCTGTTTGTGCTTCTACTAAAGCTCTTGTAGCAATATCATCTTTTGCGTGAGTGATACTATCCATCAACATTTTTTCTACTTCTTCATCAGTTAATCCATATTGTGGTTTTACTTCAATTGTTTGCTCTACACCACTTCTTAATTCTTGTGCTTTTACTTTTAAAATTCCATCTGCATTTACCATAAAACTTACTTCTACTTTAGGTAAGCCAGCAGGCATTCCTGGAATATTGGTTAAATTAAATTCTGCTAATTTTCTATTATCTTTTACTAAATCTCTTTCTCCCTGATATACTGAAATACGCATACTACCTTGTCCATCTTTTTGTGTAGTATATTGACGTGCAACCTTAGAAGGAATTTTAGAATTTCTTGGAATCAACACATCCATTAAACCTCCCATTGTTTCTATACCTAAACTTAAAGGTGTAATATCTAACAATAAAAAATTTTTATTATTACCTGCTAAAATATCTGCTTGTATTGCTGCACCTAAAGCAACTACTTCATCTGGGTTTACACTATTGTTTACAGTTTTTCCAAAAAAATTACTTACACATTTATTTACTAAAGGCACTCTTGTACTTCCACCAACCATTACTATTGTATCTATTTCGTTGATAGAAATATTAGCATCTTTTACAGCATTTGCACAACAGGCTAAAGTTTTATCTATTAAAGGTTGTATCAGTTTTTCAAAAGTTTCTTTATTAATACTTAAAGAAAAATTTTGATAATTTGTTTGATAATTATCAGCGTTACTTAAATGTTTTTTAGCTTCTTCTGCTCTTAAGCGTAAGCCTTGTGATAATTGTTTATCTTCTTTAAAAGTAGTAGCAGTAATATTATGTTGTGCTAACCAATAATCAATAATACTTTTATCAAAATCATCGCCACCTAAATAAGTATTTCCATTGGTACTTAACACTTCAAAAATGCCATGATTAATTTTTAGAATAGACATATCAAAAGTGCCACCACCTAAATCGTACACAGCAATTGTTTGTTCTGCTTCTTGTACTGTTGTACCAATACCATAAGCAAGACTTGCAGCTGTTGGTTCATTAATAATTCTTAACACATCTAAACCAGCTAATTTACCTGCATCTCTTGTAGCTTGTCTTTGTGCATCATTAAAATATGCAGGCACAGTAATGACAGCTTTTGTAACAGGCGTTTTTAAAATATGCTCTGCTCTATTTTTTAATTCTTTTAAAATAAAAGAAGACAACTCAATAGGAGAGTAGAACTTATTGCCTACTTGTACTTTTACTAAACTTTCTGTATTATCATCAATAATTTTATAAGAGAAAAAATCTTCATTTTGTTGTACATCTTGATAACTTTTTCCCATTAATCTTTTAGCAGAAAAAATGGTATTTTGAGGAGAGGTTTCTAAATATTGTTTAGCTACATCGCCAACTATAGCATTTTGTAATTCATCAAAATAAATAACACTTGGTACTAAGCTACTACTATCATGCTCTTGTAATGCAACTGCTTGTTTACTTTCTGGATGTATGATAGCTATTAAACTATTGGTTGTACCTAAATCAATACCTACAATCATTTCTGCTTGTTGCAAACTTCCTGTAGCAATATTTATTGAAATTTTTGCCATGATATATTCTCTTATACTATCAGCGAAAGTACAAATACCATTTTAAACCAACGTATGCTTATGTTATGATTATGGGAAATAAAATAAATAATACAAATAAAAATTGTAGCTTATTATTTTAACATTCTACTACATCAGTTTTGCTTAAATAATCGTGTAATGTTTTATCTAAAAAAGGAATAAAAAACATATCTATAATTGTTACCCTTACTAAACTTCTGATAACAATTGCAATAAAAGAAGGCTTTAAACCTTGATGATTAACAACTTTACTTTGTGATAACCATTTACCGGGTGTTCTGGCAAAAATTGATTCTAAAATTGTGTAGTAAAAAAATATTGTACCAAAGAAAAACCAACTAAACTGCCAATAATTTACTTTATAATAAATTACATACCATTTATGAATTTTAAAAGCAAAATAGGCAATGATAAATATGAAAATGATATCAATTATAAAATTTAAAACTCTTGTGCCAGTACCTACATATTTTAATTTTTGCATAATAAGTATTAGAAAAAATTATTTGCCAAAAGCATTTTTACCACATTGCAACCACTCTAAATATTTTTTAGCATCTGGTGTATAACCAACTGAGTGATTTAATAAACGTTCTTCAGTATCTAAAATAACATATAATGGTTGTGTAGCTTGTCCAAAATTTTCTGTTTGAAAAGTTGCCCATTTATCGCCAATAGTTACAATTTCTTTTTCAAAACCTTTTTTAGTTTTGTAAGTAAATCTTTCTGTAACAGGTAATTTACCTTTATCATCTACATATAAGGAAAGTAAAATAAAATTTTGTTGAATATATTCTTTCACTTCAGGTACAGTCCAAACATTCTCTTCCATTTTTCTACAGTTTACACAAGCCCATCCTGTAAAGTCTATTAATATAGGTTTATTTTGTTCTTTTGCTAATTGTACTGCTTTGTTGTAATCGTTTACTACATTAGCTTCTAAGCCTTTAAGTTGTGCACTTTCTTTACCATAAACACTATAGTGCATAGGAGGAGGAAAGCCACTTAATAATTTTAAATTAGCAGCAGAAGTATTAGTTAATCCAGGAATTAAATAAATGGTAAATGCTAAAGCAATTAAACCAGCAATTTTTCTTCCTATACTTATTTTAGCATGTTTATTATCGTGTGGTAATCTTAAAAAACCAAATAAATATAAAACCAAACCTAAGCCTACTAAAATCCATAAAGCAATAAATACTTCTCTTTTCAATAATCCCCAATGCATTACTAAATCTGCATTTGATAAAAATTTAATAGCAAATGCTAATTCTAAAAAGGCTAAAACTTTTTTAACAGTATCTAACCAACCACCACTTTTAGGTAATGAATTTAACCAGTTTGGAAAAACTGCAAATAATGCAAATGGCAATGCTAATGCAATTCCAAAACCTGCTAAACCTGCAGTTAAATGCCATGCACCACTACCTGCTGTACCTACTAATAAAGATCCTAAAATGGGTCCTGTACAAGAAAAAGAAACAATAGTAAGTGTTAATGCCATAAAGAAAATACCACCAATACTACCTAAACTACTTTTACTATCTGCTTTACCAGCAATACCAGAAGGAAGTGTAATTTCGAAATAACCAAAAAATGAAATAGCAAAAAATAAAAAGATTGCAAAGAATAAAATATTTAGCCAAGCATTGGTTGAAATATTATTAAAAATTTCGGGTTGTACATTATTTAATAAATGAAAAGGAATACTTGCTGCTACATAAATTAATAAAATAAAGCCACCATATAAAATGCCATTTTTTACTGCTGCTCTATGATTAGCAGAACGTTTAGTAAAAAATGAAACAGTAACAGGTATCATAGGAAAAACACAAGGTGTAAGCAATGCAATTAAGCCTCCTAAAATTCCTAATAAAAATACTTTTAAATAGCCACTACTTTCTACAAAAGCAGCATTACCACATTCAGCAACAGGTTTTTCTAAATTAATAGTTTTTAGTAATAAGTTTTGAGCATCTGCACTTGCAGCTACACCACCTTCTAACGATGCTGTAAAAGCATAAGATGCAGGAACAAACTCATCGCCTTTTGCAATAAAAGCTTCTATAACACCTTTTAATTGTGCAGGTACAGTTCCTGTTATTTTTACTTGTTGTGTTACAGTAATATCTCCTGTATAAATATTTACTTGCTGATTTTCAAAAAATGGATCGGCAATTATGGTTGCTGTTTTATTAAAAGTAGGTTCGCCTTGAAGTTCATCATTTTCAAAATCGGCAGTAATAAATTGTACTGTAGATAAACCTTCTATACTTTTATTATTACCATATAGATGCCAACCTTCTGGAATAGTAGTACTAGCAGTTATGGTATAAGTTTGAGGAGCTGTTTGTTTATATACAATATTCCATTGAAGTAAATTTTCATTTTGTGCTATACCCAAAAAACTGCTAAAGCTTAAAATGAATAATAAAAGTATTTTTCTCATGCTTAGGTTAATTTGCTGTAATGCTTAGTAGGTAAGGTTATATCTTTACTTCAAAATTTTGTTTTTTTGCTGGCAAACACATTTCATCATCACAAACCATATATTCTATAGTGCCTTTAATAGTAGTTTTTACACCAGCTTTTACTTTAAAGTTTTGAATAAACTGTACACTATTACTAAAGTAAAGTACATTAACACCAAAAGCCTTATCAAATACTTTTTCTAATTTACCTTTTTCTAATACCTTGCCTGATGCTTTTGCTAAAGGATTAGCTTTAAAAGTTACACTTGTAGGTATGGGTCCACCTTTATCTGTATTTTGAGAATAAATATGCCAGCCTTTATCTACTGTAGCTTTTACAATTACATCATAAGTGCCATTAGTATTTTTAACAGCTTCGTAAGTAAAACTTACAGGATTTTTAGGCTGTGCAAATACTAAAACTGCTATAAAAAATGAAGCTAATGTTAATACAATTTTTTTCATACAATTTGTTTTTAATTAAGATTCAATAATTCAAATATTTTTTTACCATCTGTATTATTCAAATTTTCAGAAGTTGCTCTTTCTGGATGTGGCATCATTCCAAAAACATTGCCAAAGTTATTACTTATGCCAGCAATATTTCTTAAAGTTCCGTTAGGATTACTTTCTTGTGTATAATTTCCTTGTTCATCGCAATAGCGAAATAATATTTGATTATTTTTTTCTAATTGGTCTAAAGTATTTTCATCTGCATAAAAACGACCTTCGCCATGTGCAATAGGAATTTTTAGAGCATTACTATTGGCAGATTTTATATAAATATTTTTACAAATAAATTGTCTGTCTTGATTTTGTAATAATACACCTGGTAATAAACCACTCTCACATAAAATTTGAAAACCATTACAAACACCTAATACCTTACCACCTTTTTGGGCAAAAGCAATTACACTTTGCATCATAGGACTAAAACGTGCAATTGCACCACAACGTAAATAATCGCCATAAGAAAAGCCACCTGGTAAAACAATACAATCGTTGGTAGTAAACATACTTAAATCCTTGTCTTTATGCCATAGCATTATAACTTCTTTATTTAAGTCATTCTCTAATGCAAATTGCATATCTCTATCGCA
Source organism: Bacteroidota bacterium (assembly GCA_963169635.1). Lineage (GTDB taxonomy): Bacteria > Bacteroidota > Bacteroidia > Chitinophagales > Chitinophagaceae > UBA1930. Next base: position 33,252 of record CAUJDL010000080.1, read on the forward strand.
ATTAGAACCTGGAAAAACAACTACACCAAACTTCATGATATTAGTTTTTTGTAAGAAGTGCAAAGGTAGCTAACATAAGCTATTTCTTGATGTATTTTGGGTATAATGTTTTACTGTTTTAGTAAATAAGTAGTTTTAAGGTATGATGAGGTTTTAGAGTACTGATATTTTAAGTATTGGCTTTTCTACATTAATTAAAAGTTTTTCTAACATACCACATTTAATAAAATAACCTATAGTAATTACATTAGCAATATTTATCATTAATTAATTTACGTATAATAGCTGTTTGTTTGCTTTAAAAGTTGGGAATTACCAATGGTTTTTTAATCATTCTTCGTAGTAATAAGAATAATCAATGCCTTTCATAAACATTTCTCTGTCGTGTATTTTGGTAGTTAAAGTATTCTTTAAAAGAGCTTTTAATACATTACTTTTTGTAGGGCTTAAGATCATAGCATTCATATAATCTACTTTTTTTATTTTGCTCCAATCCACACATTTTTTTAGCTGTTTCTTTAGCATCAAATCAAGCCAAATTCTGGTGCTTCTGCCATTGCCTTCCATAAAAGGATGAGCAATATTCATCTCTATATATTTTTCTACAATTTCTTCAAAAGAAGTTTCAGGCATTGCTTCTATTTGTTGTAAAGTTTCGCCCAAATAACGAGCAACTGCAAACTGAAAACCACCTTTTGAAATATTCTTCTGACGTATTTGACCAGCAAAATCATACAAGCCACCAAATAAATAAGCATGTATTTGTTGTAAGCTTTTGCATGTACCCACTTCAAGTTTGTTGATTAAATTGCTTTCAAAAAGTGTATAAGCTTTTTTCTTACTTTGTCCGTCAATACTAGTGTCGCTATAAAGAAACCAATCTAAAAATTTGCTTGCTTTGTTGTTGGGAAAATTTTTAGATAGTTCAACAATTCCTTCACTATCTAACAAATCTGTATTATATTTTTTACCATCTGCTGCTATTAGCTTCAGTTGGGTAGTAGCACTAACCAACTGATTGTTTTCTTTTTTCAGTTTAGCTTTTAGATATTTCCAATAGTTGCGAACTTTTGTGTAGTCTGTTTCTTCATTTAGCACACCAACAATATCTAATACACTAAACCACCATTTGGCAAGTGCATCATCCCAAACTGCACGTACCTCATGGTCGTTGAAAAAACGTATAGATATTTTTTGTTGTTCTTTCATTCAAATTTATTTTCCATATTCATACCTTTTTCTTTACTCTATTGTCAAATACCTGAAGTAATAATTTAGTAAGGTGTGAAAGTTGACTAAAGATATTATTCTTTTATTTTTTCTTAAAAAATATTTGTATTGAAATGTTTTGTATTAAAACTTATCAGCAAACCTAATTGCAAGTTTAATACTTTAAAAAGTTCTTGGTTTGTATCAGGTATCTATTTTTCAAATAAATTAATTATTGCTTTTATCTCAAAAGAAATTCTGTTAAAGGGAAACAACTACACCAAACTTACTGTTTTAGTAAATAAGTAGTTTTAAGGTATGATGAGGTTTTGGAGTAATAATCAATTAATCAATTATCATGAAATAGTTATGATAAATATTCCTTTTAACTTGCCTCTGCTTCTTTATGTAAATATTTAGAAGCCAACATGCCACAAGCTAAAGAAAGTACAATAACACCTAATGATAACCAATCTGGTATTTCTACATGATGCGATAACAACATTTTTACGCCAACAAATGCAAGTATTACTATAAGGCTGTAACTAATGTAGGTAAACTTATCTAACATACCAGCTATTAAGAAAAACATAGATCTTAAACCCATAACTGCTAATATGTTTGAGCTAAATACAATAAATGGGTCTGTAGTAATTGCTAATATGGCAGGAATACTATCAATAGCAAAAAAGATATCTGTAAGCTCAATAATAATTAATGCAACAAATAATGGTGTTGCAAATTTTATTCCTTTTTTACGTATAAAAAATTTATCGTTATAAACTGCTTTAGTTACAGGATACACTTTTTTAATCCACTTATAAATTTTAGAGTCTCTTGGATTACTTGGTTTATTATGGCTTATCAACATTTTAATTGCAGTAAGAATTAAGAATACACCAAACACATAAATAATCCAGCTAAATTTATTAATTAGTGCTACACCAAAAATTATCATAACTGCTCTAAAAATTACAGCACCTAATACACCATAAAACAAAACTTCGTGTTGATATTTTTTAGGAATATTAAATGAAGTAAAGATGAGGGCTATAATAAAAATATTATCTACACTTAAAGAAAGCTCTATTAAATAACCTGTAACATATTTTATAACAGCATTGGGAGGTGTAAGTTTTGTTGGATTATTTATCCATCCTTTTTGAAATGCTAAATAAATAATACCAGAAAATAATGCAGCTACAGAAACCCAAACTATTGACCACATTGCAGCTTCTTTCGTTTTAATTTCGTGTGGCGATTTATTAAAAATGCCTAAATCTATAATTAAAGCAATGATGATAACTGCAATAAATATTATCCAAAGTGTCATAAAAAATGATGTTTATTAAATTATTTTTTAAAGAAGAATTTTATAATAACAGGCAGTGTAACAATTAGTACAATTGCAAGAATAATAAATTCTAAATTTTTTTTCACCCAATCATTATCGCCTAAAATAAAGCCTAGGCCTGTTAAGGTACTTACCCACAAAATTGCACCAACAATATTAAAAAATGTAAATCTTTTTAAATCCATATTTAATGTACCAGCAATAATAGGTGCAAATGTTCTGATAATAGGTAAAAACCTTGCAACTGCAATAGTTAAGCCTCCTTTTTTTTCATAAAAATCTTTTGCGGTATTGATATGTTTTCTTTTTAAATACCAAGTATCTTCTTTTCTTTCTATTAAAAATTTAAATTTATAGCCAAACCAATAACCAAAATAATTACCTAATATGGTAGAGGCCATAAATAACAACATCCAAAATGGTAAGTTTAACATAGCAGTACTAAATGGATAATGTGTTTCATTGACAGAAGCGATTACCATACCTGAAATAAATAATAATGGATCGCCGGGAAGAAAAAAACCAAAGAAAATACCTGTTTCAATAAATAAAATGAGTACTACTAAATATAGCCCTCCATTTTTCATTATCCAATCTGGGTTTAATATATGCTGAAAGAAATCTACAATTATATCCATGCGTTAGTTAGTCTTAAAATTAGCTGTTGTTTTTTTGTTGTGCAAAAGTGTAAGAATTATAACAGATATTTTGTTAATTATATTAAAATTTAAATTGAAGCCTAAGTGTAAAAATATTATCTGCTATATTTTTATCAAATCCAGATAAGTTAGTTGTTTTTTCGTTACTTATCCAATCGTAATATGTAGTAAGTTTTAATTGATTATTTATTTTCCATAATAATCCTACCCCCCAAGTATTATAAGCAATATCGCCTTTGTCTGTACCAAATAAACCAATATCGTTTTTAGCAACTTTTTTATTAGGGTCATAAATATCGTACTTTACAATAAGGTACAATGGAGTTTTGCCTAACTCTTGTAATAACGAAATATAAGCACCTGCAAAATTTCTGATATAAGTATCGTGTGTGGGAAGTGTAGTATAATTAGGACTTTTAGAATTATCTTTTTCTCCTGGTTGTGTACCAAAAATATATTCTGCTAAAATTTCTGTTTCTCCAAAATTAGTTGTAGTTGTAAATTGAACATCTGCACCAAAATATTCTCTTTTAGCAAATGCTCCTAAATTGTTGGTATTAGTATTTACAACAAATTTTTTATTCTGCATGGTATAAACATTTGCAGAACCTTGATAAACAAAACCTCTATAATAAGCTATACCACCACTCATATTTGTTTGCTTATGTAATTTTTTTTGAAAAGATAAATGAGCAATAAAATCTTTTTTACTATCCATATCTATCTTAATGCCATTACCTGCCATAAGTGCAACATCTAATTTTATATTGTGCCAAGCAGATGTTTTAGGTGCTTGAAGAGAAAGCATTGCACCTAAATCTCTTTCTTCAGGAAAAAGTGTTGTAATAATATTAGCTCTTTCTGGTGATGCTCTTTTTGATGATGAATGATTTACTTCGTAACCAAAAGGACGATTAAAAACGCCTACTCTAAATGAACTTGCAGTTTTACCAGGATCTGTAATATTGATAAATGCTTCTTTTACACCAATACCTTTTTCTGTAATATCTAATTGAAAAACTCCTGTTGCAATTCCTATTTCATACATCATTTTTACTCTACCTCTTCTAATACCAAAACGACTAAAGTTTTTATTTAAGTCTGTATTATCA
>CAUJDL010000081.1 GCA_963169635.1 Bacteroidota bacterium
ATTTTAAAAATTAGTGGTTTTCCCCTACTCATAATTTTATCATTAATTAAACTGAAAGGTTAATATAAATAATCTTTAAAATTTTGTTAGTTGGAGCCATCAAAAAATGCTATTCAATACATTATCTATCTTTGTTGCAACTATTTTTAAATTTATTTTAAACTTTACCATAAAATGATGCAAGTAAAAACGCTAATAATTATCTGTTGCTTAAGTGTAGTAATGTTAGGTTGCTATACAAATAGTATTACAGGACGTTCTCAATTAAGTTTAGTATCTGAAACAGAAGTACAAACAATGGCAAAAACTGAGTACAGACAATTTTTAAATAAAAGTAAAATTGTTAATACTGCAACTAATAAAGATGCTGAAATGGTTAATAGAGTGGGTAAAAGAATTACTAATGCAATTACTAAATATTATACTGAGCAAGGATTAATTAGTGAATTAAATGGTTATGAGTGGGAATATCATTTAGTAGAAAGTAATGAAGTAAATGCTTGGTGTATGCCTGGTGGTAAAATAGTTGTTTATACAGGCTTATTACCTATTACACAAAATGAAGCAGCTTTAGCTGTAGTAATGGGGCACGAAGTAGCTCATGCTTTAGCCAGACATGGAAATGAAAGAATGAGTCAGGGTTTATTACAACAATTAGGTGGTGTAGCATTAAGTACAGCTTTATCTACCAAACCACAGCAAACACAAAATTTATTTATGACTGCTTATGGCATTAGCTCTCAAGTAGGTGTAATGTTACCTCATAGCAGAAAACAAGAATTAGAAGCTGATAAGTTTGGACTTCGTTATGCTGCTTTAGCAGGTTATAATGTTAGAGAAGCTATTCCTTTATGGCAAAGAATGGAAAAACTTGGTCAAGGTCAGAAACCACCAGAGTTTTTAAGCACACACCCAGCAGAAGAAAAAAGAATAAAAGAACTTAATAAAATAATGGACGAAACAATTAGAGACTATTATAAACCTATCTCTAATTAACTTAACACATTGACTTTCAGTAGTTTTATTTAAACAAGACGTTAAAGTATATATTTTATTAGGTTATCTATGTACATACTTCATAAAAAATTCTTAACTTTGTGTCCCTTTTTACATCACCTGAAAAAGCTATTTTAGGATATGTCTAATTTAAGTTTGTTTGAAAAATTATCATTACAAGACGAGAAAAACCTTTTAATTCAAGGTGTACCATCTGGAATTGAAAAGCAATTTTCTAAATTGTCTTATGCCAAAAATGTAACGCCACTTTTAAAAATTAAAAAAGTAGATTTTGCATTAGTATTTGCTGTAAATAAGCATCAGCTAAATAATGTAGTTAGAGATGTGTTAGGTGCATTGCACGAAAATAGTAAATTATGGATTGCTTGTCCTAAACAAACAAGCAAAATAGTTAGCGATTTAAATCGTGAAAGCAGTTGGGATATTTTAAAAAATAATGGCTACGAACGTTTAGAAGATGTAGTATTAGACCACATGTGGGGTGCTGTACAGTTTAAGAGAAATAAAGAAATGCCTATTATATATCAAGAACCAAAAGTAGAAGCTGCTGATAACTTTAATAAAAGCTTGGTACACTACCCAATAGAACTTGAAAGAATTCTTGATAAGCATCAAAAAGTAAAAGAGTTTTTTACTTCACTACCAACAATTAATCAAAAAGAATATGTAAAATGGATTCAGGCTGCTAAAAGATCTGATACAAGACAAAGAAGATTAGATACTGTTTTAGAAAAATTAATGGCAGGAAAAAAGAAGCCATCTGAAAGATAAAATTTTTAAACACCCTTTTTTAAGGGTGTTTTTGTTTGTAATACTCTTTTGATATTGTAGTTTCGTAGAGTAATTTTTATGCAAAAATCTTTAATTGTTATTGGTGGCGGTGCAGCAGGTTTTTTTTGTGCTGTAAATGCTGCAAGATTAAACCCTACACTCAAAGTTATTATTGTAGAAAAAACTAATAAACTTTTAAGCAAAGTAAAAATTAGTGGTGGAGGAAGATGTAATGTAACACATCATTGTTTTGAAATTAATGAACTGATTAAAAAATATCCTCGTGGAGCTAATTTTTTAAAAAAAGCTTTTCACTGGTTTAATACACAACATACCATAGATTGGTTTAAACAAAGAGGTGTAATACTTAAAACAGAAACTGATGGAAGAATGTTTCCTTCAACCAATCAATCTCAAACTATTATTGATTGTTTATTAAATGAGGCAAATAAATATGGTGTAGAAATTTTATTAAACTATGATATTAATGAGGTTGTACAACAAGAAAATAATTTTACTTTACACACTACTCAAGGAAAAAATTTAAACTGCCATTATGTATGTATTGCTACAGGTGGTTATCCTAAACTATTACAATTTGGTTGGCTAAAAAACTTACAACATAGTATAGAAAATCCTGTACCATCTTTATTTACCTTTAATATTCCACAACATTCTATTAATCAGTTAATGGGTATAAGTGTTAATAATGTACAAGTAAAAATATTAGGTACAAAGTTGCAAACAAAAGGTGATTTATTAATTACACATTGGGGCTTTAGTGGCCCTGCTGTATTAAAACTTTCTGCTCTTGCAGCAAAAGAATTAGCAGAAAAAAATTATCATTTTTCTATTCAAATAAATTGGTTAGAAAATTTTACTGAACAATCATTACAACAAGAGTGGCAACATTTAAGAGTACAATTGGCAGCTCAGAAAATTTATACAAAAAATCCTTTTAACTTACCTAATAGATTATGGCAATATTTATTACAAGAAAGTAGCATTAATGAAACTTTAAGATGGGCAGATGTAAATAATAAACAACAACAACAATTAATTAAAAACCTTACTGCACATGCTTTTGATGTAAAAGGCAAAACAACTTTTAAAGAAGAGTTTGTAACATGTGGTGGTTTTCAGCTTAATGAAATAGATGTAAATACTATGCAAAGTAAACTGATACCAAATTTATTTTTTGCAGGAGAAGTTGTAAATATTGATGGTATTACAGGAGGTTTTAATTTTCAAAATGCATGGACTACAGGCTTTATTGCAGCAAATGCAATTGCCAAAAAATAAATAATTTAAAATAATTTTCTATGGCTCAATTTAATATTAGGGTATATGGTGTATTACAAAATAAAGATAAAAGTATTTTAGTAAGTGATGAGTTTATTAGAGGAGAATATTATACAAAATTTCCTGGTGGAGGCTTAGAATTTGGCGAAGGCACAAGAGAATGTTTAAAAAGAGAATTTAAAGAAGAAACAGGTTTAGATGTAACTGTTGGTCATCATATTTATACAACAGATTTTTTTCAGATTTCAGCATTTAATAAAACCGATCAAATCATTTGTGTTTATTATTGGGTTCATGCAAAAGATTTATCTGCTTTAAAAACATCACAAATTCCTTTTGATTTTTCTCAAGAACATAAACTTCATAAAACATCAGTACCAGAAAGTTTTAGATTTATAGATTGGCATTTGTTAAATGAAGCATCTGTAACATTACCTATAGATAAAATAGTAGTAAATATTTTAAAAAATGGGCAGTAAATAATTTACTTTCATCTAAAAAAATTATTGCTTACAAGTTGTAATAAAAAGCATTAACCAACTGAAATATCAAACACAATAAATTTACCATACCTAACCAAACAGGTATATATTTTTTACCAGAAAAAAAACTTATCAGCCATATAATTGTTACCAAAATATTTAAAAACACAGCAATAAAACCTAATATTACAATGGTACTAACTACATGTTCATGCAATTGTTCTAAATTAAAATATCTACCAATGACAGATAGTATATAACATAGGTTACAAATAAAAGTTACCCTACTTATAAATAAAAGCCAACGCATATTTTTATTTTGGTTTGAAAAATAACATTAATTTGCCAAGTCTTAAAAAGTAAATAAATGAAATTGATAAATTGGAAACAAATAACACCACATGCTATTGCAGTTGCCATTTTTTTAGTAGTTGCAGTATTGTATTGTAAACCAGCCTTAGAAGGAAATGTTTTACAACAAGCAGATATTTCGCAATGGAAATCAATGGCTCAAAACCAAGAAAAAGCTTTTGAAGCTACAGGTAAAGTTCCATTATGGACAAATGGTATGTTTGGTGGTATGCCAGGTTATATGATTAAAGGATGGAATAATAATATGGTAGCTTATTATTTTATGGATATTATTTCTTTAAAATTACCTAAGCCCATGTTGTTTTTCTTTTTAGCTAGTGTTTGTTTTTATTTTTTATCGCAAGTATTAAAAGTAAAATCGTGGATTGGTACAGCCATTGCTCTATGTTATGCTTATACAACTTATAATGTAATTATTGTAGCAGAAGGACACGATACTAAAATGCTTTCTTTAGCTGTATTACCAGGTTTGATAGGTGCATTGCTATTAATTTTTAATAAAAAATATTTGTGGGGCACTTCCTTAGCTGCATTATTTACAGCTACTATTATTGCACAAAAACACTATCAAATTGTTTATTATGCAATGATTATTATTGCTTTTATGGCCATTGGTTTTGCTGTACAATGTATTCAAAATAAAGAATACAAACATTTAATAATGGCTGTAATATTTTCTTTAGCAGGGGTAAGTTTAGGAGCATTACAAAATGCTGTAATACTTATGCCAGATAATGAATACACAAAAGAATCTATTAGAGGAGGTTCTCAATTAGCAGATGCAAATACAAAAACTACTAAAGTAGGCCTAACAGAAGATTATGCTTTTAGCTATAGCATGTATAAAACAGAACCTTTTGTAATGCTTGTACCAAGAATGTTTGGTGGTAGTAATAAAATGGAAGTATCTGAAGAAAGTTCTAAAGCTGTACAAGCATTGCAAGAAATGAATCCTCAAATTTCTAGACAATTGCAAAGTGCATTAAGTTTTTATTGGGGTGGTATTGGTGGCACTTCTGGTCCTCCTTATGTTGGTGCTATTATTTGCTTTTTAGCTTTATTAGGTTTTGTAATCTTAGATAATAAATATAAATGGTGGATTTTGGCTGCAACAATCTTAACCATTATGATGAGTTGGGGTAGCTTCTTTAAAAGCTTTAATACATTTTTATTTAATTATTTACCCATGTATAATAAGTTTAGAGCACCAAGTATGATTTTGGTTGTACCTACCTTTTTATTAAACATGATGGCTGTATTAACCTTACAAAAAATTATAGATACAAAAGATAAACTTTTATTATTAGCAAAATACAAAAAAGGTTTAATGATTACTGCTGGTGTTTTTGTGCTTTTAATAATGATGTATTTTGGATTTGATTATAAAGGCGAAGCTGATAATAATTTACTTCAATCAATTAATAATATACCAGATGCAGAAACTAAAAGTGTATTCTTAGATGCAGGTAAAAAAATGATTAATGGCTTAATAGCTGATAGAAAAAGTTTATTTATTGGCGATATTTTACGTTCATTATTTTTTATTGCTGTAGCAGCATTAGCTATTTGGTTAAACATTAAAAATAAAATTAAAGATTGGATGTTAATTGCAACTATTGGTGTATTTGCTTTTATAGATATTATGGCTTTAGATACTAATTATTTAAACAAAGACAATTACCAATATGCAGATGATTATGAAGCTAACTTTACTCCAACACCTGCAGATAAATTTATTTTACAAGACTCATCAGATTATAGAGTGTTCGATGTTTCTAATGGTGCACAAGCAGCAATAAATTATGGTGCAAGAGCTGCTTATTATCATCAATCTGTTGGTGGTTATCATGCTGCTAAGCTGAGTATTTTTCAAGATTTAGCAGAGCATCAATTATATAATTATCCAAACTGCAAACCTGTATTAGATATGCTTAATACTAAGTACATCATTCATAGTACAAGTAAAGCAGACCAGGTAGAAATTAATCCAAATGCTTGTGGTTCTGTTTGGTTTATAAAAGGATTAAAAAAAGTAGCAACACCAAAAGAAGAAATTGATGCACTGACAAATTTAAATGTACATGATAGTGCTGTAATAGGTAAAAACTTTGAGCATATTGCTAATACCAATTTTCAATATGATTCTGCTGCAACAATACAATTGGTAAGAAAAGAGAACGATGTTGTTACTTATAAAAGCAAAACTTCATCTACACAATTTGCAGTATTTAGCGAAGTGTATTATGATAAAGGTTGGAACGTTTATGTAGATGGTAAGCTTACACCTTATGCTAAAGTAAATTATATTTTACGTGGTATGCCTATACCTGCAGGTGAGCATGAAATTGTTTTTAAGTTTGAACCTGCAAGTCATATTTTAGGTTGGAAGCTTTCTGGCATTTCAGCAATTTTAATTTATTTATTAGTAGCATCTACAATTATTCTTGAAGTAAAAAAGAAATTTAAAAAGGCATAAATATTGAATTACTATCATCAGCACTTAATTTAATACTCAACTATTGTTACCATTAGTAAGCATATTATTACCTGCCTATAATAGTGAAAGTTATATTAAGCAAACTATTGATAGCATTTTACAACAAACCTATGCTGAGTTTGAACTGCTCATTATTAATGATGGCTCTACAGATAATACTTCTAATATTATTGATAGCTATACAGATAAAAGAATTCAGTATATAAAAAATAATGGCAACCAAGGATTAATTTTTACTTTAAATAAAGGTATTGAATTAGCTAAAGGAAAATATATTGCAAGAATAGATGCAGATGATATTTGCTTACCACAAAGAATAGAAAAACAAGTAGCATGGATGCAGCAAAATACTAATACTGCTGTATTGGCTACAACTGTACAGTTTATAAATGAACATAATGAACCTACAGGTTTTTGGCCTTTAGACTTACAAACAATTACATCATCTGCTATTAAAAAAAATATGGTTTGGCAATGTTGTATTGCACATCCAAGTGTAATGATGCGTAGTGAAGTTATTAAAAATTATCGCTACAATGTATATCAAAAACATACAGAAGATTACGATTTATGGCTTCAATTATTAGCAGATGGATTTGTAATAGAAAAAATTAATGAACCACTTTTGCTTTATCGTGTACATACACAATCTATCACAGGTAGTATTCATAGAAAAAGAAATACTTTTTTTACTATAGCAAAAACTAAAAAACAATTTTTATTACAAAGAATTAAAAAATTTAACTGGGGTATTTTTGAAACAAAAATTTTATTGAGTGCTTGTTTTGATGTAATGATGGGTATAGGAAAAGAAATTAAAAGACTGTTTAAACATTGACATATAATCAATACATATTAAAAAGAAAATTAGAAGATATTTTTATTTTTCCTTTCATTGTTATTGGGCAATGTATTGCTTTGCTGAAACCACAAAAAAAATCATATAATATATTTTTCTTTTTTCCTTTTTATCATACAGGTGGTGCAGAAAAAGTACATGCACAAATTACACAAGCTGTTGGAAATAAAAATTGCATTATTTATTTTACAAAAAAATCTGCCGATACTACTTTTCTGCAAGAGTTTCAGCAAAGTGGTTGTACTATAAAAGATATTAGTAAGTTTACCGATAATAAATGGCTTTATTTTTTAAACCTTATTTATCGTGGCATTATCATTACTTACATTAATAAGCAAAAGCAAAATCCTATTGTATTTAATGGGCAATGCAATTTTGCATATAAAATTAGTCCTTGGGTAAAAACCTCTATTAAGCAGTTTGAGTTAATACATTCATTTAATAGTTTTTCGTGGATAAGAATTCCTTTTCTTCCTTTTATTCATACAACAATAATGATTAGTAAAGTAAGAATAGACAATCATTTGCAGCAGTATGCACAATTAAAAGTACCAACGAATTTTCATCATAAAATAAAGTACATAGCTAATGGTATTAGCTTGCCTACAAGCTATATAAATAAAGATTTTTCAACGCCTTTAAATATTTTATATGTGGGTAGAGGCACTGCAGAAAAACGTGTACATTTAGTTGCTGCAATTGCAGAAAAATTACATCAATTAAATAAAGATATTACTGTAACACTTGCAGGAAATGTAGCAACTGCTATACCCAATCAATTAAAAAACTATTGTATTTTAAAAGGAAATATTGATGATGAAAATTTACTTGCAGATTTATATAAACAAGCTCATATATTATTAATAACATCTAATACAGAAGGTTTTCCTATAGTTGTAATGGAAGCTATGGCTTATGGTTGTGCAATTATTGCAACACCTGTTGGCGATATGCCAATTCATATAACTAATACAGAAAATGGATTTGTAACTAATACAATTGATGATGAACAAAAAGTTGTAGAGCAAATGTTGGCTTTTATTCAACAACTACATCAACAAAGAAATTTATTAGCAACAATTAGTAATAATAATATAGCTTATGCTCAAGAGCATTTTAATATTAAAATTTTTCAGCAACAATATCTTACATTATTCAATAACACTTAAACATTTTTATAATGAAAAAATATTTGATAGGCATCTTAGCAACATTTTTTATGGTGCAACTGAAAGCCCAGTCTATTTATATTTTAATAAGACATGCAGAAAAAGATACTACACAAGCATCTTCAACTAAAATGAATGCTAATCCAAATTTATCTCAACAAGGTTTTGAAAGAGCCAATAAATTAGTAACAGCTTTACAAGATTATACTATAGATGAAATTTATGCAACTAATTTTTTAAGAACACAACAAACAGTTACGCCCCTTGCTAATAGTTATCATAAATCTATCATTACTTATGATTATAAAACTTTAGCAGCATTTGCAGATACCTTATTGCAACAAAAAAATAAAACAATAGTAATTGCAGGGCATAATACTACAACTCCTGCATTGGTTAATTTATTAATTAAAAAGCAACAATTTGCTGCTTTAGATGAAAGTGTTTATAACAAAATATTTATTGTTACAATAGATAATAAGCATGAAGCTACAGTTAAAGTGGTAGATTATTAACACAACATTATGTACTTTATTATGCTTTAAAATGCCTATAAAATCAAGTTATGACAATAACTTCTCGTTCCCTACCTTTGCCACTTCTTAAATTTATTTATTAAGTATATGAAGACAGATAAGAATACGATAATTGGTTTTGTTTTATTGGGTGTTTTATTTTTTGCTTATTTCTGGTATAACAATAAAATGGCTCAACATACAATTAATGTTGAACAACATAAAAAAGACTCTCTTGCAAAAGTAGAAGCTGCTAGAATTACACCTGAAATGAAAGAGAAAGCTCGTCAGGATTCTTTAATAGCAGACTCTACCAATAAAGTTTTAAAAGAAGGCAATTTTAAAGGTGTAACAACTGGTGAAGAAAAAATAGAAATCATTGAAACAGATTTATTAAAAATATCTTTTACTAATAAAGGTGGTAGAGTAAAATCTGTATCACTAAAAAAATATACATCTTACGATAGTTCTTTAGTTGTATTAGGTACACCTGAAGATAAATTAGGGTATAATATTAATACAGGAAATAATGCTGTTTCTTTTACAGACGATTTATTTTTTCAAACACCTGTAATTGAAAAAAATGCTGATGGCACACAACAAATCACTTACACTATTGCAGACTCTGCAGGCAGAATGATTCAGCATTTATACACCATTACACCAGATGCTTATATGATTAATTGGCAAGTAAAATTACATGGTGCTAAATCTTTATTAAATCAAGGTGTATTAAATATTAATTGGCGTACTACAACTTTAAGACACGAAAAAAGTGCTAGCTACGAAAGAAATCAAATGAGTAATGTTTGTTTTTTTGAGGGTAATGATTTTGATTACATCATGGCAAAAACTGAACACAAGTTTGAAAAACCAACAGATTGGGTAAGTGTAGTACAACAGTTTTTTAATACAACATTAATAGCAGATAATAAATTTAATAGTGGAGATGTAAAATGGGAAAAAAGTAAAGTAGATACTAGCAATGTTTTAGCAACTGCTGATGCTGTTTTTCAAATAAAATTGCAAGATGCAAATGAGGTTACTATTCCTTTAAAAATGTATTATGGACCTAACGATTATAATATTCTTAAAAAACAAACTGTACCAGAGTTAGACAGAATTGTAAACTTAGGAAGAGATTTATATTCTTTTGTTCGTCCAATTAACCAATATATCATTATGCCTGTATTTAATTTCTTTTCAGGCTTTATGGGCAATTATGGTTGGGTAATTTTATTATTAACTTTATTTATTCGTTTAGTAACAGCACCATTAACTTATAGCAGTTATTTAAGTAGTGCAAAAATGAAAGTTTTACGTCCTGAGTTAGATGCATTAAAAAAGAAAATTGGCAATGATGATAAACAAGCATTTGCAATGGAGCAAATGAAATTGTTTAGAGAAGCAGGTGTAAATCCTTTAGGTGGTTGTATTCCAGCATTATTACAAATTCCTATTTTCTTTGCATTATATAGTTTATTTAACTCAAATATTGCCTTAAGAGGCGAGGAGTTTTTATGGGCAAAAGATTTATCATCTTATGATGATGTAATTAGTTGGGGTACTCATGTTTGGCTAATTGGCAATCATGTTAGTTTATTTAACATAACTGCTGTTATTACTAGCTTTTTAATTTCTATTTATAATATTGGCAATACACCTGCAGCACAAGATAATCCTGCATTTAAGTATATGCCTTATATTTTTCCATTTGTATTATTCTTTGTATTTAATAATATGCCTGCTGCACTTACATGGTATTATACAGTATCTAACTTAGTTACTTTATTATTACAATTTATTATTCAGAATTATATTATTGATCATTCTAAAATATTAGCTAAAATAGATGCTAAAAGAAAAGCTCCTAAAAAACAAAGTAAATGGCAAGAACGCTATTCACAAATGGTAGATGCTCAAAAGAAAATTCAGGAAATGAAAAATAAACCTAAAAAATAAATTAAATTTTAAAAGCCTTGTAACTAAATACAAGGCTTTTTCTTTAACATTGGCACGAAATTGTATATACTTAAATAAAACCTTACAATGAAAAAATATTTATTATTAATAATTGCAACAGTTTTTACAATGTGCAATGTATTTGCACAACAAACAAAACAACGTGTTTTAGCTGAATGTACTATTGATTATATGGTAGATATTAGTGAGCTAACAGGTATTGATAATACGTTAGCAGAAACATTTAAAGCAACTACTAAAACAGTATATATTAAAGGCAATAAAAGTAGAGTAGATGTTAAAAGTCCATCTTTTTCTCAATCTGTTATTTACGATAAAAACACAGGCAATGCAGTAATTTTAAGAGAAATTGGCGGCAATAAATTTATTACTAATTTAAATAGTGATACTTGGAAAAAGAAGAATAGTAATTTAGATAATACTACTATTAAAACATTAGACGAAACAAAAACTATTTTAGGTTATGCTTGTAAAAAAGCCATATTAACTTTAGCAGATGGAACTAATTTAAATTTATATTATGTACCAACTTTTATTCCTTCTGTAAAAGAATATGAGTTTCAGTTTAAAGAAGTACCAGGTTTTGTACTTGAGTATGAATCGCAAGATAAGAATGGCATGAAAATAAAATATACTGCAACAAAAATTAATTTAAACCCTGTATCTGCTAATAAGTTTGAAATAC
Source organism: Bacteroidota bacterium (assembly GCA_963169635.1). Classification (GTDB taxonomy): domain Bacteria; phylum Bacteroidota; class Bacteroidia; order Chitinophagales; family Chitinophagaceae; genus UBA1930. Next base: position 11,653 of record CAUJDL010000081.1, read on the forward strand.
CAACAAGTGGTTACAGAATTTTAAATGAATAACAGCACAGTTTTTACAACTATGCTGTTATAGCAATTTCTAATACTTGCTGCATATTTTTTACATAATGAAAAGTAAGTCCTTTAATAAAATTGCTATCTATTTCCTGAACATCTTTTTCATTTTGCCAGCACATAATAATTTCTTTTAAACCTGCACGTTTTGCTGCTAATACTTTTTCTTTAATACCACCTACAGGCAATACTTGACCTCTTAAAGTTATTTCGCCAGTCATGGCTAAATAAGGCTTTACTCTTTTACCTGTTAATACAGATGTAAGTGCTGTAAGCATTGTAATACCTGCACTTGGTCCATCTTTTGGTGTAGCACCTTCTGGTACATGTATATGAATATTTTTCTGTTCAAAAAAACTTGTATTGATAGCTAATTTTTTAGCATTTGCTTTTAAATATGTTAAGGCAGTTATAGCACTTTCTTTCATTACATTACCTAAATTGCCTGTAAGTTTCAACTCTCCTTTACCATCACTTAATGCTGCTTCTATAAATAAAATATCGCCACCAACATAAGTCCATGCTAAGCCAACTGCAACACCTGGTATATTTACAGTTTTATATAAATCGTTACTGTATCTTGGCTTGCCTAAAATTTTTTCAATATCTGTATTAGTAATAGTTGGTCTTACACTTCCTTTAGTAGCAAATTCTTTAGCAGCAAAACGCATAATACTTGCTAATTGTCTGTCTAACTCTCTTACACCACTTTCTCTTGTATGGTTTTCTATTATTTTTTGTAAAACATTATCAGCAATTTTTAAATTAACTTTTGCTAAGCCATGAGCATCTTTTTGTTTAGGTATAAGATGTCTTTTAGCAATTTCTATTTTTTCTTCAACAGCATATCCACTTAAATCTATAATTTCTAATCTATCTCTTAATGCAGGTTGAATGTTAGCAATATTATTGGCTGTTGCTATAAATAATACTTTACTTAAATCGTATTCAAGCTCTAAATAATTATCATAAAAAGTATTGTTTTGTTCAGGGTCTAAAACTTCTAATAATGCAGATGAAGGATCTCCACGATGGTCGCTACCAACTTTATCTATCTCATCTAAAATCATTACAGGATTACTGGTTTTTACTTTTCTGATGTTTTGTAAAATTCGTCCTGGCATTGCACCAATATATGTTTTTCTATGGCCTCTAATTTCACTTTCATCATGCAAGCCACCTAAACTTACACGTGTATATTTTCGTCCTACTGCATTAGCAATACTTTTACCTAAAGATGTTTTACCAATACCTGGAGGTCCAACAAAACAAAGAATAGGGCTTTTCATATCGCCTTTTAATTTAAGTACAGCTAAATATTCTAAAATTCTGTTTTTAATTTTAGCCATACCATAATGTTCTGCATCTAACACTTTTTTTGCATTTTTTAAGTCGTAATTATCAGCAGTATATTCTTCCCATGGAAGGTCAAGCATTAAATCGCAATGATTATATACAACAGAATAATCTGGTGTACTTGGGTGCATTCTTTCTAGTTTGGCAATACTTGCATCAAATAAAGTTTTAGCAGCTTCTGGCCATTTTTTACCTTCAGCTTTTTTCTTCATTTCTGCAATTTCTTTTTCATTATGGTCGCCACCTAATTCATCTTTAATACTTTTTAATTGTTGTTGTAAAAAATATTCTCTTTGTTGTTTATCAATTTCTGTTCTTGTTTTATTAGTTACCTTATCTTTTAGTTCAGCAAATTGTAATTCTCTTTGTAATAATTGAATAAGTTTTTCAGCTCTTGTAGTAATATCATTTATTTCTAATAAAGATTGTTTTTCTGCTAATTCTGTATTTTGATTACTACATACAAAATTTATTAAGAAAGATGTATTTTCAATATTCTTTAAAATAATACCTGCTTCACTTGGTAAGTTGGGAGAAAGTTGTATTATTTGATTTGCTAAATCTTTAATAGAAGCTATTAATGCAGCAAAATCTTCTGTTTCTGGTGCTACATCATCAGGTAATACTTTAATATTTGCTTTAAAATAAGGTTCAGTTGTAGTAATATTTTGTAACTCAAATCTTTTTTTACCTTGTATAATTATTGTAGTGCCTCCATCTGGCATTTTTATTAGTTTTACAATTTTAGCTACAGTACCAACATTGCATAAGTCTTTGGTTTCTGGGTCTTCTATATTACTATCTTTTTGTGCTAAAACACCAATTAGTTTATCTGCTTTATAAGCATCAGCTACTGCTTTTACACTTTTATGTCTTCCTACAGTTATAGGTATTACAACACCAGGAAATAAAACTGTATTTCTTAATGGTAAAATAATTAAATCTGCAGGTATATGTAAGTTTTTATCTTGTTCACTATCATTTTCTCCTATAGGAATGATTGGCATAAATTCAGCTTCTTCGTCGTTGGTTAAAATATTTATATTCATGATTTAACTATATATCTAAATTATTTAATTAATACTCTTTTTTAATAAGAAAAACTAAAATTGCAATATTAATGCCACCGAAAAAAATAGTACAAAATGTCATCAAAACAATTATTTATGCTGCCATGTTGTAAAATATTTACTTACTAACCTAAAATAAGCTACTGTTTATGGCTAAATACTTTAAATAACCTAATTTTAAGCCTAATATTTAACTTTAAAACATTAATCAATAATTTTTTTTATTGAACTTATTGTTTTTTAAAGAAAACCTCTTACTTTTGCCGTCCTGAAAAAATAGAGTTATGGCTAGAGTATGTCAATTAACAGGGAAAAAACCACTTACTGGTAATCGTGTTTCTCACTCAAACATTAAAACCAAACGTAGGTTTTTACCTAACTTACAAACAAAACGTTTCTTCTTTACTGAAGAAAATCGTTGGATAACATTAAAATTATCTACAGAAGGTATTCGTACAATTAATAAATTGGGATTATCTGCTGTAGTTAAAAAATTAAGAGCCCAAGGCGAAAAAATTTAAACCTTTAGGTTTCAATCTTATAAATTTATAACAATGGCAAAGAAAGGAAACAGAGTGCAGGTTATTTTAGAATGTACAGAGCATAAAACTTCTGGTAAACCAGGAACAAGCCGTTACATTACTGTAAAAAATAAAAAAAATACCCCTGAAAGATTAGAGTTAAAGAAATTTAACCCTATATTAAAAAAAGTTACTTTACACAAAGAAATTAAATAATCATGGAAAAAGCAGCTTCAAAAAACGCTAAAGTAAAAGATGCTCAAGCTTCGGCAGAAGCTAAAAACTGGACGAAAGTTATTAAAGCTATTCGTAGTCCTAAAAGTGGAGCATATACTTTTAAAGAAACTATTGTACACAAAGACAAAGTGAAAGATTTTTTGGCTTCAAAATAATCTTATTGTGTTTGTAAAACATATTAAAAGGCTTTCTGTGCATTACAGAAGGCTTTTTTAGTTTGGTTAAATTATTATTAATCTACCTTTCATACCAATTTTATAACTTTCGGTTTTTAAAATATTTAATTATGGGCTTTTTTGATAAACTGTTTGGTAAAAAAGAAAAAGAAACTTTAAACGAAGGATTACAAAAAACTAAAGAAGGTTTTTTTGCAAAAATTACAAAAGCCATTGCAGGTAAAACTACTGTAGATGCAGAAGTTTTAGATAATCTTGAAGAAGCTTTAATAAGTGCTGATGTAGGTGTAGAAACTACTTTACAAATTATTGAAGGCATAGAAAAAAGAGTAAAACAAGATAAATATATTAATACTACAGAATTAAATAATTTACTGCAAAACGAAATTCAAAAAGTATTAACAGATGCTAATGACGATGCTTATAAAAACTTTGATATCCCTAATAATTTAAAACCATATATCATTTTAGTTGTTGGTGTAAATGGTGTTGGCAAAACAACAACTATTGGCAAATTAGCTCATAATTATAAAAAAGCAGGTTACAGTGTTTTATTAGGTGCAGCAGATACATTTAGAGCTGCAGCTGTAGATCAATTAACAATTTGGAGTGATCGTGTTGGTGTACCAATTGTAAAACAAGCAATGGGCAGCGACCCAAGTGCTGTAGCTTTTGATACTGTACAAAGTGCACTTGCAAAAGGTAGCGATGTTGTAATTATTGATACAGCAGGAAGATTGCATAATAAAACACATTTAATGGATGAGCTAAGTAAAATAAAACGTGTAATAAGTAAAGTAATTCCTAATGCACCACATGAAGTAATGTTAGTTTTAGATGGCTCTACAGGACAAAATGCTTTAGAACAAGCAAAGCATTTTACAGCTACTACAAATGTTAATTCATTAACTATTACAAAATTAGATGGAACTGCAAAAGGTGGTGTAGTATTAGCTATTGCTAATCAATTTAAAATTCCTGTAAAATTTATTGGCGTTGGCGAACAAATAAATGATTTATTAATTTTTGATAAAAAAGAATTTGTAGATAGCCTTTTTAAATTAACAGATTAAACATAAATACTCAACTTTTCTAACATTATTTATACAGCAAACATTTCATGAAAGCAAGAAGTTTAAAACAAGATAAAGTAAATATTATTACACTAGGTTGTAGTAAAAATATGGTAGATAGTGAAGTGTTAAGTGGTCAACTAAAAGCTAATGAAATAGATGTAGTACATGAAAATAAAAAGTTAGATCATAATATTGTTGTTATAAATACTTGTGGCTTTATAGATAAAGCAAAAGAGGAAAGTATTAATACTATTTTAGATCAACTTGAACTTAAAAGAAGAGGTAAGTTAGATAAAGTTTATGTTACAGGCTGCCTTAGCGAAAGATATAGAGAAGATTTAGCAAAAGAAATTGCAGATGTAGATGCTTGGTTTGGTACAATGGAACTGCCATTAATATTAAAGCAATTTAATGCCGATTATAAAAAAGAATTATTAGGAGAAAGATTATTAAGTACACCAAGGCATTATGCTTATATGAAAATTAGTGAAGGTTGTAATAGAACTTGCAGCTTTTGTGCTATTCCTTTAATGCGTGGACAACATATAAGCAAACCAATTGAAACATTAGTAGCAGAAGCTGAAAGCCTTGTGCAGAAAGGCGTTAAAGAGGTAATGCTAATTGCTCAAGAACTTACTTATTATGGTTTAGATATTTATAAAAAAAGAGAGTTACCAAAATTATTACATGCTTTAGCAGATGTAAAAGGTTTGGAATGGATAAGATTGCATTACGCATATCCTGCAAAATTTCCTTTAGAAATTATTGATGCAATAAAAGAAAGAGAAAATATTTGTAACTATTTAGATATGCCATTACAACATGCAAGTGATAATGTATTAAAAGCAATGCGTAGAAATATTACAAGAGCAGAAATGAGCAATTTAATACATAGCATTAGAGAAAAAATTCCTAACATTTGTTTAAGAACTACATTAATTGCAGGTTATCCTGGCGAAACTGAAAAAGATGTAGCAGAACTAAAAGAATTTTTACAAGAACATCGTTTTGATAGAGTAGGAATTTTTACTTATAGCCATGAAGAAAATACAGGTGCTTATGCTGTAGAAGATAATATACCACAACAAGAAAAAGAAGCAAGAGCACAAGAAGTAATGGAAGTACAGCAAGAAATTAGTTACGAAAAAAATCAAGAAAAAATTGGTAAAACATTTAAAGTTTTAATAGATAAAAAAGAAGCAGGAAGATATTTAGGCAGAACAGAATTTGATAGTGTAGAAGTAGATAATGAAGTAGTAATACACTCAACAAAAAAATTACCTATTGGCGAATTTGTACAAGTAAAAATTACCAAAGCTTTTGATTATGATATTGAAGGCGAAGTAGTAAGTTAATCAACAAACTCTGTAACTTTTTTTAACTGCTCTACAATATTAAAAATAATTGGGCAACGATGATAGTGCATAAATACTGTAAATAATCTTTGCTGTACTTGAGGTAAGTGCATTGCAGGAAATTCTTTACAACCCTCAAACCTATATTCATAAACAGTACATTTATTATCTTGTAAAAAATGACAAGGAATTTTATTGATAAGCATTGTACCTGAACTTCCTCTTTCAATATAAAGAGCATCAAAATTTTCTCTAGATTGTTGTAAGTGATTGGCTAATAAATCTGCTTCTTGCTCTGTAACATTTATCATTAAACTTTTACAACAATTACCACAACTAGTACAATCTATTTTAGGGGTAATTTCTTTGTTTAATTGATGTACAAGATTATCTAAAGTAGTACTATTGAGTTGTTGTAAAAAATTAATAAATGCATAGTTAGTAGCTTCATTTTTTTCAGCAATAGCAGCTATTTCAACAAGATTGGTAACTAAATTATTATTCATGGAACTACAAACCTATGTTTTTTATTCTACTAATTGCTTTTTATCCACAATTACACAAATTCTGTTTATAATCAATGCTGCATTTACTTGCATAGATAATTAGATTTGTCTTTTCAATAAATTTAAGCAATTCATAAAAAAATAAATTATACAATACAATTTTTAAAAACTGCATTGTACATTTTAAAATATGGCAGAAATAAAAAAAATAGCAGACTATACAGAAGATGATATTAAAAGCCTTGATTGGAAAGAACATATTCGTTTAAGGCCAGGTATGTATATTGGTAAATTAGGAGATGGCTCATCTGCAGATGATGGTATTTATGTACTTCTTAAAGAAGTAATTGATAATTGTATAGATGAATATACAATGGGCTTTGGAAGAAATATTGATATTGTAATTGAAAACAAAACTGTAACTATCAGAGATTATGGTCGTGGTATTCCTTTAGGTAAAGTTGTAGATGTAGTAAGTAAAATTAATACAGGTGCAAAATACGATAGCAAAGCATTTCAAAAAAGTGTAGGCTTAAATGGTGTAGGTACAAAAGCTGTAAATGCTTTAAGTAATTATTTTAAAGTAGAAAGTTTTAGAGATGGAAAAGTAAAAGTTGCCGAATTTGAAAGAGGTAATTTAACAAAAGAACATAAAGAAGCAGCTACTAAAGAAGATAATGGTACATTGGTAACTTTTATTCCTGATAATTCTATTTTTCACAACTATAAATTTTTGCATGAATATATAGATAATCAGTTGTGGAATTATTGTTTCTTAAATTCAGGTCTTACTATCAACTTCAACAATAAAAAATATATTAGTAAAAATGGGTTGTTAGATTTACTTACACGTAAAACAAATGCAGATGAATTACGCTATCCAATTATTCATTTAAAAGGAGAAGATATTGAAGTAGCAATAAGCCATAATAATGATTATGGAGAAGATATTTTTTCTTTTGTAAATGGTCAATATACCACACAAGGTGGTACACATCATCAAGCATTTAGAGAGGCTTATGTAAAAGTAGTCAGAGAGTTTTTTAAGAAAGATTATGATACAGCCGATATTCGTCAAAGTATTGTTGCTGCTGTAAGTGTACGTGTGCAAGAGCCTGTGTTTGAAAGTCAAACAAAAACTAAATTAGGCTCTAATACTGTTTATGAAGGTGGCCCAAGCATGAGAAAATTTATAGAAGATTTTTTATTAAAAGAGTTAGATAATTTTTTACACAGAAACTCTGCAGTTGCAGATGCTTTAAAGAAAAGAATTGAACAAAGCGAAAAAGAAAGAAAAGAATTAAGTGGTATTAGAAAGTTGGCTAATGAACGTGCTAAGAAAGCCAATTTACATAATAAAAAATTAAGAGATTGTCGTGTACACTTAAACGATGAACCACCTAATAAAAATAAAGAAGCATTTATTGAACAACAAAATAAAAGTACCATTTTTATAACAGAAGGAGATAGTGCAAGTGGTAGTATTACTAAAGCAAGAAGTGTAGATACACAAGCTGTATTTAGTTTAAGAGGTAAGCCTTTAAATAGTTTTGGACTTAATAAAAAAGTGGTTTATGAAAATGAAGAGTTTAATTTATTGCAACATGCATTAAATATAGAAGATGGTTTAGAAAGTTTGCGTTATAAAAATATTGTTATTGCTACAGATGCTGATGTTGATGGTATGCACATTCGTTTATTATTAATGACATTTTTTCTGCAATTTTTTCCAGACTTAGTAAAGCAAAATCATTTATACATTTTAGAAACTCCATTGTTTAGAGTAAGAAATAAACAAGAAACAATTTACTGTTATGATGAAGTAGAAAAACAAGCAGCTATTGAAAAACTAAAAGGCAAACCAGAAATTACCAGATTTAAAGGTTTAGGAGAAATTAGTCCAGAAGAGTTTGAAAGATTTATTAATGAAGACATGCGTTTGCAACCTGTTTTATTAGAGCAAGGCGATCATATACAACAATTGTTAGAGTATTATATGGGAAAAAATACACCACAAAGACAAGAGTTTATTATAGATAATTTAAGAGTAGAATTGGATTTAGTAGAAAATGAATAAACACTTTATAACATGTTCGAATTTCATAAAGACAGAAAAAGATATTTTGATATTCAGGTAGCAAATGCTACTCAATATGTTATACCTTTTATCGAAGAAAAATTTTCTATACAACCTAATATGAGGGTTTTAGAAATTGGTTGTGGCGAAGGTGGTGTGCTAAAAGCCTTTGTACAAAAGGGTTGTACAGGTATTGGTGTAGAGTTTGATTTGCCAAGAATAGATAATGCTAAAACTTTTATGCCAGAAGAAATTGCTAATGGTAAAATTAGTTTTATATCTAAAGATATTTATTTGGTAGATGCACAAACAGAATTAAATGGCTTGTTCGATATCATTATTTTAAAAGATGTAATTGAGCATATACACGACCAAGCAAAACTTATTGGTTGGATGAAAAATTATTTAACCACTAACGGAATTATTTTTTTTGGTTTTCCTCCATGGTATATGCCATTTGGTGGTCATCAGCAAATGTGTGGTAGCAAATTAATGCAATTGCCCTATATACATCTTTTACCAAAAAAATTATATCGCTGGTTATTAAAAAAGAATCATGAAGCAGTAGATGATTTAATGGAAATAAGAGATACAAGAATAACGATAGAAAAGTTTGAAAAAATTTGTAAACAACAAGGTTATACAATTTTACATAAAAGGCATTATTTATTAAACCCCATTTATCAATGGAAGTTTGGTGTAAAACCTATTAAACAATTTAGTTTGATAAGTGCCATCCCTTTTATAAGAAATATTTTTACAACCTGTGTTTACTATGTAATTAAAAATAATCATTCACAAAAAGCAAATAAACAAATTCAATGATACATATTGTTTTTGAACAAGCTAATGTAGATACTTTACAAAAAGCAATAGATTTAGATGAAACACTACAAGGTACAATTGTAGAAATTAAAGACGATTATGCTGTTGGTCCTTTACATCAATTAGCTACTACAGAAGGCTATCAACAACGAAGAGATTGGTGGCAAAATTTATTATCCAACTCTCCTTATACAGAGCAATTGGCAATGGTAGATGATAAATTAACAGTACATAATTTATTAAAAACATTAGATGAAAATGAAGATGAGCATGTATGGATTTGGGTTGCACAAAACCAACACGATGTTTGTGGTTATTATTGGTTAATGAGTCAGTTAAAAAATTATTATGGCAGAGTACATGTTTTATTCTTAAACAATTTACCTTTTATTAATGAAAAAGGCCTCATCTTTTATCCTACACATTTAAGTGAAATACAATCTAAAGAATTTTTAAAAGCCAAAAAATTAGTTAGAGAAATTACTTTAAGTGAGTTTGAAGTTGATGCTGATGAATGGAAAAAACATTGCAACGAAAATGCTATGATAAGAGTATTAGAAGGTGGCAAAAAAATTATTGCTAAAGAAGCTAACTATTTTGATAAAGATATTCTTGCAGCATTAACCAACGATTTTCAAAAGTTAAATAAAGTATTAAACAATATACTTAGTAAAATGAAAGTACAAACAGGCGATGTGTTTTTAGTGTACAGAATAAATGAATTAATTGCAGAACAAAAAATTATGTTTCAAGGAAATTGGGAAAAAGGATGGAAAGAAATTGAACTAAAAAATTTTGTAGCATCATAGAAAATATTTTTTAAACAATGGCAGAAAAAAATAATCAACTTAATATTACTAATAACGAAAATGGTATTCAAGGGCAATACAAAAATTGGTTTTTAGATTATGCATCTTATGTAATCTTAGAACGTGCTGTACCTGCTATTGAAGATGGATTAAAACCTGTACAACGTCGTATTCTTCATGCTATGAAAGAAATGGATGATGGACGTTTTAATAAAGTAGCCAATATTATTGGTCAGGCTATGCAATATCATCCTCATGGAGATGCAAGTATTGGCGATGCTTTGGTAAATATGGGACAAAAAGATTTACTCATAGATACACAAGGTAATTGGGGAGATATTAGAACTGGCGACGATGCTGCTGCTCCTCGTTATATAGAAGCAAGGCTTAGCAAGTTTGCACACGATGTAGCTTTTAATGCTAAAACTACTGAATGGCAATTAAGTTATGATGGCAGAAAAAATGAGCCTATTACTTTACCTATGAAGTTTCCTTTATTGCTTGCTCAAGGTGCAGAAGGTATTGCTGTTGGATTAAGTACAAAAATTTTACCTCATAACTTTTGCGAAATTATTGAAGCTTCTATCAAATATTTAAAAGGTAAAAAGTTCGAACTTTTTCCAGATTTTCAAACAGGTGGTTTGGCAGATGTTAGTAATTATAATGAAGGCAAGCGTAGTGGTAAAATTAAAGTTCGTTGTATAATAGAAGAGTTAGATAAAAAAACTTTAATTATTCGTGATGTACCTTTTGGTGTTACAGTTTCTCAACTTTGCGAAAGTATTACCAAAGCGAATGATGCAGGAAAAATAAAAATTAAAAAACTAACAGAGTTTACTGGTAAACATGTAGAAATTCAAATAGATTTAGCTACAGGTATTTCAAGCGATATTACAATAGATGCCTTATATGCTTTTACAGATTGTGAAGTAAGTATTAGCCCTAATGCTTGTATCATTGAAGATAATAAACCCAAATTTGTTGGTGTACAAGAGTTATTAAAAATTGCAGTAGATAATACAAAAGATTTATTGCAAAAAGAATTACAAATAAAATTAGCAGAATTAGAAGATAAATGGCATTACACATCTTTAGAAAAAATATTTTTTGAAGAAAAAATTTATAAAGAGTTAGAACAAAAACATGCTAATTGGGATGCTGTATTATTAGCTATTGAAAAAGCATTTCAACCATTTATTAAAAAGCTAAAACGAAAATCAATTTCTAAAGAAGATATCATTAAACTTACAGAAAAGCCTGTTCGTAGAATTTATAAATTAGATATTGATGAGTTAATAGAACAAATAAAAAATATAGATGCTGATATTAAACAAGTAAATTTTGATTTAGAACATTTAACAGAATTTGCTATCAATTATTTTGATACCTTATTAAAAAAATATGGCAAAGGCAGAGAGCGTAAAACTGAATTAAAACTTTTTGATACTATTAAAGTACAGCAAATTACTATAGCCAATACAAAACTATATACCAATAGAGAAGAAGGTTTTATAGGTACAAGTTTAAAGAAAGATGAGTTTTTATTTGAGTGCTCCGACCTTGATGATATTATAGTTTTTACTAAAAGAGGTATCATGAAAGTGGTAAAAGTTGGCGATAAAGTGTTTATTGGTAAAGACATTATTCATACAGCTATATTTAAAAAGAATGACGAACGTACTACTTATAACATGATTTATGTAGATGGTAAAACAGGTGTAAGTTATGCTAAACGTTTTAATGTTACAGGTGTTACAAGAGATAAAGAATATGATTTAACCAAAGGCAGCGATAAAAGTAAAGTACATTATTTTACATCAAATGCAAATGGCGAAGCAGAAAGTATAAAAATTACTTTAAGCCCTAATTGCTCTGCAAGAAATAAAGAACTCATTTATTATTTTGAAGAATTAGAAATTAAGGGTAGAGGAAGTATGGGAAATATTGCTTCAAAATATCCTATAAAATCTGTGAAGTATAAAGAAGCTGGTAAAAGCACTTTAAATGCAATAAAACTTTGGTTCGATGATATTTATGGCAGATTAAATACAGAAGAAAAAGGTCAGTATTTAGGAATGTTTGAAGATGATAAATTATTAGTGATTTATAATGATGGTAATTATGAAATTACAGATACTGAACTTACACAACACTTTGATGTAGATAAAATTATTTTAATAGAAAAATTTGAACCTGAAAAAATTATTACTGCTGTTTATTTAGATAATGATAAACTACAGTATAATGTAAAAAGATTTAAGATAGAAACTTCTACTTTAAAATCTAAATTTTTATTTATTAAAGAAGGCGATGGCAATAGGATAGAAGCTGTAACTACAGATGAAGAGCCTGTTTTAGCTGTACAAATGGGCAAAGGATTACAAGTAAGAAAAGCTAAATTTAAAATTGCTAAAATGGTAGAAGTAATGGGTTGGAAAGCTGTTGGTGCAAAACTGATGGACTTTTCTAAAACTGCTGAAATGCAATGGGAAAAACATCAAGAAGAAAATAATAACCAACCAGAATTATTTAATGAAGCATAACAACAAAATATCAATAATAAAAAACCTCTTGAAAGTTCAAGAGGTTTTTTTGTATCATTAACTTAATTAATTATTGACCTGCAAATAAATGAATGCTTAAAGGAACATCAGCATTTGAATACTTATCTGTAATAGGTAATAATCTACTATCTAAAGTAAAAAATGCTTGAGCAAAAAATCCTTTCTCAGATATACCACGAATAACTGCAGGAAATTTTAATGGCACTTTTACATCTTTAATCATTAATACACCAACAATTTCTACATTATTTTCATCTGTATAATCTACAGTTGTAATTTCAAAAGTGGCTGTTGGGTATTTATCTACTTCAAAAAAATCAGCAGCTTTTAAATGACCTTCTAATTTAGGGCCAGCAGCATCTAATACTTTTATACCACTCATATCAATGGTAAATCTGCCACCTTCTAATTTATTGTCACTAATATTTACTTCTCCATCTTTTAACATAAATGCACCATTATGGTAGCCACTTTTTTTACTGCCTATCCACTCAATTTTAGATTTTTCTGTAGTTACTTTATAAGAATTTACAGTAGCTTTTTTATTGCTTGGCATAAAAGAATAAAGCCCTACAGAGCCTGCTAATACAGCAGAAAGTAAAAGAATTTTTTTCATAACTTTTAATGTTTTATTTGTTGATTTAAAACAAATATAAATGATTAGATGTATATACATGCAAGTAGTTAAAAATTTTCCGTTTTTTAACAATTTTTAAGAAAATAAAGGATAGTTGAAGCTTAGATAAAAAACCAAAATGTAAAAGGTAAAAGCAGATTGTTTAATTAACCATGCTTTTTTACATATAAAATAAACTTCTCTTTAAAAAAATCTTCTTTAAAAATTTCATACACACTCATCATAGAAGGTTTGGTATTACTATCTGCAATTTCTTGATGCAAGTCGCCACCTTTTAAACAAATTAAACCATTAGTAATTTCTTGAGTAGGATGAGTAGTTTTTTTTAATAATGGATTACTCCAACTCCATAATTCTTTTAAAGGTGCTACAGCACGACTAATAGCAAAATCAAATTTTTTATTTTTAATGGCTTCTGCTCTTGTATGTTGTACAGTAATATTTTTTAGTTGAATTGCTTCTGCAACTGCTTCTACCACTTTTAATTTTTTACCAATACTATCTACTAAATGAAATTTTGCTTCTGGAAAAAATATAGCTAAAGGAATTCCAGGAAAACCGCCACCACAACCAATATCAATAATTTCTGTATTAGGTTTAAAATTAGCAATGGCTGCAATACTTAATGAATGTAGTATATGATGTAAATAAATAGCATCTATATCTTTTCTGGATATTACATTTATTTTTTCGTTCCACTCTTTATACAAATCTTTTAATGCAGCAAATTGTTTTAGCTGTGTTGAAGAAAAATCATCAAAATATTTTAAAATAATATCCATACAATTTATCAATAAAAAATTTGTAATTAAGCCCAAGTTCTTTTAGGACTTTTCAATATTGCTGGTATTGTAAATAAGTAATATAAAGGCATCCATAAATCAAAGAGTAAATACCAAATCCATAAATCTTTTTCGTTTAATTTTTTCATTGTTTTAAAATATATAAAACCTTGCAACAAAAACCTAACACCAAATACAGCTAATGCCAACCACCAACAATAAAAAATAATACTTATTGCCAATAACGGATAAATACAAAATAAACTAAATGAATAAAGGCCTAATAAAAACTTATGTAAAGGTTTATAAAATTTTGCAGTTGTATAATGTCTATATTTTTGATTCATCCATTCGTTCCATGTTTTTTTAGGATTGCTCAATGTAAAAGCTTCAGGGTCTATTACTACAGCAGTATTATCTTTAGTAGCAATTTTATTGATAAATAAATCATCATCGCCACTTGGTATAGTATTGATAGATGAAAAGCCTTTATGCTTAAAAAATAAATCTCTTTTATAACTTAAATTTCTGCCAACACCCATGTAAGGAATACCAGCTAAAGCATAAGAAAAATATTGTAATGCAGTATGAAAAGTTTCGAACCTGATAAGTTTATTTAAAATGCCTTTACTTTTTCTATAAGCACCATAGCCAATAACTACAGCTATATTTTCGTCATAAGCATTTTGCATTTTGTATAACCAATTTTCGCTAGCAGGTACACAATCTGCATCTGTTAATAAAAGTATTTCGTGTTTAGCACTTTTAATACCAATACTTAAAGGAAATTTTTTTCCCTCAATGAGTTTTGCTTCTTGCGAAAGTTCTATTTGATTTAAGTTTTTAAAACTTTTTTGAAACTCTTCTAACAAATATCTTGTATCATCTGTTGAGTTATCATTTACAACAACAATTTCGTGTGTAGTTTTATAATCTTGTACTAAAATACCAGGTAAGTTTTTTGCTAAATTATGAGCTTCGTCTTTAGCACAAACGATAATAGAAACAGGATGCTGCATTGATACAGTTTTTTCCTTTTTTTTATAAAATGCTAATCTGGTAAAGAAAAATAAATAGTAAAAAATTTGTATTGCAATAACGCCACAAAAAGTATAAAATATAATTTCCCAAACAATAGGTAGAATATTCACTAACATAAAAGCAAATGTATATCTTGTATAAGCTGAAATATTGCTAATAGTGGATATGTGGATAAGAATATTAAAACTCAATATTGTTAAACGCTAAAAATATAGATTATATAATTTGCAATTTAGTAGCAATAGCTTTAGCAACTTTTACACCATCCATTGCAGCACTTACAATACCACCAGCATAACCTGCACCTTCTGCACATGGATATAAATTATTTATTTGAGGGTGTTGCAAAGTTTCTGTATTTCTAGGAATACGTACAGGCGATGAAGTTCTACTTTCTGTAGCTACTACAACAGCATCGTTTGTATAATAACCTTTCATTCTTTTGCCAAAAGCTTCAATACCTTTTTGTAATCTGCTAAAAATAAAATT
The DNA here is from genome assembly GCA_963169635.1 of Bacteroidota bacterium. Taxonomy (GTDB): domain Bacteria; phylum Bacteroidota; class Bacteroidia; order Chitinophagales; family Chitinophagaceae; genus UBA1930. Next base: position 27,218 of record CAUJDL010000081.1, read on the forward strand.
TGGTAATACATTACTTAAATCTACACTGTTTATACCAGGTAAATAAGAGCAAGAAGGTAAGTTGGTAGAAGTTTTATTGGTACAAAAATCAACTACTCTTTGTGCAGGAGCTACAAATTTTCCTCCTCCAGCATCGTAAGCTTTTCTTTCTATCAACTGCTGAAACTCCATTAATATTAAAGGAGATATTTTTTCTTTGGAATGGTTAAAAATATTTTCTTTCAGCACATCTTCTAAAGCTACAGAAACTACCATACCACTGTTTGCAAAAGGATTGTTTCGTTTAGATGGACTCCAACCATTTACTACCAACTCTTGATGATTAGTAGCAGCAGGAGCAATAATACCACCTGGGCACATACAAAAACTAAATACACCTTTATCTGCCACTTGCTCTACTAAACTATAAGATGCAGGAGGCAAAAATTCGCCTCTGCTACATGTTGGCTTTAAATGATATTGTGCAGCATCTATAACACTTTGAGGATGCTCTATTCTTACACCTAATGCAAAAGGTTTGGCTTCTATTAAAATATTTTTTTGGTATAAAAGCGTATAAATATCTCTTGCACTATGTCCTGTTGCTAATATTACTGCATCTGCAAAAAGTTTATCTCCATCTGCTGTAATAATACCTTTCAATGTTTGTTGATGTACAATAAAATCTACTAACTTTTTTTCAAACAAAACTTCGCCACCACAATCAATTATTTGTTGGCTCATGGCAGTAATAATATGTGGCAATTTATTAGTACCAATATGTGGATGTGCTTCTACTAAAATTTTTTCTTCAGCACCAAATTGTACAAATAAATTTAAGATATAGTTTATATCGCCTCTTTTATTACTACGAGTGTATAATTTTCCATCACTATAAGTTCCAGCACCTCCTTCTCCAAAACAATAATTACTTTCTGGGTTTATAATACCTTCTTTATTTAGTATAGCCAAATCTCTTCTTCTGTTTCTTACATCTTTGCCTCTTTCAATAATTATAGGTTTAATGCCTAATTGTATCAGTTGTAATGCAGCAAAAATTCCTGCTGGTCCTGCACCTACTACAATTACTTTTTTAGTAGAAGAGTGTACCTCTTTAAATAAAACTTTGTCAATCTTTCTTTCAATGAAAGGCTCATTAATAAAGGCTTTTAAAGTAATATTTATCCAAACTTGTTTACGACTTCTAGCATCTATATTTTCTTTTAACTTATAAAATCCTGTTACTTCATTTTCTTTTACACCAAATGTATTAGCTATATAAGTTTTTATAATAGCATTATTAGCAGCTTCGGAAGGGGTAAGTTTTAAAGTGATTTCTTTTTGCATCTATAAGTATAATTCGCTTTACAAAACTATTTATCTGTACAATACAATTACTAACATCGTTACATTATTTATAAAAGAAAATATAAAGCTTTATTATAAACCTATCAATCAGTGTATCTTTACGCATAATATGATGACAAAAACTGCATTAAGAAAAATTTATAAAGAAAAAAGATTAGCCATAACTGCTAAAGATAAATTAAAGTGGGATGACTTAATGCTTATACAATTACAAAAATTTAATTTTGGCAATGCAGCTTCATTATTTACATATTGGCCAATGGTGCATGAGCCTAATGTGCAATTATATACAGCTTATCTAAAACATAGTATTATAGATTTACAAATTGTTTATCCTGTTACAGATTTTAATACTACAACTATGAGTGCATTTGCTGTAAATGATGATACTCTTTTTACAGAAAATAATTATGGATTAACAGAACCAACAAATGGACAATTAATTGCTCCATCAAGTATTGATATTGTTTTTGTTCCTTTACTAGTATGCGATACAGCAGGTTTTAGAGTAGGTTTTGGAAAAGGATTTTATGATAAATATTTAGCACAATGTAGAAAAGATATTATAAAAATTGGCTTTAATTATTTTGAACCAATAGAAAAAATTATTGATACCAATAAATTTGATATACCTTTAAATTATTGCATTACACCTCAAAGAATTTATGAATTTTAATACCATATTTTTAAAATCATTTAGAGTTTTATTATTGCCTTTTGCTTTAGTATATGGTTTCATCATTATTATTAGAAATTGGCTGTACGATAAAAATTATTTAAAAAGTGCACAATTTAATTTTCCATTGATTTGTGTAGGGAATTTAGCAGTTGGTGGTACAGGAAAATCGCCAATGGTAGAGTATCTTGTACAATTATTAAAACTACATTTTAAAACTGCTACATTAAGCAGAGGTTATAAAAGAAAAACAAAAGGCTATGCTTTAGCAAATGTCAATACAACAGCACTTGAAATAGGCGATGAGCCAATGCAGTTTCATATAAAATTTCCTGATGTAGCTGTTGCTGTAGGCGAAGAAAGAATTGTAGCAATACCACAATTATTACATGATGTACCAGATTTGCAAGTAATTATTTTAGATGATGCTTTTCAGCATAGAGAAGTAAGAGCAGGATTAAATATTATTCTTACTGAGTATAGTAATATTTATACAAATGATATTTTTTTACCAACAGGCGATTTAAGAGATCAGCGTGGAAGTGCAAAAAGAGCAGATATAATTATTGTTACCAAGTGCCCAACAAATATTTCTCAAGATAAAAAATATAAATTATTAAGAAGTATAAAACCTAAGCCACATCAAAGAGTTTTTTTTACAACAATAGATTATGGCACACCATATCATATTTATAATAAGCAAGATGAATGGATTTTAACACCAAACGATGAAGTACTGTTGGTTTGTGGTATTGCAAATCCTAAACCTTTAAAAGAATATTTATTAAATACTGTACATACTTATTATCAAAAAGATTATAGCGACCATCATATTTTTAATATAGACGATTTAAATGAAATAAAAGAAAGATTTAACAACATTCGTTCTAACAGAAAATTAATTATTACAACAGAAAAAGATGCTGTAAGATTAATGAAATTTTCTGACGAGCTAAAAGATATTCCATTATATGTATTGCCCGTAAAACCTGCATTTTTATTTGATGATACAACTGTGTTTAATAATTTAATGATAGATTTTGTAAGAAATTTTAAGTTAACAATCCATGAAAAATAAGAAACAAAAAAAACATCATACCACTAAAGAAACACATTTAGCAGTTAATACATTAAAAGGTGTGTTAGATGTTACTAAAAGTGGTGTTGGTTATGTAATAGTTGATAATAAGATTAAAGATATTTTAGTTAGGCAAGATAAATTTAATACTGCATTACATGGCGATACTGTAAGAGTAAAAATTATTAAAGAAAATTTTAAAACAGGAAAATGTGAAGGAAGTATAACAGAAGTAGTAGCAAGAAAACAAACAGAGTTTATTGGTAAATTACAGCTATCAAACAATTTTGCTTTTTGTATTACAGATACTGAAAAGCCAATGCCAGATTTATTTATTCCATTAGAGAATATACATCAGGCAAAGAATGGCGATAAAGTAGTAGTACGTTTAGTAAAATGGGATAAAGGAGATAGAAAACCTGTAGGAGAAGTAATTAGTGTATTATCTGCAGATGATGATAATGATGCAGCCATGAAAGAAATTTTAGCATCGGCTGGTTTCTCTTTATCTTTTTCTGAAGAAGTAATGAAAGAAACAGCTTTACTGCCTGAACAAATTGATGCAAAAGAAATTAGTAAAAGAAAAGATTTTAGAGATACACTAACATTTACAATAGACCCTGTAGATGCAAAAGATTTTGATGATGCCATTTCTATTAAAACTATCAATAAAGATTTGTACGAAATAGGTGTACATATTGCAGATGTTAGTCATTATGTAACACCCAACTCTCAGTTAGATGAAGAAGCTTATAGAAGAGCTACATCAGTGTATTTGCCAGATAGAGTAAACCCCATGTTGCCAGAAAAAATATCTAACGAACTATGTTCTTTAAGACCTCATGAAGATAAACTAACTTTCTCTGCTGTGTTTGAAATTACTACTAAAGGAGTAATCAAAAAATATTGGATAGGCAAAACTATTATACACTCTGATAAAAGATTTACTTATGAAGATGTACAACAAATTATAGAAACCAAAGAAGGTTTATATAAAACAGAAATTTTACTTTTAAATAATTTGTCTCAAAAACTTCGTAAAGAAAGATTTAGTAAAGGAGCAATTAATTTTTCATCGCAAGAAGTAAGGTTTCAATTAGATGAAAAAGGAAAACCTATTGGCATTATTGTAAAAACAAGTAAAGAATCGCATCAGTTAATTGAAGAGTTAATGTTATTAGCCAATAAAACTGTTGCTACATATTTTACAACTGCAACAGAAAAAAATAAAATTCCTTTTCCTTATCGTGTACATGATAAGCCAGATGAAGAAAAGCTACAACCCTTTGCAGCATTAGCTATTAAGTATGGTTATCATTTGGATATTTCTACTCCAGAAAAAATTGCTGAAAGTTTTAATGCTATGTTAGCAGCAGCAAAAGGAAAACCTGAACAACAAATTATTGAACAGTTAGGTATTAGAACAATGGCTAAAGCTGTTTATACCACTAATAATATTGGACATTATGGTTTAGCATTTCCATATTATTGTCATTTTACTTCTCCTATTCGTAGATATCCAGATATTTTAGTACATCGTTCATTGCAAAATTTAATACAAGGTAAAAATGTGGCAGATAAAAAATTGGAAGAAAAATGCAGACATTGTAGTGATAATGAAAAAGCAGCAATGGATTGTGAACGTGCAGGAAATAAATATAAACAAGTAGAATTTATGCAAGAGCATTTAGGAGAAGAATTTGAAGGTATAATTAGTGGTGTAGCAAGTTTTGGATTTTGGGTAGAAACTATTGAACATAAATGTGAAGGTTTAGTAACAGTAACAAGTCTTAGCGATTACGATATTTTTAGATTAGTAGAAGAAGACTATTGTTTAGTAGGAAAAAATAGTCATAAAGTTTTTAGAATAGGCGATAAAATATTGATAAAAATAGTTGCTGCACATTTAGATAAAAAGCAATTAGATTATGCATGGGTTTTGCCAACAAAATCAAGTACTAAGAAAAAGGAAAGTAAGAGATAAAAGAAAGGTAAATTGATTAATTTCGTAAAAACAGAATTAGTATGGGAATATTTGAAAAAGGAAATTATAAACCTGTAGAAGCTTATTTTTAGAACTTTAGGTATTTTAGCTTTACAAGAGTTATCAAATTTTCAAAATAAGTTTCAAATATTTGATACTGATACAACTATTAACTCAATTAGAGATGCTATAATTGCTAACTACTTAAATTTTGATTTATTAAATTTTGATAAACATGGTTTTGATGCTAAGAAAAGTAAAAGCAATGAGTTCTTAGAAATTAAACAATGTTCTGTAATATCAAATAGGTTAGGAGGTACATGGAATGATACTAATGTAGAAAAAGCAAAAGCATTTAGCGATAAAAGATTATTTACAGCAGTAGGTGTTTGGGGTGGTGCAAGTGATTTACAATTTATTGTTTATGGCCAACATAAAGCTTTAGGAAAATATTTATTAGAAAGAGTTTTAGCTGTTCAAAATACACATACTCGTTCTACACAAAACATAGGAATTGAAAAGTTAATTAAAGATTATCATTTTGAGGTTATTTGTCCACCAGATAAAGATAAAAATAAGCTTATTCAATTTCTTGCTAATTATAAAAGAAGTTTAATTAATTATATCAATGAAGACAACATCAAATCAATACAAGATTTTAAATAAAAGTTGTTATGGCTTAACTGATATTGATGATAATTCAGTTGATGCAATTATTACTGATCCACCTTATGGTATATCTTATCAAAATAATTATTGGGATAAAGATTTACCTAACAAAGAAATTTGGAAAAGCTGTTTGCAAAAATTAAAACCAGGTGGCTTTGCTGCAATATTTTCTTCTGTACGTTTAATGCATAGATTAATGGTAGATATAGAAGATAGTGGTTTTATAATTAAAGATGTTTTATTTTGGGTGTACTTAAATGGAATGCCAAAAAGTAGAGATATTGCTTTAGATATTGATAAAGAATTAGGTATTGAAAGTAAAAAAATTGGTACTTATAAATATGTACAAGGCTATAAAAAAGAAGGTGCAGATAGTTATAAAAATAATTTTATAAAAGATAAGTTAGAGCCAGCATCTAATTTAGGAATTCATTTTCAAGGAGCTGGCTTAGGTGTAAAACCTGCTTATGAACCTATTATTTTAGTACAAAAAGAAATTGAAAAAGGATTAACAGTTGCACAAAATATTATTAAGTACAATACAGGTGCATTAAATATTGAGCAAACAAGAATACCTTATGAAAAAGGAGAAAATAAAGTAGGTCATAATCCACACCCTAAAGGAAGAGTTACTGCAAATATTTTAAGAACAGATAATTTATTTGATGGATACGATAAATTTTTTGTTGTACCTAAAGTTCGCCAAAGTGCTGAAGATTTTAATAATCACCCTACATTAAAACCTTTAGATTTAATGCATCATCTGGTAAAATTATTATCTTGGGAAAATCAAATTATTTTAGACCCATTTATGGGTAGTGGAAGTACAGGACTTTCTGCATTAACTTTTAATAGAAACTTTATAGGTTACGAATTAGATAAACATTATTTTAATATTGCTACAAAGCGTTTTGATAATTTAACAACTACTTTAAATCAACCATCTCTTTTTGAAACAAAGCCAATTTATAAAACTAAATAAATTTATTTTTTATTAGTATGTAAATAACCTTGCAAAGCTTTTACATATTTCTCAAACGCTTCTATACCTTGTTTTGTAATAGAACATGTAGTTAATGGATAATTATCTTTAAATTGTTTTTCTACTTCTATATAACCTGCATCTTTTAGCTTTTGTATTTGCACAGAAAGATTACCTGCTGTTGAATTGGTTTTTTCTTTGATAAAAGTAAATTCTGCTTCTTTTACTCCTATCAATAAACTAATTACTGCAAGTCTAAGTTGTGAATGTAATATGGGATCTAAATCTTTAAACATTACTACTTTTTCTTTGTTTCAAATATTTTGCTCTTAAAATTAATCCAGGTATTAACCAACAAATGATAGCTACAACAGTACCTATTAACATATCGTATTGAAAAGTTGTATAACACGATACGATAAATAATACATAAGAAACAATACCACCAATTATCATAGGTTTAAACTTTTTTACAATACCTGTAATCATGGTAGGAAAAGTGTATAATAAAATATACAATGAATAAATACTAGGTATAAAAGGAGGTATTTTTTCATCTGCTTTACTACCATTGGTATAATGTTTTATTAATTGCCATCCTTCTTGCTTAGCAAATTTTTCTGATATAGCAGGTGCAATATTTGCATACATTACTAATAAAAGAATACTTAATCCATACACTAACCAAACTGTATCAATAGCAGCATCTTCCAACTTTTTTACTTTATTAATTTTATTTTCTTTAATAGAAAAATATACTTGAGGTACAATAGCAATAAATACTAACCAAAAGGGTTCTATGGGTAAGGTAAAATCAAATGTTATAGATGCATACACTAAGAAAGATGCTAAAGCAACTACTACACCCCAAAGTATTGCACTAGTGCCACTTTCATGATAACTAGCTTTTACTTTTTGAATCATAGAAGTTATTAGCTCTAAGCTTTCTGCTTCTGATAATTGTTTTTCGTTATTCATACAGTTTTGTTTTTAAAATGTTTTCTCATTAAATATCCTGGTATTATCCATGCAATTACAACTGCTAATGCTACTAATAAAAGAAAATAATTAGGTGTTATAAATAAAGTAGCAATTGCTAAAAACCAACAAACAATACCACCAACTTTTAAAGGCATAAAACGCATGATAGCACCAGATAAAAATGTAGGTATTCCATAAAGCATTAATAAGTTTGGATAAAAACTTATCCAATTACCCCATTTTTACCAATAACAAGTGAAATAATAAACATACAAATTCCAAAAGACATCCATATATAACCAATTATTTCATCTGCATAAGTTTTGGTTCTTTCTTTTTTGTGTTGTTTTATTAAATATATTATTTGAACTGCTGCAGCAACAAATAATAATAGCCATATTAAATGTGGTTTTGCTACTACATTAAACTTAAGTAGTACAAAATTGCCAATTGCACAAACAAAAACTATCCAGCCCCATAATAAATATAATGGACTATCATTATTATAAGTATTCTTAGCTTGATTAATCATGCTTTCAATAACTTCAAGACTTTGTTTTGCAGAAAATTCTTTTTCCATTTTAATAGATTTATAGTTGATTATTTCACTTGTTAAATTCTATTACTAAAGTTGTAAACTTAAAATTATTTACACTTATTTAAAATTTGTTCAGTAGTTTCTTTTCCCCAAGTAGGATGAATTGCACTTGCAGGTTTAAAGCTATTATACAATGCTAAAGCTTTTTCTGCTAATGGTTTTGCTGGGCTACAACCACCACCATATTGCTCAGGTGTATTTACTAAATTACTTGCTTGAATGTAGTAAGGACGAGGGTTTGAAGCATCTGCTGCAATTGCTTTTTCTAAAAATTTATCAATCATTGGTCCATACTCCATATATCTTGCTTGTGGATTTACAATAAGTTTAGCAGTTGCTATTAAACTTCTTACACAATAAATTTCACTATTATTTGGCGATAATGCTTCTGCTTTATCTAAAGTAGCATTTGCATTATCTGCTAATCCATCTACATCTTTTTCAAGCATTGTAATACACATAATAGATTTTACTAAAGCTGCATAATAATATGGCAGCCATTGATCTTTATCTACTTCTGCTATTCGTTCAAACTTTTGTGCTACAGCTTTAAATTCTTCACTGGTTTTTGCATCTTTAAATTCATTTAAAGTATTGCCCATAGCATTCATATACTTTTCTGATTGTGCAAATGTTATTGTTGTTGCCAATAAGCAAATTGCTAAAAATAATTGTTTCATCATTGTTGTTTTTTGTTGTTAAAAAATATTTATTAAAGGTTATTGTTTATTGCATCTTGTGTTCTATCAACACCCCAACTTAAAAAGCATCCTAAAAAGATAAACTGTTTTGCTGGTGGTGTTACAGCTACTTTATTTAATCCATTATAAGAATATCTATAGCCAAATATTTGTTGAGAATTTAAAACATTAGTAACACTTGCTACCCAAACAATAAATGTTTTTGCTTTTTTATTACCAAGTTTTGGTAAATAATTTACACTAAAGCCAAGATTATGTAATGATATTGTTTTGCCTTCATCTTTTAATTCGTACTGTTGAGTGTTATTGTTGAAAGCTATGTTATAATAAGGACGACCAGTTGCAAAATTGTAAGTTAAATTAAAACCTGTTTTCCATTTTACAACAAAAGTTTTTGTTACTACATTTATTGTATGAGGTGTAGCAAACGTAGGTTGCATTTTTGTAGGATAATTTAAAAAATCTCTTTTTGTATCTAAATAACTATAGCTTATCCAATAATCAAGAAAATTAAAAGTTTTTTTATCTCTCCAAAATATTTCAATGCCTTGAGCATAACCACTACCAGAAACATTGGTATCAGGAAAAGTTTTAATTAGGTTATTATATTTTTTATAATAAGCTTCTACTCTAAAAGTTTGTAAAGACGATTTTTTAATATAATTAATTAAAAAGTGTGTTGCTTTTGTATAATCTGTTTGTTTTACATGTCCTGAATAATCTAAAATTTGTTGCAACTCTGGTTTTTGATAAAACTCACCAAATGCAATACTCATTTGAGATGTTTTGCCAGATTTATAAGCTAAAGAAATACGTGGAGCAAAATTTGTTTTTTTAATAATTGAATTATTTTCTACTCGTCCCCCAATTTTAAATGCAATATTGTTGGTAAGGTATAAATCTGTTTCTGCAAAACCAGCAATATAATTATCATTCACTTTCATTTCGTAACCATAAAAAGAATATTTGTTGTGAGTGTTCCAATACTCTGTACCAAATCTTATAACATTAATTCCTGTTATTTTTTTCTCTAATACAGCTCTTGCAATAGTTGTATTTTCCCAGCTTGTTAAATTAAAATTTTTATTATCAATATGGCTTACACCTGTTGTAATTAATTGGTTGTTTTTATCTTGAACTGTTGTGTTAATTTTATCTTTATTAGTAGTAAAACTAAAGCCTAATTGCAATTTCCATCCTTTACTTAAATTTTCATTATAAGATAAATTATTATACCAATTGTAGTTATTAATATCAATAGCATTCTTATAAATATTACTATCAATATCAGTATTTCTTAATCCAAAATTTCCATTTGTAAAATTGGTATAGTATTTTATAAAACCATTCTTTTTTGTTTTAATTCTAAAGTTAGCTTCAAAGCTGTTAAATTCAGGAGCAGTAAAATAATCTGGTTTTTGTTTTACAATTTTAAAGTAAGGCAACAAATTTGTATAACCATAATTTACACCTATAGATGATTTTTTATTTTTTGCTAAATGCTGAAAACCTGCACCAACAAATACTGTAGAGATAGAAGCATTGGCTTCTGAACGTTCTGGCATATTTATACTCTCTAATAGTAATACACCACTAAGAGCCTGACCATATAATGCACTATAACCACCTGTACTAAAAACAGTACCTTTAAAAAGATGTGGTGCAAACCTGCCTCTTGAAGCAATATCTGGAGAGCTTGTAAAAAATGGATTGCTTACTACCATTCCATCAATTAATTGTTTTGTTTCATAATTAGCACCACCACGTACAAATAAACCTTCTTCTTCTCCAACTTGTTGTGCACCTGGTAATGTTTTTGCTGTTGCAGTAATATCTGCATTAGCACCACCTGTTGTATAAATATCTAAAGCAGATAATACTGTAGCTGCTCTTTTTTTATCACTTGCTTCAAAACTACCTGCTGTTACAGTTACTGCATTTAGTTCACTTATTTCTTCTTTTAAATTAAAATTAATTATTAATGCTTCGTTATTAATGGTAATATTTTGTGTTACTGTTTTATAACCTAAACTTTTAGCTTCTAAAATAAAATTGCCTTTTTCATAAGTGGTAAATTTAAAATTACCAATAGAATCAGATGTTGCACCATCGTAAGTACCAATAAGTGTAATGCTTATACCTTGTAAAGCTCTTTGTTTATTATCTTTTACTGAACCAGTAATTTTTATTTGTGCCATTGCAATTGTTGCAGTTAAAAGAAAACTAAAAAGAAGAATATTTTTTTTCATTTTTTTACTTTGATTAGACAAACATAAAGTAGTTTATAATATAAACCAAATTATTTTTTAAAATAAAATTTTCATACTGTAAATTTTTGTCTGTAAAGAAGATTTCCTTATCTTTGGTTTTCAATGCAACGCTGCATATTTTTAAATATGTGGCGTTGTATTTTTTTTATATCTTCTAAAACAAAAAGTTATGAGTGAATACGTAACACAAGAAACATTTGACAAAATGAGAGAAGAGCTACAAAAGCTAAAATCTGTTGACAGGCCAGCAGCTGCTTTAGCAATTGCAGAAGCCAGAGAAAAAGGCGATTTAAAAGAAAACGCTGAATATCATAGTGCAAAAGATGCTCAAGGTTTATTAGAAGCCAAAATTAAACAATTAGAAGGGGCAATTGCTACTTCAAAAATTGTAGATATTTCTTCTATCAACACAGATAGAGTAAGTATTTTAACAAAAGTTACTATTACTAATGTAGCTACCAAAAAAACAGTTACTTATCAAATTGTTGGCGAAAGTGAAGCAGATTTAAAAGCAGGTAAAATTTCTGCATCTTCTCCAATAGGTAAAGGTTTAATGGGCAAAGTAAAAGGCGAAATTGCTGAAGTGCATGTACCAAATGGTGTTGTAAAATTTAAGGTAGAAGACATTATGATTTAATGTTTCAATCAATAATTTAGTAAAGGCTGCTTTTAAAATAAGCAGCTTTTTTATTTACCCTAGTTATCATAAAAAATAAAACAGAATTAAAATACTTAAAGAATTATTTCGCCACTAAAAACAAAACTTGCATCGCCACTTAACCAAATATTATTAAAAGAGTTGTTAGCTTTATTAAAAGCTACCGTTAAATTGCCACCTAAGGTTTTTACCAAAATTTCTTGATGCTCTTGTGTATTTTTTGCAAATGCTAATGCAGCAGCAGTAACACCTGTACCACAACTTAAAGTTTCATCTTCTACACCTCTTTCATAAGTTCTTACTTGTAAAGTATTATCATTAATGCGTTGTACAAAATTTACATTAATACCTTTTGCTTTAAACTCTTGATGATACCTAATTTTTTTACCTTCATCTACTACTGCATAATTATCTAAATTATTTACAGCTATTACATAATGAGGCGAACCTGTATTTAACACAAAACTTTTATCTTCTCTTTTATCAATATTTAATACATCATTCATTTTAAGACGTATAATATTATTGGTAAGTTTTACTGCATCATGTACACCATCAATTGCTAAAAATGTATAGTTGGTTTTTTCTATTCCAATGCTATATGCAAATTGTACAATACATCTTCCACCATTACCACACATAGAACTTTCGTTTCCATCTGCATTATAATATTTCATTTCAAAATCGTATTGCTCACTTTTTTGCAAAAACATTAATCCATCTGCACCAATACCAAATCTTCTATCACATAAAAAACTTATTTGCTTAGTAGTAAGTTGTACTTGGTTTTGTCTGTTATCAATAATAATAAAATCATTGCCAGTGCCTTGATATTTAGAAAAATTTATTTTCATTGAATACATTAAATTATACAGTAGTTAATACAACAAAATTAGTTATTACAAATGGTTACTTAAACTTTACTTTTTTTATATTTTATACCAAAGCTTTCAGCCAATTTTAAAGTACAAATCTTTATCTTGCACCATTAAATATTTAGATATGAATTTTTTACAAGCATTACAATTAACAACCAATAATCAAGGAACATCAATAGGTACAAAATGGCTTACATCAGATGGAGAAAAAATTATTAGCACTTCTCCTGTAGATGCAAAAGAAATAGGTACAGTACAAACTACTACAAAAGAAGCTTATGAAAAAATAATTGCAACAGCAGAACATGCTTTAGTTGAATGGCGAAAAATGCCTGCACCAAAACGTGG
>CAUJDL010000082.1 GCA_963169635.1 Bacteroidota bacterium
TTTAATTATTGGCATTAGTACTATTCTTACCATTGGAATTGGTAGTTGGTACGTAATAAATAAAGATCATGCTGTAACTGCTGGTACAATTACAGAATTTGTTATTTACATTAATCTATTAACTTTTCCTGTTAGTGCCATTGGCTGGATAGCAAGTATTGTGCAACGTGCAGCTGCTTCTCAAAAAAGATTAAATGAGTTTTTAGAAATGAATACTCCAATTCAAGAAACTAATTCTAATACAATAACAAAAGTTAGTGGTGATATAGTTTTTAAAAATATTTCTTTTACTTATCAAAACACAGGTATAGAAGCTTTAAAAAATTTTAATTTACATATACCAAAAGGAAATAAAGTTTTAATATTAGGCAAAACAGGTAGTGGTAAAACTACCCTTGTACAACTGTTGTTACATTTTTATCAACCTACTAATGGAAAAATTTTTATTGGAGATAATGAACTTAAAAATTATTCTTTAAAAAGTTTAAGAGAGCAAATAAGTTATGTACCACAAGAAGTATTTCTTTTTAGTGATACAATTCAGCAAAATATAAGTTTTGGCTTAAATGAAGAAGCATCATTAAACAGAATAGAAGAAGCTGCAAAATTTGCATCAATACATCAAGAAATTATGCAAATGGATAAAGGTTATGCAACTGTAATTGGTGAAAGAGGTGTAACATTAAGTGGTGGTCAAAAGCAAAGAATTTCTATTGCCAGAGCATTAATCAAGCAACCAGATATAATTGTTTTTGATGATTGTTTAAGTGCTGTAGATGCTAAAACTGAACATGAGATTACGGGTAATTTGAATAATTATTTACAAGACAAAACCACCATAATTATATCGCATAGAATATTTACCAGCATTAAATTTGATAAAATTATTGTTATAGAAAATGGTACAATTATTGAAGAAGGCACACATGAAACTTTATTATTACTGAATAAATATTATGCAGAAATTTATAGAAAACAATTATTAGAGGAAGAAGACAATTAAATAACATGTGTAGTCTAAACATTTGACTAACAGTAATTTAATCTTATTTAATCTTTGTTTCTTTTTAAAATTTTATTACTTTAATTATGATAATTTATCTCTTAAACTAACTATAAACTATTGTTAGAATAAAATGATTTAAAGTTAAATCATAAAAAAAATACAGATTTAGGGTAATTATTGTAACTTCGCAGCCCGTTTTTCCACATTTTGCGTAAAATATAATTTATTTCATTGCAACGAAAAACAACAATTAGAGGTCTTAACAGAACATACATAAAGATATAAGAAATATAAACTATGAGGCAGCTAAAAATTGCAACCCAGATTACCAATCGTGATTCACAAGCAGTAGAAAAATATCTACAGGAAATTTCTAAAATTCCTATGATAACTCCCGAAGAGGAAACAACACTTGCACAGAAAATTAAGATGGGTAATCAACGTGCACTTGATAAGCTTGTACAGGCAAACTTACGTTTTGTGGTGTCTGTAGCAAAGCAATATCAGCATCAGGGTTTATCATTAAGTGACCTCATCAACGAGGGAAATCTCGGCCTAATAAAGGCGGCTCAACGCTTTGATGAAACTAAAGGGTTTAAATTTATTTCTTATGCTGTATGGTGGATTCGTCAATCCATTTTACAAGCATTAGCAGAGCAAGGACGTTTAGTACGTCTTCCACAAAACAAAATTGGTACTTACAACAAAGCTAATAAAGCTTACATGGCATTTGAGCAAGAGCATGAAAGAGAGCCATCTACAGAAGAATTATCTGAAATTTTGGAAATGAGTGAAACAGAAATTAATAACATTTTCCAAAGTAATACAAGGCACTCAAGTTTAGATGCTCCTGTTCATGAAGCAGAAGATGTAGCTATGGGAGATTTATTAGAAGGAAGTGATGATACTGACGAAGATGTAATGAAAGATTCTCTTAGAGAAGAAATTCGTAGAGTATTAAAATCTCTTTCGCCAAGAGAAGCAGAAATTGTGAATGCCTATTTTGGTTTAGATGGAGAAAATGGTGTTACTATTGAGCAAATTGGTATTAAATACGATTTAACAAAAGAACGTATTCGCCAAATTAAAGAAAGAGCAATTAAACGCTTACAAAAAGCTCGTTATAGTAGTGCTTTAAAATCTTATTTAGGTTAATTATTTTAGCTTAAAATATTAAAAGGTAGTCAAATAATTATTGGCTACCTTTTTTATTTGTTCAATTTTATCATTAAAAAATTATTTATCTACAACCCAAGCCAAACAAAGGTTTTCAAACATTTTATATTCTATTGTTAAAATATATTGTTTAAAATTTACTTTAATAATTCCATTATCTGCAAGGCTAAAAGGTTGTATTCTTATCATTTCACTAAAATTAATTTGTCCATTACCCCACCATTTAAAAACAGCTTCTTTACAACTCCATAATAAAGTAAGTTGATGAATTAATTTTGGTGTATGTAAATGCATAGGAATTTGTAAATTTTCTATTTCTAATTGGTGTAAAAATTTAGGAGCAATTTTTAAAATTTTGTTTGTAGGTATTTCAATATCTATCCCTACTCTATTAGATAAATTTATAATTGTAGCAGCATAATTGCCACAATGAGAAATTGAAAAATGAACATCTTTATTTACTGAAAAGGGTTTATTAGCATGATTAAAACTAATATCATTTGCAGAAAATGAAGGATATAAATACTGCAATAAATATCTACCAGCTAAATGCTGTAATCTTTTGTGAGGATGCGTTATATTTCTTTGTAAAGTTATTTGCTGAGTGAAAAAATTTTCATCTTCTTTTATTTCCCAAACAGCCAACTTTGTAAACTGATTTATATTTCTTTGATAAAACAAAGGCATAGACAAATTTCGGTTTTTAGTGAATTGAAATAAGATTTTTGTTTTATTTGCAAATAAAGTTTATTTAATTACAATGATATTAACCGATAAAAGAATTTTAGAAGAAATTGAAAAAGGTACTATTAAAATAGAACCTTATCATCGTGAAGACTTAGGTAGCAACAGTTATGATGTACATTTAGGCAGTACATTAGCACGTTATGTAGATAAAGAATTAGATGCTAAAAAGCATAATAAAATAGCATATTTTGAAATACCTGATGAAGGGTTTGTATTATTACCCAACGAATTTTATTTAGGCGTAACCCTTGAATATACTGAAACACATGCTCATGTCCCGTTTTTAGAAGGTAAAAGCAGTACAGGGCGTTTAGGGATAGATATTCATGCAACTGCTGGTAAAGGTGATGTTGGTTTTTGTGGCAACTGGACTTTAGAAATTTCTGTAAAACAGCCTGTAAGAATTTATAAAGGAATGCCTATTGGACAATTAATTTATTTTCCTGTAGAAGGAGAAATAGAAGTTAAGTACAACGAAAAAGGTAATGCAAAATATAGTGGACAACCAAATAAACCAATAGAAAGCATGATGTGGAAAAACAAGTTTTAATGTTTTATGCTCCACCTAAAATGCTATGTCCCATTTTATCTCTTTTGGTAGTTAAATATTTATGGTTATAAGTATTAGGCTTAATTTCTATAGGCACTACTTCTACAATTTCTAAACCATAACCAGCTAAACCAGCTCTTTTTTTAGGGTTATTGCTTAATAATTTAAGTTTTGTAACATTTAATTGTCGTAATATTTGAGCACCAACACCATAATCTCTTTCATCCATTTTAAAACCTAAATGCAAATTAGCTTCTACAGTATCCATGCCTTCTTCTTGTAAAGAATATGCTTTTAATTTATTAATTAATCCAATGCCTCTACCCTCTTGATTCATATAAATAATTACACCTTTACCAACAGCATCAATCATTTGCATTGCACTGTGAAGTTGATCGCCACAATCGCAACGAAAACTTCCTAAAATATCACCAGTAAAGCAGCTACTATGTACTCTTGTTAAAACAGGTTCATCTTTTTCCCAAGTACCTTTTATTAAAGCTAAATGTTCGGTACCACTTAATTTTTCTTTAAAAGCAATTAAATTAAAATGACCATATTTTGTAGGCATATCTACCGAAACTAATTGCTCTATTAAACTATCTTTTTGTAATCTATATTCAATTAAATCTTTTATAGAAATAATTTTTAAATTAAATTTTTTAGCAATTGCTAAAAGCTGAGGTAAACGAGCCATACTACCATCTTCATTCATAATTTCTACTAAAACGCCTGCTGGCTCTAATCCTGCTAATCTAGCAATATCTACAGTAGCTTCTGTATGTCCTGCACGTCTTAAAACGCCACCTGGCTTAGCTTTTAAAGGAAAAATATGTCCAGGACGACCTAATGTTGCAGGATTTGTATCAGGATTAATTAATGCTTGAATAGTTTTAGAACGATCTTGTGCAGAAATACCAGTTGTTGTTTCATCGCTAACTAAATCTACAGAAATAGTAAAAGCAGTTTCGTGTAAAGAAGTATTTGAATTTACCATTGGTTGTAAATCTAACTCTTGACAACGATCAGCAGTAAGGGAAACACAAATTAAGCCTCTACCCTCTTTGCTCATAAAGTTAATGATTGCTGGAGTGGCAAATCTTGCAGCTATAATAAAATCGCCTTCATTTTCACGGTCTTCATCATCTACAACTATTAACATTTTACCATTTCTAATATCTTCTATTGCTTCTGAAATTGTATTTAGCATATTATTTTTAAAAATTAATGAACAAAGTTAGGTGTGTTTATAGTATTTATTTGAATGTAAACAGAAAGTTTCCTTACAACGAAAAACTGCTGCATTAATTAGTCATTTTTATTTCACATGTTATAAACAAACCAAATAAATAATAATTTGTTAATACATTGTTGTATTTTTTCGGTCAATATTCACTTTCTTTGCATAATCTTAAAAAATTAACATATGCTTAAACAGAAATTACTACAATTAGCAGTAGCTATTTTAATGCTTCCTGCAATTGTTGTAGCACAAAACACAACAAGTACTGTTAGTGGTACAGTAAAAACAAATACTGGAGAACCACTTATTGGTGCTACAATTATTGCTACACATGAGCCAACAGGTACACAATATAAGGTTCAATCTCGTTCAGGTGGCTTCTTTAACATTAGTAATATGAACCCTGGCGGTCCATATAATGTACAAGTTACATTTGTAAATTTTCAACAAGGAAAAAGAAGTGATATTTATCTTGGCTTAGGCGAAACTTATAAAATAAGTTTTACTTTAGATACTAAAGCTGAAGATTTAGGTGAAGTAACTGTTCAAACATCTAGTAAAAAAAGAACAGATTTTTCTAGTAAAGGAGGTTCTGAAACTTTTATTACTAAAGAAAAAATGGAAAACTTACCTACAGTTGGTAGAAACTTACAAGATTATTTACGTTTTGTACCTCAAGCAAAAATTGCTAGTGCAGATGGTAACTTAGCAGGTGTTTCTTTTGGTGGTCAAAATAATCGTTATAATTCATTTTATGTAGATGGAGCTGCTAATAACGACCAATTTGGTTTAGCAGGTTCTGGTACAAATGGTGGACAAACAGGTTCTTCTCCAATTTCAATAGATGCAATAGACCAGATTCAAGTTATCTTATCTCCTTATGATGCATCTATTGGTAACTTTACAGGTGCTGGTATTAATGCTACTACAAAAAGTGGTACTAATAAATTTCAAGCATCGCTTTATACATTTTATCGTAACCAAGATTTAACTGGTAAAACACCAACTGGCGATAAATCTGCTGCAACTAAATTAGCTGATTTTTCAAGTAAAACTTATGGTTTTAGAATAGGTGGACCAATAGTAAAAAATAAAGCATTCTTCTTTATTAATATAGATATGGTAAGAGATGAAAGACCTCAACCATGGACAGGTACTTATGCTGGTAATACATCTTTAACTAGTACAACTTTTACAGATTTATTAAATAAAATAGCTTCTTATGGATACAATCCAGGTGGTTATGTTAATAACGTAGAAGAAGTAAAATCTGACAGATTATCTGCTAAAATAGATTGGAATTTAAATACACAACATAAACTAACCTTATCTTACAGATATTCTAAAGCAGATAGATTTAATGTACCTACAACATCTAATACTTCTATCAACTTTTATAATGGTGGATATTTAATGCCAAATAAAACACATTCAGGTTCTGCTGAATTACGTAGTATATTTAAAAAAGGACAAACCAATAAATTATTATTAACTTTTACAAGAGTAGTTGATGATAGAAACCCAATTGGTAAAGCTTTTCCAAGAGTAACTGTAACTGATGGTTCTGGAAGATTTGTATTTGGTACAGAAAACTTTTCTACAGCAAACCTTTTAGAACAAACAAACTTTGCTTTATTAGATTATTATAAATTTACTAAAGGCAAACACAATTTAACAATTGGTACAGATAATGAATATACCAAAGCAAGAAATGTATTTATTAGAGATAATTTTGGTAATTATACTTTTGCATCAGTAAGTGATTTTCTAAATAATGCTCATCCTCAACGTTTTTCTCGTTCTTTCTCATTATTAGATAACACAACAGGTGATGCAACAAAAGCTGCTGCTAAATTTAGCTTTGTACGTTTAGCAGGTTTTATTAATGATGAAATTAGCTTAAGCGATAACCTTACTTTAAATGCTGGTTTACGTTTAGATTATACCAGATTTTTACAAAGCCCTACAAAAGATGAATATTTTAATGATGTAGCAGTTCCTAAAATTTCTCAATATTATGATTTACAAGGAGCACGTTCTGGTAAAATTTCATCTCCAAAAGTTAGTATATCTCCACGTATAGGATTTACATACAAAATACCTGATGAAAATATAGTAATTAGAGGTGGTGCAGGTTTATTTGCAGGAAGAATTCCTTTAGTATGGCCTGGTGGTGTATTTAATAATACAGGTAAATCAATTGGTGGTGTAGCTTTAAATTCAGTTGCTGCTACAACTGCTGCTAATTTATTTTTTAATCCA
>CAUJDL010000083.1 GCA_963169635.1 Bacteroidota bacterium
TACATTTTAGCTAAGGCTTCAAATTTCTTCGTTCCATTTTCTACTTGTCTTTTATAATCGTACAATTGTTTTATTACATATTCTTCTACATCTTTACTTGCTTTAGGTGTATTAACAATTTGGCTAACTTCTATTTCACTTTCATAATAAGGCAAACTATCTTTAGGTATATTATTATAAAAAGCTCTTACTTCTGCAGGAGTAATTTTTACATTTTCTACAATTTTGCTACGCATTAAATCAGCCAATTTTTTTTCTCTAAATGGTTGTCTAAAATCTTCTCTTAATTGATAAATTGTACGACCAGCAATTTCTTCTAACATTTCTTTACTGCCATACATTTGAATAAAACCACGAATTTGATTATCTAATGCTGCTTCAATTTCTTCGTTACTAATACTTAAAGAATCTTTCTCTGCTTGTAATACCAATGCTTTTTGAATTAATTGTCCTTCTAAAAATGCACATTCAGGATTAGGAGGTAATTGTGCTGCTTGACCTTGTCTTTTATAATCTTCTATTGCATTTACAACATCTGAACGTAAGACAATTTTATCGCCAACCTGTGCAATAATTTTATCTGCAATTACTTTTTTAGGTTGTGCTAATACTGTTTGATAAACTAAAATGGATAATAGAACTAGAATTATTTTTCTCATACAAAATGCTATTTTGTAAAAATAGTAGGTGTTAGGGTAAGTGCCATATTTAATATGTTAAAAAGATTTAGCACCTATTATTTACATCAAAATTTTAAGATGGCAAACATACTATTCTAACTGTTATAAATAGCTATTTCATCATATTTTATTAAGTTTGTTTTAATTCTATCATCTAAAAAACCACTCTTTTATGAAACATCTTTTTAATGTAGATATTGCCTTATTACTACTTAGAGTAGTAACAGGTTTTTTGTTTTTGCCACATGGTTTGGCAAAAGTTTCAAGCAATTTTGCAGGAGTAAAAGCTATGTTAGCAAAAGCAGGGTTACCAGAAATGCTTTATTTAGGAACTTTTGTAGGAGAAATTATAGCACCTATTTGTTTAATGTTAGGATTGTTTTCTAGAATTGCAGGATTATTAATAGCATTTGTAATGGTTTTTGCTATTGCTTTAACAGAAGGTGCAGCAGCTTTTACTAAAGGTGCTACAGGTGGTTATTTAGGTGAATTAAATTTTTTATACCTAATAATTGGTATTACATTTTTTATTGCAGGTGCCGGTAAATATGCTTTTAAACTAAAGAGTAAATATTTTTTATGGCAATAAATTAAAAAACAAAATCTAAAAGTTCGTCTTGTGTAATAGTTTGTTGCTTACCTGTAAGTAAGTTTTTAATAGTACAAGTTTTATCTGCTAACTCTTGTGAGCCAATAATAACAATATAGTTAATACCTTTTTTATCAGCATACTTAAATTGTTTATCAAACTTGGCTTGTTCATGATAAATTTCGCAGCTAATATGTTTATTTCTTAACTGTTGCATAAGATTAAATGCAGCATCACTTTCAAGATTACCTAAATTAAAAAATAAAACTTGTGTACCTGTTTGTACATCTTTAGGAAAAAGTTGTAACTCATCCATTACATCATAAATTCTATCTACACCAAAAGAAATACCTACACCTGGTATATCAGGTACTTGAAAAGTGCTGGTTAAATTATCATATCTTCCACCACCTCCAATACTTCCCATTTTTACTTGAGTAGCTTGAATTTCAAAAATAATTCCTGTGTAATAATTTAATCCACGAGCAAGTGTAAAATCAGTTACAATAGGTAATGTTTTAGTACTTGTATGGTTTAGTATAAATTCAATTTCTTCTATACCTTTTTTACCAATAGCAGATATGCCAATTAAAGAATTTAGTTTTTGTAGTTTTGAGCGATTATCACCATCTATTTGTAAATACTTTTCAATAGTATTTAGTTGAGATTCGTTTAAACCTTTATTAGTTAGTTCTTCTTTTACTTTATCAATACCAATCTTATCTAACTTGTCAATAGCAATAGTTATATCAATCATTTTATCTGCACCACCACAAACTTCTGCTAATGCAGCTAAAATTTTTCTGTTATTAATTCTTATGCTTACATCAATTCCTAATTGTTTAAAAACAGTAGCATAAATATTGGTCAGTTCTACTTCATTAATTAAAGAATTACTACCAACAATATCAGCATCGCATTGATAAAATTCTCTGTATCTGCCACGTTGTGGTCTATCTGCACGCCAAACAGGTTGTATTTGATAGCGTTTAAAAGGCATTACTAATTGCTGATGATTCATAGCTACAAAACGTGCAAATGGTATAGTTAAATCGTATCTTAAAGCTCTTTCAGTAATTGCTGTATTATTTTTTCCTGCTAAAATATTTTCAAAAGCTGCAATTGTTTTTTCTTTTTTTTCTGGTCGGTCTAAACCGTTATTTAAAATTTTAAAAATAAGTTTATCACCTTCATCACCATACTTACCCATTAAAGTTTCTAAGTTTTCCATAGCAGGAGTTTCTAATGGTTGAAATCCATATAATTCAAATACACTACGTATTGTATTAAAAATATAATTACGCTTACGTACTACATCTGCACTAAAATCTCTTGTGCCTTGTGGCAATGATACTTTACTCATGAAGGGTTGAATATTTATTAATAATTACATCACATGCTTTATCTATCATATCATAAACTTTATGATAACCATCTTCTGCACCATACCAAGGGTCTGGTACTTCTTTTTGTTGTAAAGGATATAGTTCGTTTAATAATAAATCTACTTTATTTTCATTCCATAAACTTTTGCTAATATCTTTTACATCTGCATAATTGCTTTTATCCATTACATAAATTTTATCATAATACAGCATATCTTCTTTTACAAATTGTTTGCATTGCTGATGACTAATATTTATACCATTTAATGAAGCTACTTTTTGCGATAAATGGTGAGGTTGGCAACCAATTTTATAAGCTGCTGTTCCAGCACTATCAATATGCCAATGTAAATTTAATGCAGTAGCTTTATGTTGTAAAATACCTTCTGCTAACGGACTTCTACAAATATTTCCTAAACAAACCATTAAAATTTTCATTGAGGCAAATATAGTTTATGTAATTGTTTTGCTGAAGGTTATTCAATAATTTACCCTATTCATTTTAGATTAGCTATTCATATCCCTTCATATTTTAACAAGTAAATAAACTATTATCAACTTTATTATTGTCTATTTTAAATTAGTTAGTTTAACACGAAACTTTATTACACTTTCAAATATTTTTTTATCTTGCTCCCCCGCTAATCAAAATTTTTTATGTCAAACAACTTAGATGAGTTTCAAGAAAAAAGAAAAAAAGGTTATGTGCTAATGAGAATGATTTATGATTTAGGCATGGCAACCATTATTTTAGCTATGGCAATTATTATGTTATTTGGAAGCTTTTTTGGGTTAGATAAATTTATACAATTAGACCCCTTATTAAAATACATTTTTGGAGGTGTTTGTTTATTGTATGGTGCATTTAGACTTTATAGAGGTATAAAAAGAGATTATTAGTATGCAAAAATTATTTATTGTAATATTAATGTGTATTACTACTTGTATTGCTTGTAATAATACTAAAGAAAAAACTAATACAGATACATTGCAAAGTGGCACTATACATATAAGTGTAGATGAAAGTTTTAAACCTGTAATAGAGCAGCAAATAAAAGTTTTTCAATCATCTTATCCAGAGGCAAATATTATTGCATCTTATAAATCAGAAGCAGATTGTTTTAGAGATTTACAAAAAGATAGTACAAGAATGATTATTGTAGCAAGAGGGTTAAAAGAACAAGAAGCCGATTTTTATAAAAACCAAATAGATTATATTCCAAGAGAAAATTTAGTTGCTTACGATGCTGTAACTATAATTGTTAATATTAATACAAAAGATAGCATATATACATTGCAACAATTAAAAGATATTTTAAGTGGTAAAGTAAATACACCAGTTATAATGGATGGAAATAATGCTACAAGTACAGTAAGATTTTTACAAGATAGTGTATTACATGGATTGCCATTTGGAAAAAATGTAAAAGCTGCAAGTAATAGCAATGGCGTAATAGATGCTGTAATTAATTCAACTAATGCTATTGGTTTTGTAGGGTTAAGTTGGGTAGGTAATAGTGATGAACCTTCTCAAGTAGAACTTTATAAAAAAATTAAATTAGCGATGGTAGAATGTATTAAATGCAATGAGCAAGGTGTATTTGCCAAACCAAGTCAAAGTACTATTATGTATGGTCAATATACTTTGGCACGACCCTTGTTTTATATTTTAAAAGAATATATGGAAGGCTTAGGAACAGGATTTAAAAACTTTATGAGTAGCGAAAGAGGACAACTAATTTTTAGAAGAGCATTTTTAGCACCAGCTAAAATGAATTTTCAAAAAAGAAGTACCGTAATTCAAAATAATATAAAAGAGTAGAAGATTATTAAATAAAAAACCATTTTTTTGTAGCAATTAAAAAGCGTTTAGCAATAATTATACATTTAACAACACAAAAAAAGAAGCAATGAAGAAAATTGTAAGTATCGTTTTAGCATTAATACTGTTTGTGGGTATTACAAATGCTCAGAAAATTGAAGATGGTAGAAAATATTTATCATTTCAAAAAAATAAAAGTGCATTAAATGTTTTTCAATCAATATATAATAGCAATACAAAAAATGCTGAAGCAATATATTGGTATGGACAAGCATTATTAGCAAATGATAATATTGCAGATGCTAAAAGTTTGTATCAAAAAGCATTACAAGATGGCGTTAATGAACCATTAATTTGGATTGGTGCTGCACATGTAGAGTTAGCAGAAAATGGCGATTTAAACTCAGCAAAACAAAAATTTGAACAAGCTATAACTGCTTCTACTCCTACAAAAGGAAAAAGAAAAAATAAACCAGATACCGAAATATTAAATGCAATTGGTAGAGCCAATGCTTATGGTAGCAGCAAAATTGGCGACCCTAATTATGGTATTGAAAAATTAAGTTTAGCAATTCAAAACGATGAAAATGCAAATGCTGAAGTATATATTAACTTAGGTAAATGTTATCAAAAATTAGGAGGCGAAAATGGTGGCGAAGCTGTAAAAGCTTATACTACAGCTATTGCAAAAAATCCTGCTTATGCAGAAGCTCATTGGCGTATTGGTTTAATTTATGCAAGCCAAGATAATAAAGAAATGTACGAGAAATATTATAATGATGCTATTGCAGCAAATGCTGAGTTTCCACCTGTATATCTTAGTTATTATAGAGTTTATGAACAAACTAATGTAAATATTGCTAAAGAATATTTAGATAAATATGTACAATATGCAGATAAAGATTGTGGTACAGATTATTTTTATGCAGATTATTTATTTAGAGCTGGTAAATACCAAGAAAGCTTAGAGAAAGCTAAAGCAATGAGTACATCTAATGATTGTAAAAGCTACAAAAGATTACCAGTATTATTTGCTTATAATTATGATAGATTAGGCGATAGCATTCAATCTAAAGAATATATTTTAGGCTATTTAAATGCTGCATCTTCAGAAGATATTGAAAATACAGATTATGAATTAGCCGTAAAAGTATTAAGCAAATTTTCAGGCTTAGAAATGGATGCTGCTAATTATTTACAAAAAGCTATTGATAAAGAAACTAAGCAAGAAAATAAATTAAAATACATGAAAATGGCTGCAGATATGTTTGCAAAAGCAAATATGTATGCACAACAAGTAATTTGGTTACAAAAATATAACGATTTAAAAGGAAGCATGGGAGAGTACGATCATTATATCATTACTAATGCAGCTTATTTTTCTCAAGATTATGTAAAAACAATGGCGTATGCTCAAAAATATATTACTGCATTTCCTGAAAAACCACAAGGTTATGCTTTTAATGTAAGAGCAGCTAAAGCTTTAGATACTACTACTAATCCTGGTATTGCAGAAAATGCACTATTGCAACAAAATGAATTTTATGCAAAAGATACTGCTACTAATAAAAGATATATTGTTGCTAACTACTATTATATCATGATTTATTATGCAGATAAAGTAAAAGATTATGTAAAAGCATTAGAATATTGTAATAAAATTTTAGCCTTAATACCAGAAGATCAAGAAATGCTAAACATTCATAAAGTTTTAGATGAAAGAGCTAAAAAGCAAGTAAAATAATGGTAACTAATAAACTAAGCTTTTAATTAGTTTTTAAAATTTTTAATACTAAAAACTCTCTATTTATAGAGAGTTTTTCTTTTTTACAATATACACTCTTACATTTGTAGCTTATAAGAAACTGAAATTATGACAAACCTTTTCTTATTAGATGCTGCTACATCCAATACTTCTTATTTTATTATTGGTATTCAATTAATTTTTGTAATAGGGCTAATTATTACAATGGTTACTGCTTCTGCATTATTAGGCCCTAAAAGAAAAACAAAAGATAAATTAGCAACATTTACAAGTGGTATCGAATCGCATGGAGATGCTAGAAAACCAGTAGCTGTAAAGTATTTTTTAGTAGCTATTTTATTTGTTTTATTCGATGTAGAAGTAATTTTCTTTTATCCTTATGCTGTAAATTTTAAAGCATTGGGTTGGCAAGGTTTTTTTGCAGTACTCATGTTTGTAAGCTTCTTTTTAATTGGCTTTACTTATATCATTAAAAAAGGAGCTTTAAAATTAGATGATTAGTTAAGTAAAAAATTTGCTTAGGCAAATGATTAAAGTAATGAAACAATGAAACCAGTTAAATATAATGTTAATGTAAAAAAACTAGAGAATGATATTAGCATGGTAGATATGCCTAATGGTCATCAAGGAGAAGGTTTTTTTGCAACACAATTAAGTAGTGTAATTGGCTTGGCTCGTAAAAATTCTTTATGGCCTTTACCATTTGCTACTTCATGTTGTGGTATTGAGTTTATGGCTACAATGGCACCTACTTATGATTTTGCTCGTTTTGGTAGTGAACGTGTAGGCTTTTCTCCTCGTCAGTGCGATTTATTAATGGTTATGGGTACAATTGCTAAAAAAATGGGACCAGTTTTAAAACAAGTGTATTTACAAATGGCAGAACCTCGTTGGGTAATGGCTGTTGGTGCTTGTGCAAGTAGTGGTGGTATTTTTGATAGTTATAGTGTACTGCAAGGCATCGATCAAATTATACCTGTAGATGTTTATGTAGCTGGTTGTCCTCCAAGACCAGAATCTATTATAGATGGACTTATCAATATTCAGGAATTAGTAGGTAATGAAAGTTTAAGAAGAAGAAATAGCCCAGAATACAAAGCATTATTAGATAGTTACGGAATTTTATAATCATATTTTTTTAAAATGTTAGCACATAATCAACATATACAACAAAAGCTTATAGAAAAGTTTGGAGAAGGTGTTTATAATTTTGAAGAAACTTATGAAACTCTTCACTTTGAAGCTGATAAAGATTTAAACCTAAAAATTTTAAACTTTTTAAAATCCGAACAAGACTTAGCATTTAATTTCTTAACAGATTTATGTGCTGTTCATTATCCTGATAATAAAGGAAAAGAAATAGCTGTTGTTTATAATATTCATAATATAGCTAAAAATATAAGACTAAGATTTAAAGTATATACAGATATTGCTAATCCAGAAGTATATACAGCTACCAGTATTTATGCTACTGCCAATTGGTTAGAAAGAGAAACCTACGATTTTTTTGGAGTAATTTTCGTTGGTCATCCTAACCTAAAAAGAATTATGAATGTAGAAGAAATGGATTATTTCCCTTTAAGAAAAGAATATCCTTTAGAAGATCAAAGCAGAACAGATAAAGATGATGAAATGTTTGGCAGACAAGTAATGCAACGCCCTATGATTAATTAAACAATAAGAAATTAAAAATAAATGTCTCAACAACATCATATTATATTACCAGAAGGAAGCATAGAAAAAGCTACAACTACATTAAACTTGGGTCCTACACACCCAGCTACACATGGTGTGTTTCAAAATATTTTAGAGTTAGATGGAGAGCGTATAGTATCTGCAGATCAAACTGTTGGTTATATACACCGTGCATTTGAAAAAATTGCAGAACATAGAAACCTATATCAAATTACAACTCTAACAGACAGATTAAATTATTGCTCTGGCCCATTAAATAATATGGGATGGCATTTAACCTGCGAAAAATTACTGAATGTAAAAACTCCTAAAAGAGTAGATTATTTACGTGTCATCATCATGGAATTGGCTCGTATTTCTGACCACTTAATTTGCAACTCAATTGTTGGAGTAGATAGTGGTGCATTTACTGGCTTTTTATATGTAATGCAATACAGAGAATTAATTTACGAAATTTATGACGAAATATGTGGCTCTAGAATTACTACTAATATTGGAAGAATAGGAGGGTTTGAAAGAGATTTTAATGATATAGCATTTACCAAAATTCAAAAATTTATTGATGAATATCCTGCTGTATTAAAAGAATTTGAAAACTTATTTAACCGCAATAGAATTTTTGTAGATAGATTAGTTGGTGCAGGACCCATTAGTGCAGAACGTGCATTAAACTATGGCTTTACTGGTCCAAACTTAAGAGCTGCAGGCGTAGATTATGATGTACGTGTAGTAGCACCTTATGCAAGTTACGATGAGTTTGATTTTACTGTACCAATTGGTACTACAGGCGATTGTTATGATAGATTTTTAGTACGTAATCAAGAAATGTGGCAAAGCTTAAGTATTATAAAACAAGCTATGAATAAACTAGCAGATTTAAAAGGTAAAGATGCTACTGTTTTTCATGCAGATGTTCCAGAATATTATTTGCCAGAAAAGCAAGATGTATATACTAAGATGGAGCAAATGATATGGCATTTCAAAATTATTTATGGCGAAATAAATATGCCTAAAGGAGAAGTTTATCATTCTATTGAAGCAGCAAATGGAGAGTTAGGTTATTATTTAATTAGTGATGGTGGAAGAAGCCCTTACAGACTGCATTTTAGACGTCCATGTTTTATTTATTATCAAGCTTTTGAAGAGTTGGTAAAAGATGGTTTGTTAAGTGATGCAGTTATTGTAATGTCATCATTAAACTTAATTGCAGGAGAAATGGATGCATAACTTTTTAAAATAAAAATTAAAAAAGCAAATTGATGCTATAAAGCAATTATATCATCAATTAAAAATAGACAAATAAAATGGCTGTACAGTTTTCACAAGATACAATGAATAAAGTGCAAGAAATTATTGCACGTTATCCAGAAGGAAAACAAAAAAGTGCTTTGCTACCTATCTTGCATTTAGCACAAGAGTCTTTTGGTGGATGGTTAAGTGTAGAAACAATGGATTATGTAGCATCTATCTTAAACCTCACTAAAATAGAAGTGTATGAAGTAGCTACTTTTTACTCAATGTACAATACTAAACCTGTAGGCAAATATGTTTTTGAAGTTTGCCAAACTGGGCCATGTATGATTGAAGGAAGTGATGAAATTATTAATTATATCAAAGACAAATTAAATATTGGTGTTGGCGAAACTACACAAGACGGATTATTTACTTTAAAAACTGTAGAATGTTTAGGAGCTTGTGGTTATGCACCAATGATGCAATTAGGAAAACATTATAAAGAACATTTAACCAAAGAAAAAATAGATACAATTATAGAAGAGTGTAGTAAAAGTGCAAGTGTAAATAATTAAAAAATAGAACAAATTAGTTTTTTAAAAAAGCAATTTGTAAACTGAAAGTATGAGCATAAAATTATTATTAGATAAAGTTCATGTAGAAGGCATTCGTACTTACGAAGTGTATAAAAGAGAAGGAGGCTATCGTGCTGCAGAAAAAGCTTTAAAAACAATGAGCCCAGATGCTATTGTTGAAGAAGTGAAAAAAAGTGGCTTACGTGGTCGTGGAGGTGCTGGTTTTCCTACTGGTTTAAAATGGAGTTTTTTAGCAAAACCAGAAGGCATACCTCGTCATTTAGTTTGTAATGCAGATGAAAGTGAACCTGGTACTTTTAAAGACAGATATTTAATGGAGTTTATTCCTCATTTACTAATTGAGGGTTTACTGATAGCATCTTATGCTTTAGGAAGCAATAATACTTACATTTATATACGTGGAGAATATGCTTGGATTGTAGATATTTTAGAACAAGCAATTCAAGAAGCAAAAAATAATGGTTGGTTAGGAAAAAATATTTTAGGTACTGGATTTGATTGTAATATTTATGTACAACGTGGTGCAGGTGCTTATATCTGTGGAGAAGAAACTGCTTTAATAGAATCTTTAGAAGGCAAAAGAGGTAATCCTCGTATTAAACCTCCTTTTCCTGCTGTACAAGGTTTATGGAACAGACCCACAGTTGTAAATAATGTAGAAACTATTGCAGCAGTTGTACCTATTATTAATATTACTGGAGAAGAATATGCAAAAATTGGTGTAGGTCGTTCTACAGGTACAAAATTAATTTCTGCATGTGGCAATATTAATAAGCCTGGTGTTTATGAAATTGATATGACTATTTCGGTAGAAGAATTTATTTATAGCGATGAATGGTGTGGTGGAATAAAAAATGGTAAAAGATTAAAAGCTTGTATTCCAGGCGGCTCTTCAGTACCAATTTTACCTGCTAATCTTTTATTAAAAACAGCCAAAGGCGAAACTCGTTATATGAACTATGAAAGTTTAAATGATGGAGGTTTTGTTTCAGGCTCTATGATGGGTAGTGGAGGTTTTATAGTTTTAGACGAAGACCAATGTATTGTAAAACATACAGCAACATTAGCACACTTCTATCGTCATGAAAGTTGTGGTCAGTGTTCACCTTGTAGAGAAGGTACAAGTTGGATGGATAAAATATTTCAACGTTTAGAAAAAGGACAAGGCAAAATGAGTGATATTGATTTGCTATGGCATATTCAATATAATATAGATGGTAATACAATTTGTCCATTAGGCGATGCTGCTGCATGGCCTGTAGCTGCTGCAATTCGTCATTTTAGAGATGAGTTTGAGTGGCATATAACTCATGCAGCAGAAGCACAAACAAGAAATTTTGGATTAGCACATTATGCAGATCCTCTTCCTGTAGTGCAATAAAAAAACATTAAGATATTAAAAGTTATGTCAGAAGAAATAAAAAAGGAAGCACCAAAAAAATTTACTGTAACAATAGATAATATTGCTATAGAAGTTGCACCTGGTACTACCATTCTGCAAGCTGCAAGAATGATTGGTGGAGATGTTGTACCTCCTACCATGTGTTATTATACTCCTTTAAAAGAAAGTGGTGGTAAGTGTCGTACATGTTTAGTAGAAGTAAGTAAAGGCTCAGAAAAAGACCCTCGTCCAATGCCTAAATTAGTAGCAAGTTGCAGAACTACTGTAATGGATGGCATGGAAGTAAAAAATATTACCAGTGAAAGAACATTACATGCACGTCAAGGTGTTGTAGAATTTTTATTAATTAATCATCCATTAGATTGCCCTGTTTGCGATCAAGCAGGTGAATGCGATTTACAAGATTTAAGTTTTGGTCATGGCGAAGGTGGTTCTCGTTTAGATTTTCCTAAAAGAACTTTTACAAAACATAATATTGGTCCATATATTCAATTACACATGACACGTTGTATTATGTGTTATCGTTGTGTATTTGCTGCAGATCAATTAACCAAAGAAAGAGAACATGGTGTACTTGATAGAGGATATCACTCAGAAATTGCTACTCATATAGAAAAAGCATTAACCAACGATTTTATTGGTAATGTAATAGATGTTTGTCCTGTAGGTGCATTAACAGATAAAACATTTCGTTTTAAAAATAGGGTTTGGTTTACTCGTCCTGAAGATGCTCATAGAGATTGTGATAAATGTTGTGGAAAAGTAACTTTATGGAAAAGAGGCGATGATGTATTACGTGTTACAGCTCGTAAAGATCAATGGGGCGAAGTACAAACTTATGAAGATGGTACTGTTGGCTGGATTTGTAATGAATGTAGATTTGAAAAAAAGAATACCAATGATTGGGTAATTGAAGGACCAACAAATGTTTCTCGTCATTCAATTAAAAGTGTTAACCATTATATCAATATGCTAAAGCCAAAAGAAACGATACCAGATGTAATGGGCAGAAATCCAAAATTATTAATGGATATTCATGATGTAAGTGAAGTAAATGATCCATCTATTAAACTAAGTAAAATAAATGGACCAGCAACAAGTAAAACTTTTAATAAATTAATTGAAAATAAAGAGTAACTATTTATGAATTTGTTTTTATTAACAATAGACTGGTGGTTTATTATAGAAAAATTAGTTTTAATAGCTGTTATTGTATCACTATGCTTAATTATAGCTATGTACGAAACTTATGGAGAACGTAAAGTTGCTGCATACATTCAAGATAGAATAGGACCAGATAGAGCAGGACCTTTTGGAATTTTACAACCATTAGCTGATGGTGGTAAATTATTTTTTAAAGAAGAAATTATTCCTAATGCATCATCTAAATATTTATTTGTATTAGGTCCAACATTAGCTATGATTACAGCATTGCTTACTAGTGCTGTTATTCCTTGGGGTACATCTTTAGAAATTGGAGGAAGAACAGTAGGCTTACAAGTAGCAGATATTAATATTGGTGTATTATACATTTTTGCTGTAGTAAGTGTAGGTGTTTATGGTATTATGATAGGTGCTTGGTCATCTAACAATAAATTTTCATTATTATCTGGCTTACGTGCAGCATCGCAAATGATTTCTTATGAATTAGCTATGGGCTTAGCATTAATTGCTGTTTTAATGATGTCTGGTTCTTTACAAATGAGTGTTATTGTCAATAAACAAATGGCAGGAGCTTTAGGAGGTTTTGGAGGTTGGAATATTTGGTATCAACCATTAGGCTTCTTAGTGTTTTTTACTTGTGCATTAGCAGAATGTAATAGAACACCTTTTGATTTACCAGAAGCAGAAAGTGAATTAAACTTTGGCTACCATCAAGAATATTCAAGTATGAAATTAGGCTTTTACCTTTTTGCAGAATACATTAATATGTTTATGAGTTGTATTCTTATGTCAACTTTATTTTTGGGTGGTTACGATATTCCTTTTGTTAATGAAACAAACTTAGCAGCACAAATAGGTCAAAATTGGGTAGCATTATTAAGCTTTTTAAGTTTATTAGCTAAAGCATTTTTCCTTGTATTTGTTTTTATGTGGATACGTTGGACAGTGCCTCGTTTTCGTTTTGACCAATTAATGCATTTAGGTTGGAAAAAATTAATACCATTAGCATTGGCTAATATGTTAATTACAGCAGCATTGATATTGTGGTTAAATAAATAAAATAATTAAAACCTATTAAACACAATGTTTAGACATAAATAAATTTTTATAAAAGAACATAGATGTTTAATAAAAATATTTTTTAGAAATGAGTCAAATACAATTTACAAACAGAGCAAAGGCAGTTGATAGAAGTCCTTTGAATTTTATAGAACGTTTGTATATATGGAATATTTTAATAGGCATGTTTATTACTATTAAACATTTTTTTAAAAAGAAAGCAACTATAAAATATCCAGAACAAAAAAGAGAAGTTGGCACAGCATATAGAGGCTTACATATTTTAAACAGAGATGAAGAAGGCAGGGAAAGATGTACAGCTTGTGGTTTATGTGCTGTAGCTTGTCCTGCAGAAGCAATTAGTATGGAAGCAGCAGAAAGATTACCAGATGAAGAACATTTATATAGAGAAGAAAAATATGCAGCTAAATACGAAATAAATATGTTGCGTTGTATTTTTTGTGGCTTGTGCGAAGAAGCATGTCCTAAAGATGCTATTTATCTTTCACACACATTTACACCAACAAATTATCATCGTAAAGGAATGATTTATAATAAAGAAGATTTATTAATTCCAAATCCAACAACACAACCAGAAGCATTTGCAAAAGCAAAAGGTTTAATAGACGATAAAAAGAAAAAATAATTAAATAAACAGTAGCATTATAGCAATTAAATTATGAACTTAGTACAAATATTATTTTGGTTTTTAAGTGCTCTTACACTTTTTAGTGCACTCATGGTAATACTTAGCAAAAACCCAGTACACAGTGTATTATGGTTAATATTGGTATTCTTTGCTATTTCAGGTCATTATGTTTTATTAAATGCACAATTTTTAGCCATTGTAAATTTAATTGTTTATGCAGGAGCTATCATGGTTTTATTTCTTTTTGTTATTATGCTTTTAAACTTAAATAAAGAAACAGAACCAAAGAAAAATATTTGGATGAAGTTAGCAGGTACTATTGCTGGTGGTTGTTTTTTAATAAGTGTAAGTAATGTAATTTATAATGCACAAACAGGCTCTGCAGAGTTAGCTAATAAAGCTACATTAATGGGTAAAGGAAGCATTGGTTTAATAGAAACTTTGGGTAAAACATTATTTACAGATTATGTAATACCATTTGAAATAAGTAGTGTATTGTTTTTAAGTGCAATGGTAGGTGCTGTAATAATTGGTAAAAAAGATTAATTAAAAAACATAAAAAATAAATTGGGTTTATGCCTATACAATATTATATATACTTAGCATTAGCATTATTTAGCATTGGTATTATTGGTGTACTAACACGTAGAAATGCCATCATTGTTTTTATGTGTATAGAGTTAATGTTAAATGCTGCCAACCTTTTATTAGTAGCATTTTCGCAAATGCACCAAAAAATAGCTTATGCTGCAAACCCTGCTGCTACAAATGGAATAGAAGCACAATTATTTGTATTCTTTATTATGGTTGTAGCTGCTGCAGAAGTAAGTGTTGGCTTAGCAATAATTGTAATGTTATATAGAAATACCAGATCAGTAGATATCAACTTTTTAAATAGGTTAAAAAACTAAAAACTTTCTTCTTAGAAAGAAAAAATATTTTATGAGCAATTTGATTTATTTAGTACCACTGTTACCATTAATAGGTTTTTTAATTAATGGCTTAGGACGAAAATTTTTATCAAAACTAATGATAGCTACCATAGGTAGTGGAGCTATTCTTTTATCTTTTATTATTAGTGTTATTTTATTTTTTGATGTAAAAGCAACTGGCGGAAAAGTTTTTACTGCTTTTACTTTTATTAATGTAGAAATTTTTAAAATAGATTTTGCTTTTCAGATAGATCAATTATCATCTTTATTCTTATTAATTATTACAGGTATTGGTTTTCTTATTCATTTATATTCTGCAGCATATATGAAAGAAGAAACACCAGACCATTATGCAAGATATTTTGCTTACCTAAACTTATTTGTTTTCTCTATGTTACTATTAGTAATGGGAGCAAACTATGTAATTATGTATATAGGTTGGGAGGGTGTAGCACTTTGCTCTTATTTACTTATAGGTTTTTGGTTTAAAAACAATCAGTATAATTATGCAGCTAATAAAGCTTTTGTAATGAATCGTATTGGCGACTTAGGTTTTTTATTAGCAATCTTTTGGTTATTATTAAAAGTAGGTACAGTATCTTATAGCGAAGTTTTTTCAGCAGAAGTTTTAGCTAAACTATCATCAACAGATGCTACTATTATTACACTTTTATTATTTGTAGGTGCTATAGGCAAAAGTGCACAAATACCTTTATATACTTGGTTGCCAGATGCAATGGCTGGTCCTACACCTGTTAGTGCATTAATACATGCTGCAACAATGGTTACTGCAGGTATTTATATGATAGCTCGTAGCAATGTGCTTTATCATTTAAGTGAGGTTACACAACATATTGTGGCTATTATTGGTATTGCTACTGCATTTTTTAGTGCTACCATTGCTCTTAAACAAAACGATATTAAAAAAGTTTTAGCTTACTCTACAGTTAGCCAATTAGGTTATATGTTTTTAGCTTTAGGTGTAGGGGCATATACAGGTGCTGTATTTCATGTAATGACACATGCATTTTTTAAAGCACTTTTATTCTTAGGTGCAGGCTCTGTAATTTATGCACTACATCATGAACAAGATATAAGAAATATGGGAGGCTTAAAAAAGAAAATGCCTATCACACATATTACTTTTTTATTAGCATGTATTGCTATTGCAGGTATTCCACCTTTTAGTGGCTTCTTTTCTAAAGACGAAATTTTAGCTGCTGCTTATGCTAAAAATCCTGTTTATTGGGTTGTAGGTGTTGCTACTTCTATGCTTACAGCATTTTATATGTTCCGTTTATATGCTACTACTTTCTTAGGCAAATACAGAGGTACAGCAGAGCAAGAACATCATATACACGAAAGCCCAAAAACAATGACTATTCCATTAATTATTTTGGCATTTTTTAGTGTTGTTGCAGGGTTTGTTGGTGTACCTAATGTTTTAGGTGGTAGTCATCAATTACATCATTTTTTAGCTCCTGTACTTACTACAGAAAAAGGCTTGCATTTAGAACATAGTACAGAGTATTTATTAATGGGTATTACAATTGCTCTTGCAGTTGTAGCAATTTTATATGCTATCAACAAGTTTAGTAAAAACCCTTCTTTAAATGAGCCTACAGGTTTAGGTAAAACATTAGCAAATAAATGGTATGTAGATGAGTTGTACGATGCTATCATTGTAAAACCAGTTTTAGCATTAGCTACATTCTTAAAAAATATTATTGAAAAATCTGGTATAGATGGTATTGTAAATAATATAGGTGTCTTTATACAATATGCAGCAAGACAATTAAGATTGTTGCAAAATGGTCAGGTGGCAAGCTATATTATGATAATGGTATTAACAATGGTTGTTTTTATTTTATTATGGTTTTATGATTCATCTATATTAAAATTAGTAGCTAAACTATTTTATTAAGCATTAGAAAAATATTATGATTTCGGCATTACTTATATTAATTCCACTTATTGCAGGTATATTGTCTTTTTTTATTAAAAGCAATCAGGCAAATAAGTTATGGGCTGTATTAAGTTCATTAAGTGTATTAACTATTACACTATTAGGCATATTAGTGTTTAATAAAAGCAGCTACTTAAACTTTGATGTAAATTGGATAACAACTTTAGGTAGCAGATTTACCACTTCTATGGATGGAATGTCTAAAATTTTGTGTTTACTTACAGCTATTGCTTTTCCTGCTATCTTAATAGCTACTTATAAAAATGAATATAAAAATGCCCATAGTTTTTATGGTTTAATGTTATTAAGCCAAGCTGGATTAATGGGTGTTTTTCTTGCTGCTGATGCTTTATTATTTTATTTCTTTTGGGAGTTAGCATTAATACCTATTTATTTTTTATGTAGTACATGGGGTGGCGAAAAACGTATTGCTGCAACTTTTAAATTTTTTGTATATACCTTCTTAGGTTCTTTATTAATGCTGATAGGCATTATCTATTTATATTATTTAACACCACATCATAGTTTTGCTATGTCAGATTTTTATGCTTTACAATTATCTGCTAAGCAACAAAACTTTGTATTTTGGTTATTCTTTATTGCATTTGCTATTAAAATGCCCATCTTTCCTTTTCATACATGGCAGCCAGATACGTACGAACAATCTACAACTGCAGCAACTATTGTGTTAAGTGCTATCATGGTTAAAATGGGTGTTTTTGCAATTATAAGATGGATAGTACCAATTTTCCCTTTAGCAGTTAAATCTAATGCTACATTTATTATTATACTTTCTGTAATAGGTATGGTATATGCATCACTCATTGCTATAAAGCAAGATGATGTAAAAAGGCTAATAGCTTATTCTTCTATTGCACACCTTGGCTTAATGTGTGCTGCAATATTTTCTATGAACAGTGTTGGCTTAAAAGGTGTAATGCTACAAATGTTTAGTCATGGTATTAATGTAATGGGTTTATGGATTGTAGCAGAAGTAGTAGAACTTAAAACTGGCACAAGAAAGTTTAGTGAATTAGGAGGCTTAGCACAAAAAGCTCCTGTACTTGCTATGCTTTTTTTAATCATGATTTTAGCAAATGTGTCATTACCACTTACCAGTTCATTTATAGGAGAGTTTTTAATGTTAGGTGGTTTATTTAGATACAATATTTATTTAACAGTAGTGGCTGGTACATGTATTATTTTGGTAGCAGCATACTCGTTTAATACAATGAAAAAAATATTTTATGGCAATACAGTTTCTGTTACAGAAAATGCTCAAGAAGCTTCTATTAATGTACAATGGGTGTTAGCTATATTAGCAATTATCATTATTGCTTTTGGTATTTACCCTCAACCATTAATAGATTTAACTAAAGACACTGTATTATTTATAACAGGCAAATAAACAATTAAAGAGATTAGGCTTTTATGAATGCAATTATAATTTCAGCTTTAATGGGTGTGTTACTGATGTTTACAAGTATTTTAACCACCAATAAGCAAGTAATCAAAAATATTGCTTTAATAGCATTATTGTTTTTATTAACAGCAAATATTGTAGATACTTACAACTTGTTTTCTATTAATATAGATACAAAAGGTATGTTGGCTTTTAATAAGTTTGGATATTTCTTTAACACATTAGCCATAGCAGCTACTACCATTTTTGTTATTTTAAGTGGTAATGAAATTGTAAAAACAGGCAACTATGCTGCTGATTATTTTGCATTAATATTTTTTGTGCTTTGTGGTGTAAGTATTCTTTCATCATTCAATAATTTATTAATGATGTTTTTAGGAGTAGAAATTATGTCTATTCCATTATATATTCTTACAGGCTCTGCCAAAAAGAATTTAAAAAGTAACGAAGCTTCTTTAAAATATTTTTTAATGGGAGCTTTTTCTACAGGCATTATGTTAATGGGTATTACATTCTTATATGGTGCAAGTGGCAGTTTTGATATTCAAGCATTAAAGCTTACAGATAATGAACTTTCTTTTACCAAAGTAATGCCAACACCTTTATTAGAAATTATAGGGTTATTATTTGTATTTGCATCAATGTTATTTAAAGTATCTGCTGCACCTTTTCATTTTTGGGCTCCAGATGTTTATGATGGTGCACCAAGTGCATTTGCATCTTTTATGGCTACAATTGTAAAAGCTGCTGGATTTATTGCACTCATTAATTTATTTTTCTTAAAAGCAGTAGAGCTTCATTATTTATGGAAAATGGTTACTGCTCTTGTAATAATTGCCACTTTAGTAATTGGTAATATTACTGCAGTATTTCAGCAAAGTGTAAAACGTATGTTGGCATATTCTAGTATAGCACATGCAGGATTTATGATGTTTGCATTATATGCTCAAAACGATTATGCTAAAGAAGGAATTTTAATTTACACTGCAGCATATTGTTTAGCTACTATTGGCTTATTTGCAATACTTGCAAAAATGGATGATTATACTTTAGATGGTTATAATGGTATGGCAAAAACACAACCTTTACTTGCATTTGCCAATGTTGTTTTTCTTTTATCATTAGCTGGTATTCCTTTAACAGTTGGTTTTTTTGCTAAATATTATATGTTAGCTGCTGTACTTAAAAATGGTGGTAATATTGGACTTTTTCTAACGATTTTAGGTGTTGTATTTGCTGCTGTTAGTGTGTACTATTATTTTAGAGTAATACAAGCTATGTATTTTAAAGATGGCGATGCTAAAGTTGCTGATGTAACTACAGGTTTTAAATTAGGTTTAATACTAACCATTATAGCTATCATCTTCTTTGGAATTTTCCCTAACGTATTATTAGGTTGGTTTTATTTTTAAACTAAATATTCAAACGATATTTAAGTGTACGCAGCGTTTTAATGTCATCACAGAGTCTCTTTATGTACTCTGTGAAAAAACCTCAATAAGTAACTGAATAAAATCTAATGACGATGATTAATACAAATCATCTAATTTCATTTTCAAGTATTTTAATACACTTCTATGTGTACTATAAACACTAATAGCTACACCAAATAAAAAGATACTAGCAAAAAGTAAAGCTGTAAGTTTTACATCCCTAATTTTTTTCATTTCAGGAAAATAGCTTTCACTCCACATAATTAAAATAAATAAAAGTGCTACTGCAATGGCACTACTAATTAAGCCATTTATTACAGCTCTAATATTCATAGGCTTTGCTATAAAGCTTCTTGTAGCACCTACCATTTGCATAGTTTTTATTAAAAATCTATTACTAAACATGGCAAGCTTTATAGTGTTGTCAATACTAATAATTACTACTACACATAAAATAATAGCTACCACTAAAATTATTAATCCTAATTGTTTTGCTTTAGCATCTAAATTATTTACTAATACTGGCGGATAATTTACTTCTGTAATTTGATAAGGAAATGCTGTAAAAATATTTTTCTGAATTATTTCTAAACTATCTCTGTTTACATAATCTGCTTTAGCAAAAAAATCAATACTTTCTGGTAGTGGATTTACATCTAAAAATAAAGCCCAATCTTCATTATTTTCTGCATTCCAAATTTTCTTTGCTTCTTCTTTATCAATATATCTTACATCTTTAGCATAAGGTTGTATAGCAATATATTGTTGTATTTGGCTAATAGTATCTTTATTCATTGTTCGTAGGTACACACTAATCTTTACATCTTCTTTAAACACTTTAGCCATCGATTTACTATTCAAAAACATCCAACCTACAATACCCATCATAAGTAATACTAAAGCCACACCTACAATACTGTAAATATAGCTGGGACGTCCTCTTTTTAAAGATGCTTTACCTACTGTTGACATGATTTTACTTTATGCAAACAAATGTATGCAAACACTTACATTTGCCACAATATATACTTGCTGTGTGTATAAAGTTTATAAAAACTTTAAGGTTATACAGATAATTTTTTTTTGGTAACCAGCAGTAGTATAAAAATTTAACTGTTGACGGCGACGCTCCATTCAAAGTTCTGTTCTTTGTTGGGGCTAAAAATAATCAGCATAAATAGTTTTAAATATTTTTGATATAAATTTCAAACACTGTGTTAAGTAATGGAATATAAGTTTGGTAACATAGAAAAAAAATGGCAACAGCATTGGAAAAATACAAATGCTTATCAAGTAAGTAATAATAGTACTAAACCTAAGTATTATGTATTAGATATGTTTCCTTATCCCAGTGGTGCAGGTTTACATGTTGGTCATCCTTTAGGCTATATTGCTAGCGATATTTATGCAAGATATAAAAGACTAAAAGGCTTTAATGTATTACACCCAATGGGGTTTGATAGTTTTGGATTACCTGCAGAGCAATATGCTATTGAAACAGGTCAGCATCCTGCAAAAACTACACAACAAAATATTGCCACTTTTAAAAGTCAGTTAGATAAAATAGGTTTTTGTTACGATTGGAGTAGAGAAGTACAAACCAGTGATCCTACATATTATCAATGGACACAAAAAATTTTCTTACAACTATTTAATAGTTATTACTGCACACAAGAAAATAAAGCAAAGCCTATTGAAAATTTAATAAAACAATATGCTACCATTGGTTGTAAAGATTTTACAGCTACAGAATGGAATAATTTTTCAACTGCCGAAAAAGAAAATTATTTAATGAAAAGCCGTTTAGCTTACTCTTCTGTTGGAGAAGTTAATTGGTGCGAAGCTTTAGGTACTGTTTTAGCAAATGATGAAGTAATTAATGGTGTTAGCGAAAGAGGTGGACATCCTGTTGTAAAAAAGAAAATGCGTCAGTGGTATTTAAGAATTACTGCTTATGCAGATAGATTATTAGATGGCTTAAATAAAGTAGATTTTAGCGATAGCATGAAAGAAATGCAACGCAACTGGATTGGCAAAAGTGAAGGTGCAGAAATAGATTTTACCATTGCTAATTCTCAGCAAACAATTAAAGTTTATACTACCAGACCAGATACAATTTTTGGAGTAGATTTTATGGTACTTGCACCTGAATTATCTATTATTCAAAATATTACTACAGAAGAACAAAAAATAGCAGTAGAAAAATATATTACTTATGTAAAAAGCAGAAGTGATAGAGAAAGACAAGCAGAAAAAAATATTTCAGGTGTATTTACTGGTGCTTATGCAATTCATCCTTTTACACAAAAGCAAATTCCTGTTTGGATTAGTGAATATGTTTTAGCAGGCTATGGTACAGGTGCAATAATGGCTGTGCCTTGTGGCGATGAAAGAGATTTTAAATTTGCTAAACATTTTAATATTCCTATTACCAATATTTTAGGCAATCATTTTAATGGCAACGAAGCCAATGCTGCTAAAGATATTATATTATCTAACAGCGATTTTTTAAATGGCTTAACCATGCAAGAGGCAGTTAATATTGCTATAGAAAAATTAGCTGCATTAGGTATTGGTATAAGAAAAACTAATTATAAAATGAGGGATGCAGGTTTTAGCAGACAAAGATATTGGGGCGAACCTTTTCCTATCATTTGGCAAAATGGAATAGCACAATCACTAAACGAAAATCAATTACCATTAGAGCTACCTCATGTAGATACTTATAAACCAGGCCCTGATGGTGAAGGTCCTTTAGCCAATATTACATCTTGGATTGAAACACCTTTAGGCAAAAGAGAAAGTAGTACCATGCCGGGTTATGCAGG
>CAUJDL010000084.1 GCA_963169635.1 Bacteroidota bacterium
ATATATGGTTTCATTTATGGCCTAATGCATATAAAAATGATAGATCGGCTTTTGCTAAACTATCTTTAGAAAATGGCTCTACAAAATTTTATTTTAGTAATGATGATGATAGAGGCTATATTAATCAATTAAATTTTAAAGTAAATGATATTACTGCTTTTACAGAACCTCATCATTTATACGAAGATGTTATTAAACTTTTACTTCCAACACCTTTAGCCCCTCATAGTACTGCTATTATTACTACACCTTTTTTTGTAAAACTGCCTAAAATTTTTTCTAGATTAGGGGTTAATGAAAATAGTTTTAGCATTACACAATGGTATCCTAAACCTGCTGTTTATGATGCTAAAGGATGGCATCCAATGCCTTACTTAGATCAAGGAGAGTTTTACAGCGAATTTGGCAACTACGATGTACAAATTATTTTACCAGAAAATTATATGGTTGCTGCCACAGGCGAATTACAAAATAAAGATGTATTACAACAACTGAAAACTTTAGGCACGCAAAAATCTACTCAACAATCAGCATATTTAACTTATGAACAAAAACAAAAAGAATTAAAAAAATCTGCATCAAAAAATACAAAAACTGTTACTAAAAAAAATACTACATCGCAATTAGTTGCTCTTAATTTTAAACAAGAAAACTGTCATGATTTTGCATGGTTTGCATCAAAAGATTTTATTGTGCAATACGATACAGTAGTACTACCTTCTAAAACTGTAGATGTATTTAATTTCTATTATCCTCAACAAATTAGCAACTGGCAAAACAGTATGCTTTACAGTAAAAGAGGAATAAAAAATTATAGTAAATGGATTGGTGATTATGCATATAATACACTTTCTGTAGTAGCAGGTGATGAAAATGATTTTAGTGGTGGTATGGAATATCCAACAATAACAATTATCACTTCTAATTCTAGTGATATAAGTTTAGATGAAGTAATTGTACACGAAATAGGACATAATTGGTTTTATGGTGTTTTAGCAAATAATGAAAGAGACCATGCTTGGATGGATGAAGGCATGAATACTTATTATCAAAAAAGGTATATTAATAATAACTATCAACCAAAGATTAAAAAAAGCTCTAACTTTTATGCTGAAAAAAGTATTGTTCCAACAATTATAAACAGTTTTGCAAAAATTAAAAAAGACCAACCAATAGATACCATTAGTATTGCTTATAGCGAAATAAATTATTTTTTAAGTGTGTATGAAAATGGTAGTTTATGGATGAAAGAATTAGAAAAAAAATTAGGTACTGATGCTTTTGATAAAGCTATGCAACAGTACTATCAATCATGGAAATTTAAACACCCTTATCCTAACGATTTTAAACAAAGTATTGAAAATACAACTGGCCAAAACTTAACTCCTTTATTTAATCAATTACATTCAACTACCACAATCAATAAGTTTACTAACAAAAGAAAAATAAAACCTGTTTTTATTGGCTCATTAAAAAATACTGAACAATATAATTATATAGGTATTGCTCCAATTGTTGGTTATAATTATTACGATAAAATTTCTATTGGTGCATTTATACATAACTATCAATTACCTATTAATAATTTTCAGTTTTTTGTAGCTCCTATGTATGCTTTTGGCAGTAAAAAATTAAATTATATTGCTCATACTAGTTATCATGTATTTAATAGAAAATCTTGGTGGCAATTTTCTTTAAATAGTATGAAGTTTACGATGGATAATTTTAAACCTACTAATGCACCTACTATTCAACAACAAGTAATAAAATTTACACCTACTGTAAAACTTACTTTATATAAAAATGATGTAAGAAGTACACAGCGTTGGATATTTAATGCAAAGCATATTAACTTAACAGAAAATGGATTATTATTTAAAACAGTTTTAGGTAATGATGTAGTAGAAAAAACTACAACACATACTTATATTAATAGGCTTAGTATTACTTCTTTAGATAACAGGGTTTTATATCCTTATGAATATAATCTTACTATAGATCAAGGTAAAAACTTTGTACGTGCAGGTTTTACTGCCAACATTTTCTTTAATTATAAAAATAGAAAAGGTGGTATTAATGCAAGATTTTTTGCAGGAAAGTTTTTTTATACAACAGACAAAA
Organism: Bacteroidota bacterium; assembly: GCA_963169635.1. Lineage (GTDB taxonomy): Bacteria > Bacteroidota > Bacteroidia > Chitinophagales > Chitinophagaceae > UBA1930. The sequence continues at coordinate 2,122 of CAUJDL010000084.1, forward strand.
CTTTTACCAAACAATACGAAACAGACAGATTTCATTTAAACATGAGTGGTGCTAAAGGTTATGAAGATTATACTTATAGCAATTATTTTATTGGTAGAAATGAATTTGAAGGTTGGCAAAACCAACAAATTATGCAACGTGATGGATTTTTTAAAGTTAGAACAGATTTATTAAGTAATAAAATTGGTAAAACAGATAATTGGTTAATGGCCTTTAATTTTAATGGCGATATACCAGATGCTATTAATATTTTAAGTGCTTTACCTATAAAAATACCTCTCAAATTTTTTGTAGATATTGGTACTTATGCAGATGCATGGAATGAAAATCCTGCAACAGGAAAATTTTTATACGATGCAGGCTTGCAACTTTCTTTTGCAAAAGGATTAGTAAATATTTATGTACCAATTTTATACAGCAAAGTGTATAAAGATTATTTTAATTCAACATTAGGCAATAAAAAGTTTTGGAAAAATATTTCTTTTTCAATAGATATTCAACAACTACAAATAAATAAATTAGACAGAAGAATTCCTTTATAACTATGGCAGTACAAAGCATAGAAATATTAGCATCAGATAAAATAAATTTTTCTAAATGGGATGCTTGTGTTGCTGCAAATACTCATGGTTTAATATATGCTCAAAGTATTTACTTAAATACGCTTTGTGTTAAATGGTTTGGTGTAGTAATTAATAATTATGAAACTATTTTTCCCATTCCAATTAAGCAAAAATTAGGTATTCAATATGCTTATACACCTGCTTTTATGCAACAGTTAGGTTTTATAGGCAACGAAAAAAATATAACTGCCGATGTAATAAAAAAAATTCAGCAGTTTGTAAAATATGGCTCATTTAATATCAACTTTCATCAAACAAGTTTTGCAAAAAAATATAAGGTAAAGCCTTTACAAAATTTTATTATTCATTTAAACAAAAGCTTTAACGCAATACAAAAAGATTATAAAAAAACAATTGTTTATAGCATTACAAAAGCTAATAAACAAAACTTTCAATACAAAGAAAGTAACAATGTAAAAGAGGTATTAACATTATATAAAGCATATAATAAAAACAATATGCCTCATGTAACTGCTAAAGATTATACTAATTTTCTGCAACTACTTTTAGCACTTCAAAAAACAGGTAATATTTTAATTAGAAAAGTGGTAAATAAAGAAAATGAATTAATGAGTATTGTGTTATTAATGAAAGATAATAAACGCTATTACAATATTTTAAACACTACTTCTGAAGCAGGCAGAAAAACAGAAAGTAATTATTTTTTATACCACCATTTATTACTTGAGCTTGCCGACCAAAACATGATTTTTGATTTTGAAGGAAGCGATATTCTTGGTGTAAAAAAATTTTATGAAAAGTTTGGTGCTATTAATCAGTCTTATTTTTTATGGCATTATAATGTATTGCCAAAGCCAATAAAATGGTTGAAAAAATAAAGATTATTTAGGATAAGTAATTTTTACATCAAACCTTGCATCTGATATACCTAATACTGCAGCACCTGCATTACTAATACGTAAAACTAAATTTTTATTTTCTTTCATTTCAGGTAATTCACCTAAAACTTTGGCACAAATACTTCTGTTATTATTAGCTGTAATTCTTACAATAGTTCCAGCTGGAATATCATTTATTAATACATAATATTTTCTATCAACCCAACCACTGGTAGATTTAAATGTAGCAGCACTACCTGTTTTTATTTGCATATTTTTTGTATTAACGGCATAGCTTGATACAAACAAACCTTCATCATCGCTACCCATTGTTACAGGTGTTGGTGTAGGCTCTTCTTGTGGTTTTTTAGTTGGTGTTTCTTCTGTAGTTTCAGTTGTTGTAGTTTCGTTAGTAGCTACATTATTTTCGCTGGTAGCTTCATTAATAATTCTATCATATACTATAGAAGCATATTTTTTATCTACTTTTAAATGGCCAATAACTAATCTTTGTTCTGGTCTTACTACATCATTAGTTAAATTATTCCACTCTCTTAAAAAATCTATTCTTATTTTTCCATAATTCTGACCAACTCTAAATAAAGTTTCTCCACGTTGTAAAATATGGTACACAGGTATTAAAACTTCATCATCTGCACCTTGCCCATCTTGTGAAAAATTATTTTTTGCTAAGGCAATTTTTAAAATCTTATCTACAAATAAAATTTCATTATCTGCTATACCATTTTGTTTTGCAAATTGTGCAGGAGAAAAATTATATAATCTGCTAATGCTGTACAGCGTTTCTCCTTTAGCTACTTTATGTTGTAAGTAAATATCAGGATAAGTACCCTGTACAATAATTTTATCTTGAGCTGAAATTGTTGTATAAAAAAACAATGACAATAAAAATAAAATAGAATATTTCATAAACATTGGTAATGTAATAAAATTAATTTTTTAAAATTCTCCATTCACTTGGATAATAGTTGTTAATTCTGTTGTCCAATACTTTTATCCATCCTAAGCCAACACCAAAATATGTAACCAATACCATGCCTTTATGATTAGTTGTAGTATTGATTTCTTTTTTTCTTAAATACTGTAAAGCTTCATCTAAGCTTAGTTCAAGAGTTGCAATATTACTTAATCTTAAGATACTAACAGCCAATTCGTGATGTGGTACAAAATTTTTTCCTTTCAATTCACCTATTATAGTACCTGCTTTTTTAATGTATAAATACTGCGATAATATAGCTACATCTTGCAAAAAATTGGCTTGTATAGTTTTAATTTCGTTGTGATGTTTAAATAATGTTAATGTATTAGGTAGTTGTACCAACTCTTGTAAAAAAGCTTGTTCTTGTTTGGTGGGCAACTGAAAATTATTTAGTTTAAATTTTGTTTTTCCTGCACTTTCTTTTTTTTGCATTACTGCAATAAAAAATCCTTCTCCTTTAATTTTATCTGGATAAAAACGATAGCCAAAAGCCTTATGCTGATTGCTTTGTGAAGTAACAATATGCCAACTATCTGGCACATTTATTTTAATACTTTCTACACTAAAATTATTATATATCCAATCTAAAATATCTTCATTTTCTTCTGCAGCATAAGAACAGGTTGAGTAAATTAAAAAACCATTTTCTTGAATTGATGGCCATATATCTGCAATAATTCTTTGTTGTCTTTGGCTACATAAACTTACATTTTCTAAACTCCATTCTTCAATAGCAGTTATATCTTTTCTAAACATTCCACTACCACTGCAAGGTGCATCTATCAATACTGCATCAAAATAATTTTTTATTGGTGCAAATTGTTTTGGATCGTTATTAGTTACAATACAATTAGTAGTTCCCCACTTTGTAATATTTTCTGCCAAAATATTAGCACGTTGTTTTATTACTTCGTTGCTTACTACTAAACCATCAAAAAAATAACTTGCTAATAAAGTTGATTTGCCCCCTGGTGCAGCACAAGTATCTAATATTTTTTTTTGCGTATCATCGCCAAAAATTTGTTGTACAATATGCCATAAAAACATACTACTGGCTTCTTGCACATAATATGTACCAGCATGAAAATTGGGGTCTAAAGTAAATGACGGTCTTTCTGATAAATAAATTCCATGCTTACACCAAGGTACTTGTTCATTATTTTTTTCTGAAAAAACAGTGGTGTTTTTAAATGGATTTTTTCTGATAGAAGTAATTTGCTCTTGTGCTAAATGTGTAGCTTCAAAACTTTTTATATCAAGCCCCTGAACATTTTTGATTGATGATAAAAATTTTTCAGGAAGCATTTTATTTTATATTAATAATAAAAAATTTGTTAGCCATTTTTTCCTTTCAGCATTGGCACAAAAGAAAATAAATCAAAAGATTCTTCTATTAAAGAGCCATCTGCTTGTTTGGTTAATCTTAGCATACGTTGAGCATCACCTTCATCAACAGGAATTACCATTAAGCCTCCTACTTTAAGTTGTTGTAATAATTTAGGAGGAATAAAAGGTGCTGCTGCAGTAATTAAAATTTTATCGAAAGGTGCAAATGTTGGAATTCCTTCAAACCCATCGCCATAAATAAATTTTATGTTGGGATATTTTGGTTTAAAAAAGAAAGTTTTATTTTTTTCATATAAATTTTTTTGTCTTTCAATCGTAAAAACCCAAGCTCCCATTTCTGCTAATACTGTTGCTTGATATACACTACCAGTACCAATTTCTAAAACCTTATCATTCTTTTTAATATTTAATAATTGTGTTTGATAAGCAACTGTGTAAGGTTGAGAAATTGTTTGTCCTTCTCCTATTGGGAAAGCTCTGTCTTCATAAGCTATTTCATCAAATGCAGAATCTAAAAAAAAATGACGAGGTATTTGATTAATTGCATTTAATACATTTTCGTCTGTAATACCTTTTTCTCTTAAGTTATTCGTTAATTGTTTTCTTAAACCTTTATGCCTATATGTATCAATAAACTTTGTCATAATTGTTGCAAATGTAATTGTATGAAAGATAAAGAACATTCTATATTTATTAATATATTTGTACTCTATGCCACTGAAAAGAAATTTCACTTATTGGATAGATAAAAGAAAATGGAAATACGTATTTCTATTAGCTACATTAGAGCTTTCGGAAGTGTAAAGTAATTTTTTATTAGCAAACAAATTATTCTTATCATTTTAAAAAAAATATTATGCCTCATTATCAAAAATTAGGAAGCATTCCTCATAAAAGACATATTCAATTCAGAAAAAAAGATGGCTCATTGTATCAAGAGCAAGTAGTATCTACCGAAGGTTTTAGTAATGATTATTCAATTTTATATCATTGTCATCCACCAACACAAATTATTAAAGCAGATGAGCCTGTAGTTGTAGCACCCAATATTGCAGAAGAAAAAATGCTGAAGCATCGCAGCTTTGAAGGATTTAATATTAAACCAACAGCAGATTATTTACAAAGTCGTGTACCTATTTTAGTTAATAATGATTGCCATGTAGTATTAGCTGCACCACAACAAAGCATGACAGATTATTTTTATAAAAATGCCGATGGCGATGAAGTTATTTTTATTCATGAAGGAAGTGGTAAGCTATTAACACAATATGGAGAAATTGCTTTTGGCTATGGCGATTATTTAGTAATTCCAAGAGGTACTATTTATCAAATAAATTTTAATGATAGTAATAACAGGTTATTAATTGTAGAAAGTTTTAGTCCTGTTCGTTATCCTAAACGTTATATGAGTAATTATGGTCAGTTGTTAGAGCATTCACCATTTTGTGAAAGAGATATTAGAGTTCCAGAAAATTTAACCACTATAGATAAGCAAGGAGATTTTTTAATTAAAACAAAGAAAAAAAGTGTGATGTATGGTTTGCATTATTCAAATCATCCTTTTGATGTAGTAGGTTGGGATGGTTGTTGCTATCCTTATGCTTTTAGTATTCATGATTTTGAACCAATAACAGGCAGAATACATCAACCACCACCAGTACACCAAACTTTTGAAGGACATAATTTTGTGATATGCAGTTTTGTACCAAGATTATTCGATTATCATCCTCAATCTATTCCTGCACCTTATCATCATAGTAATATTGATAGTGATGAGTTATTATATTATGTAGATGGAGAATTTATGAGTCGTAAAAATGTAACTAAAGGAATGATTACTTTACATCCTGCAGGTATTCCTCATGGTCCACATCCTGGTGCAATTGAAAAAAGTATTGGTAAAAAAGATACTCCAGAATTAGCAGTAATGATAGATACTTTTCATCCTTTAATGCTTACTAATGAAGCATTAGCAATAGAAAACGAAAATTATATTATGAGTTGGGCAGAATAATATTTTATCTTTTTACTTAAAAAAATTAAACCCTTGACTTTTGATAGCAGGGGTTTATTTTTCAACAATGCTGTATAACTTACACGATACTTTTTCTGTTTCATTACTTTTATAGCTTATTAATTTTTTATACAATTTAAAGCAGATAAATTTTAACGAATAGCAATTATGAATTTTAGAAATTTTCAAGTTCCTTATCAAATTAGTGAACAGTATGCAACAAGAGTAGCTTATTTTTCAATGGAGTTTGCCATACATCAGCCTTTAAAAATTTATAGTGGAGGTTTAGGTTTTTTAGCAGGCTCTCATTTACGTAGTGCTTATGAGCTTCAGCAAAATATGATTGGTATTGGTATTTTATGGAAATATGGTTATTACGATCAAACAAGAAATCAAGACCAAACACTTCAACCAGCATGGTTAGAAAAAAATTATCATTTCTTAGAAGATACAGGTATTATTTTTCAAATAAATATTCATGATACACCAGTTTGGGTAAAAGCATGGTACTTAAATCCAAAAACTTTTAATAGTGCTCCTTTATTTTTATTAAGTACCGATTTGCCCGAAAATGATTATGTATCTCAAACCATTACACATCGTTTGTACGATGCTAATGTATCTACTAAAGTTGCTCAGTTTATTTTATTAGGTGTTGGTGGTGCAAAGCTTTTAGACGAATTAAATTTTAATGCAGATGTATATCATTTAAATGAAGCTCATGGTATATCTGCTGCATTTTATTTATTAACCAATAAATATAAAAGTGTAGAAAGTTTAAGAGAGCATTTAGTTTTTACTACACATACACCTGAAGAAGCAGGAAACGAAAAACATGATATTTATTTATGTCAGAAAATGAGTTATTTCTGTGGCTTAAGTATAGATGAAGTAAGAAGATTAACAGGGTTAGAAGATGACCAATTTAATCATTCTTTAGTAGCATTAAGATTTGCCAGAAAAGCCAATGGCGTGTCTCAATTACATGGTTTAGTAAGTAATAAAATGTGGAGCAAGTATCATGGTATTTGTCCTATTACTGCAATTACAAATGCACAAAATTTTACTTATTGGTCAGATGAACCTTTGTATAGACATTTAGATGCTAATAACGATTGGGGTATTGATGATAGAAAACAATATTTGAAAAAAAGAGCTTTTGAAATTGTAGCAGATCAAACAGGTAAAATATTTGACCCTAATATTTTAACGATTGTATGGGCAAGGCGTTTTGCAGGTTATAAACGTGCTGATATGATAACACATGATATAGCACGTTTTGAAAGTATTGTTAATAATAAAAAATATCCTGTACAAATTATTTGGGCAGGCAAACCTTATCCTGCAGATTATCCTGCTATTTCTCAGTTTAATGAATTAGTACATTTAAGTAAAAAATATAAAAATGTATCTGTATTAATAGGATACGAATTATTACTTAGCAGAAGATTAAAACAAGGTGCAGATCTTTGGTTAAATAATCCTAGAGTTCCTAGAGAAGCAAGTGGTACAAGTGGTATTACTGCTTCTATGAATGGTGCTGTAAATTGTAGTACAGATGATGGTTGGATTCCTGAATTTGCTAAAAATGGTGTCAATAGTTTTGTAGTACCAAAAGCAGATTATGAAAATATGAATACTCACGAACAAGATCAGTACGATTTATATAAACTGTATGATATGTTAGAGAATGAAATTATTCCTTTATACTATGAAGAAAAAGATGCTTGGAGAAAATTAATGAAAAATGGAATGAACGATGTTCGTGTACAATTTAATAGCAACAGAATGGCACACGAATATTATGAAATAATGTACAAACAATCTTAAACTATACTTCTACATTTTTTTTGCAGGTATAGATAAGTGTTGCCAATTATTTTGTTGTATCATTTTACCTATATATACAATTTGCCCTACATGATAAGCATAGTGAGCAAACTGTCTGTTAATTGCATCAATTACTGTATGTGGTTCGTTTCTTATATACACAGTTGTATTAAAATCTGCTTCTTGCAAATTATTTAATGCAGTAAATAAACAGCTCCAGCCTGCTTGCCATTTTTCTAGTAATTCTTCTCTTGTAGTAATATCATTTATAAATTCTGCATCTCTTTCTCTCCATGATTTTTCGCCATCAGTAGTTAAAAAATCTGTCCAACGAGAAAGCATATTGCCCCATATATGTTTTACAATTACAGCAATACTATTACTCTGTTCTTGATATGTCCAAAACAAAGCATCATCTTGTAACTGTTCAAAAGTTTTTTCTCCTAAATTTTTATAATAAGTAAATAGTTTTAAAATACTTGCTAAATAATTATTGTACATATAAAAAGTATTAAACATTAAAAAATAAACATCAAATTTAGTAATATAATTTCAGTGCTATTGTAATAGATAGATAGTTAATACCTAATTTCGTTTTATATATTTTTTAAAACATGATACAAGTAGGAAAGTTTAATACATTAACCATCAACAGAAAAGTAGATTTTGGTTTCTATTTAGATGATGGTAAAGAAGGTATTCTTTTACCTACACGCTTTGCACCTAAAAATATTCAAATTGGTAGCCAAATTACTGTATTTATATATCATGATAGCGATAATAGATTAATTGCTACAACTCAACAACCTAAAGGCATTGTAGGCGATATTGTTTTATTAAAATGTGTAAGCACTACTGCTGCAGGTGCATTTTTAGATTGGGGTTTAATGAAAGATTTATTTGTTGCAAAATCTCAACAAAAAATAGGTATGAGAGAGGGTGGTTGGTACTTAGTAAAAATATATGAAGATGCACAAACAGGACGAATTGCAGCTTCTGAAAAAATAGAAAAATATATAAACAATGAACAACTTACTGTAAAAGAAATGGATGAAGTAGCAATTATTATTTACAGACAAACAGAAATTGGTTATAGTTGTATCATTAATCAACAACATTTAGGTTTAATACATCAAAACCAAATTTTTCAACACTTAAATATTGGCGATAAACTACAAGGCTTTGTAAAAACAATTAGAGAAGATAATAAAATAGATATAGTATTAGGTAAAGCAGGTTATAAAAAAACAGAAGATGAAGCCACCAAAATATTACGCTTATTAAAAGAAAATAATGGTTATTTACCTTATCATGATAAAAGCTTACCAGAAGAAATTTATCAGTTCTTTGGCATAAGTAAAAAAACTTTTAAAATGACTATTGGTACACTATATAAACAACAAAAAATAAATTTCACTAAAACAGGTATTCAATTAATAGCAGATTAAATAGTAATAAGTATAAAAATTAAAAGTTCATTTGTTACATATTGCCTATGCTGTTAATTTTGCACATGGCAACAATAAAATCTCCACAATCAGCTTCTCACCTAAATCGTAAGTTTATAGATGGTTATACATTTGATGATGTATTATTAATGCCTGCATATAGTCAGGTATTACCAAGAGAAGTAAATATACAATCGCATCTTACTAAAGATATTGTTTTAAATATTCCAATGCTATCTGCAGCAATGGATACTGTAACAGAAGCTAATCTTGCAATTGCATTAGCCAGAGAAGGTGGCTTAGGTATTTTGCATAAAAATATGAGTATTGAAAAACAAACAGAACATGTAAGAAAAGTAAAACGTAGCGAAAGTGGTATGATTATAGACCCTGTAACACTTACTACACAAGCTACTATTGGTGATGCTCTTAAATTAATGAAAGAAAATAAAATAGGTGGTATTCCTATTGTTGATAATCAAAAAAAATTAGTAGGTGTACTTACCAACAGAGATTTACGTTTTGAAACAGATAAAAAACGTAAAGTAACTGAGGTAATGACAAAAGAAAAATTAATTACAGCACCCGAAGGCACAGATTTTAAAAAAGCAGAAACTATTTTACAAAAATTTAAAATAGAAAAATTACCTGTAGTAAATAAACAAGGCATATTAGTAGGTTTAATTACTTATAGAGATATTATGCAGCTTACTAATCATCCTAATGCTGTAAAAGACAGTTATGGACGATTATTAGTTGGTGCAGCTTTAGGCATTACTAACGATTTAATGTTAAGAGCCGAAGCATTAATAAGTGTTGGAGTAGATATTGTAACATTAGATAGTGCACATGGGCATAGTAAAGGTGTAATAGAAGCCTTAAAAGCATTAAGAAAAAATTTTAAGAAGCTACAAATTATTGCAGGTAATGTAGCAACAGCAGAAGGTGCATTAGCATTAGCCAATGCAGGTGCTAATTGTGTAAAAGTAGGTATTGGCCCAGGTAGTATTTGTACTACAAGAATTGTTGCAGGTGCAGGTGTACCACAGCTTACAGCAATTATAGAAACTAGTAATGCATTAAAGAAAAAAAATATTCCAGTTATTGCCGATGGAGGTATTCGTTATACAGGCGATATGGTAAAAGCTTTAGCTGCAGGTGCTAATGTAGTAATGATGGGTAGTGTTTTTGCAGGAGTAGAAGAAAGCCCAGGCGAAACAGTAATTTACGAAGGTCGTAAGTTTAAAACCTACAGAGGAATGGGAAGTTTAGGAGCTATGAGTCAAGGAAGTGGAGATAGATATTTTCAAGATGTAGAAGATGATGTAAAAAAATATGTACCAGAAGGTATAGAAGGAAGGGTAGCATTTAAAGGTAATTTAAGTGAAATAGTTTATCAGTTTGTAGGAGGTTTACGTTCAGGAATGGGATATTGTGGA
>CAUJDL010000085.1 GCA_963169635.1 Bacteroidota bacterium
GCAGCAATTACTGTAAGTATATAAAGCCATAAAGGTGGCTTAGCCCAAAGAATAGAAAGTACAAAAGTGGGAATTACTACAGATGCCAAAACAATAAAATGTTTATTTAAAGAAGCTAATTGCTGTGGCAGCATATTAATAATAATAGCTAACCCACCAAAAAAGAACCAACCACTATATTGAAAATGTAAATGATAATATACAGAACCTAAATATAAACGAGAATCAGAAGTTTTAGTAACCATTATATAACCAATTACTAAAGGACCTAATGCAGAAAGTACATTAAATAATAAACCAATTACAGCCCATACATGAGCATATCTTATTTCTTTTAATTTTCTAACATCTGAAATAAAAACAAAAGCATAAATAATAGATGCCACAATACATAATCCAGAAAAAATCATAGAAGAAATATGATAACCCATGAATGTAAATGCAAACAACATTCCAAAAGAACATAGTAAATTAAAGTAAATAATATTTCTATACACTTTAGCTCTTTCTGTAGAAATAAATGGTGCTAATAATAATGTAATACCAGCATATAAAATATGACTTATCCAACCAGTAAATGCAAAGTGTGAGTGAGCATGTAAAATATTTTTTTGATCGAGAAAAGGAAAAGAAAAGGCAATTTTATAACGCATTAATGAACCATATAATGCAACAAACACAAGGCTTAATATGCCTAATACAAACCATTTTTTTATGGGGATAGAAACTGTCATTTATTTTAAATAGAGTTTATGGTTGATGATATTTACTAATCCTTTATTATTATGCATTTGTCTTAAAGTTCTTATTACAGTTTCTACACGTAAGCCTGTAAAATCTGCAATTTGTTGTCGTGTATATGGTATTGGTTTTGTAGGATTGAATTCTTTTGCTTCTTTAACTCTATTTAAAAACTGTACAATTTTTTCTTTTGGTGTATGGCTAACCCAAATCTGAGCTAAAAATGCATTTTGATAAATTCGCTCTGCAAAGGTATATATTAAATTATTTAATAATTCTGGAAAATCTTTTACAATAGCAGTAAATTTTTCTTTATCAATTTTTACAACTACACTTGGCATAGTTGCTTGTGCAGTATTGGGATAAGTTTTATTTAATAATAATGGAGGTTCGCCAAAACTTTGCCCTTTATGAAATACTCCTTGAATTAAATCTTTACCAACTTTATTGGTTGTATATAATTTAATTTCTCCTTCAATTACTTGATAACAGAAATAAGCATTGGTACCTTCTTTAAAAATAAAATCTCCTTTATCTAATTTTTTGGCTATACACCCATAAGTAATCAGTATGCTATAATCTATTTGCATGCTAATAGTTATAAAAAATGTTGCTAATTAAAGTATATATTTAAAAATCAATAAAAGTAATACTGAAAACTTAAATATAAGGCTAAAATTAGCAACACTTAATTAAAAGGTACTTGATAAAAATTATTCTACAATAAATTTACCTTTCATAATTCCTGAATGTCCAGGGAAAGAACATAAATAGTCATAAGTACCTTTAGCAGGAGCTTTAAATTCTACTTCTGTAGATTCGCCACCACCAATTAATTTAGTATGAGCAATAATGTCTTTTTCTAAACTTTTAGGAATGTATTCATTATCTTTTGCATCAACTGCAGCTTTAGCAAAATCTACCATATTAACACCAGCAGCAAGTAATACAAAGTTATGACCCATAGCAACTTTAGGAGCTTTACCAGTATGGTGTAATGTTAATTTAACTGTTTGTCCTTCTTTTACTTTAATTTCAGTTAAATCATATTGCATAGCATCATTACCATTTAATGTAATAGTAGCTACATCACCAGCAGGTGCTTCTGTTTTAGGAGCTTCAGGCGTTTCTGTTGTTGTAGGTGTTTCAGTTGTTGGTTGAGTTTCAGTTGAACTGTTACAAGCTGCAAATAAGAAAGCAGCAGATGCAAACATTACGATTGTTTTTTTCATTTTGATTGTGTTTTTAAATTTTAATATAAAAAAAATAGTTGATTAAAAGTTTAAGATAATTTTTCTGCTTCTATAGATTTAGGAAATAAAATGTTATTTTCTAAATGAATATGCAGATGTAAATCTTGTTCAAATTCTTTTAAGAGTGCAAAAGTAATCCTATATGTATTACAAGCATCACTTGGTGCAGTATAATCATTTGTTAATGCCGATATTTTTTCAAATCTTCTACCTTCTACATCATGTTCTTGCATCATCATTGCAATAGGGTTTTGCACTGTACCAAAAGGTATAGCAATTTTTCTACCTTCTTGTTGTGCTTCTACCATATTTCTTATATGAGGAAATAATACTTGCTCTTCTTTTTGCATGTGTTCATTTAATTCGTGTACAGATGCTATAAATAATTGTTCTATTGCTAATAATTCAGGATGACGATCACCATGAACTTTTACAATTTTTTGTAAGTATGGTAAAATTTCTTGTGATTTATTTTTTACATATCTATGATGCTTCTTTTCTATATAATCTGCTAATAAATCTAACGACCAAGCATTAAAATCAATAGCACCAACACTTTCATCTACCATTACTTGTTGTAAGTCGTTTATTAAATTTTGTGTGTTGATAGATTTTGCATTACATGCATCTGCTATTGATCTGTTGCCATTACAACAAAAATCTATACCATTATCTTTAAATACACTTGCAGAACGATAATCCTTTGCTACAATTTCGCCTATTATTGATTGTTCATTTATTTGCATAAGATAATTTTTTTATTATGTTTAATGTTATCATTTTAACAGCTAAATTTTTTCAAAAAAAATTTTACTAACTGATTTTTGGGGTGCAAAGATAGGAACAAAAATTTTATAAGACAAGAGTATCTTTATATGAACGTTAAAGTTTCCCAATATCAATAATTCATTCTACCTCTTTTAAAGCAATATCAACTATCTTCGCCACAAATTTTAAGGATGAAAAAAATGCATATTATAATGTTAGTATTAATTGCTGCTACAGTAGCTATTTTACTAGCATTTATGGGCAAAGTTACTACTTACGAAACAATAGCATCTGCTAGAGAAAAACATGGTAAAACTGTTACTGTTATTGCAAAATTAGATACAGCAACTTTATATTACGACCCTGCAAAAAATCCTAATTACTTAACTTTTGAAGCTATAGATACATTAGGTGATAGAATGAAAGTTGCTTACTATTTTGAAAAGCCTTATGATATGGAAAAAAGTGAACGTGTAGTTTTAAAAGGTAAAATGGAAAATAATGTTTTTGAAATAAGAAAGAAAGAAGGCATTTTAGTTAAATGCCCAAGTAAATATAAAGACGATATGGAAGCTGCAAAGAAAAATTTAAGTACTACTAATTAATAATTTTTCTTTACAATTATCAATACAAATTATTTTAAAGTTCATGAAATTTATAGGCGAAAATTTATTACCCGGACAAATAGGACATTTTTTTATTGTACTCTCATTAGTTTCATCTTTAATTGCAACAATTGCTTTTTTTATTGCTAACAAACAAACTTTACCAGAGCAAAAAAATAGTTGGCTAAAAATTGCTAGATTATCATTTTTATTAGAAACTATTTCGGTATTATCCATTTTTATTGTTCTTTATTATATTATCTCTCATCATTTATTTGAGTATAAATATGCATGGCAACATAGCGATACTAAACTACAATTTAAATATTTACTAAGCTGCTTTTGGGAAGGTCAAGAAGGAAGTTTTTTATTATGGAGTTTTTGGCATTGTGTATTAGGTTGGTTAATTATTTGGAAAGCTAAAAAACCAATACACAAAGAATGGGAAGCAGGAGTTATGACTGTAATAAGTTTTGCACAATTTTGCTTAGCCACCATGGTTTTAGGAATTTATTTTTGGGGTGTTAAAGTAGGTAGCAATCCTTTTGCATTATTAAGAAACGAAATGGATGCACCCATTTTTCAAAAACCAGATTATATTAATTTTATAAAAGATGGTAATGGCTTAAACACATTACTTCAAAATTATTGGATGGTTATACACCCTCCTATTTTATTTTTAGGTTTTGCTTCTGTAATTGTACCATTTGCTTATGCATTTGCAGGTTTAATAAATAAAAAACACGATTGGATAAAACCTGCTTTGCCTTGGGCATCTTTTTCTGCAGCTGCATTAGGTTTAGGTATTATGTTAGGTGCAATGTGGGCTTATGAAAGTTTAAACTTTGGTGGTTATTGGGCTTGGGACCCTGTAGAAAATGCTTCTTTAGTACCTTGGCTTACATTGGTTGCTGGCTTACATACTAATTTAATTTATAAACATAGTGGTCATAGTTTAAGAGCAACTTATTTCTTTTATATCATTTCATTTGTTTTTGTTTTATACTCAACTTACTTAACAAGAAGTGGTGTTTTAGGCGATGCTTCTGTTCATGCTTTTACAGATTTAGGTATGAACTGGCAATTACTATTTTTTATTTTAGTATTTCTATTACCTGCATTATGGATGTTTTTTAAACAATATAAAACTATCCCTACACTACATAAAGAAGAAAGTACATGGAGTAGAGAATTTTGGATGTTTATTGGTTCATTGGTTTTATGTTTATCTGGTTTTGTCATTATTTTAATTACATCATTACCTGCCTTAAATAAAATAATTAATCACTTTGCCTTTTTAAGAAAAATATTTAAAAACACATTTGCTCAACCAGAAGATGCAGTTTTTACACACAACCAAATTCAGATTTTTGTTGCAATTATTATAGGTTTATTTACAGGACTTGCACAATATTTAAAATATAAAGACACACCAAAAGCTTACTTAAAGAAAAAAATTTGGTTACCAATTATTGCATCATTCATTATAGCTACGTTAATTGTTTTTATAGGTAAAGTACATTATAATCATAAAGGCTATGGCTTTATGATAGCCATACATATTGCTATTTATGCAGCTACTTATGCTATTATTGCAAATGCAGGTTATATAGTAATGGTAACAAAAAGAAATTTAAAATCGGCAGGTGCAAGTATTGCTCATGTTGGTTTTGGATTAATTTTATTAGGTATTTTAATTTCTAGTGGTAAAAAAAGTATTCTTAGTTGGAATAAAACAGGTATTGCTGTATTTGAAAAAACTGCACAAGAAGACCCAGCAGAAAATACCACTTTATTTAAAGGTATTAAAACAGATATGGGTAAATACATGGTTACTTATGTAAAAGATACTTTTAATAATCATGATAGAAAAAGATATTATGAGTTAGATTTTAAGCCAAAAAATGGAAGTAAAGGCTTTAAACTTTATCCAGATATTATTAAAAATAATAAAGGCGATGGCTACTCTCCTAACCCAGATGCAAAACATTATTTCAACAAAGATATTTTTGTATATATCACTTCTTTTAAAATTGATGAAAGAGATGAGGATACAACTACATTTAGAAATGTAACTGCAAAAGTTGGCGATACTGTTTATTACTACAATGGATTTATTGTTTTAAAAAATGCACTAATTAACCCTACCGAAAAACAAGATAAATATAAACAAGGCGAAAATGCTATTTTCATAGATATGGAAGTAGTAAGTAAAGAAGGTAGCAGATATGCAGTATATCCTGGTATTGCAATAGAAAATAATTCTTTACGTAATTTGCCAGATACTGTAATAGCTCAAAATCTTGTTGTAAACTTTAATAAAGTTATAGATCAAAAAGAAGGTAAATTAGAAATTGGTATCAAAGAAAATAAATCACTTACATCATTACTTACTTTAAAAGTACTAGAGTTTCCTATGATTAATTTATTATGGCTTGGTGTAATTGTAATGGTAATTGGATTAATGATGAGTTTTACCCATAGAATGAATCAGCTTAAGTCAAAGTAATCACTATTTTATTTCTATTTATTTTAATGTTTTTGCAGAGTCTCATTTATTGACTCTGTGTATTTCTATTCTGTTTTAGCAGAGTCTCATTTATTGACTCTGCGTATTTCTATTCTGTTTTCGCAGAGTCTCATTTATGGACTCTGCATATTTCTGTATTCGTAGAGTCTCTTTAATGACTCTACAAAAATTATATAAATGAAAAAAGTCTAAATAAAAATATTTAGACTTTCAACAAATGACTATTTCAAACAATAGTAAATAATAAATGTTTTTAGTTTACCCTTTATTATTAGGCTCCCATTTAAAAGAAAATGAACTTGTCATATTTGATGCTTTTAAAAGAGAAGAATATTTTTTTGTTAACTCTTCTGATTGAAGTTTACCATTAATAAATAATTGGTTGTTATAATATTCTACTACATCTACATCATTAATTATTTTATCATTTTTTAATGCTTGTATAAATGAAGTTTCGTTTGCAATATTTTCATTTACAGTTACAATTTCAGTTGTATTTTTAGTTGTTGTAACTTCTTCTGAAGGATGTAATTGAGCAAGTGTAGGAGCAATAACTAAAGAAACAATACTCATTAATTTAATTAAGATGTTCATAGAAGGTCCGGAAGTATCTTTAAAAGGATCGCCAACAGTATCGCCAGTTACAGATGCTTTATGTGGTTCAGATTTTTTGTAAAACATTTCACCATTTATATCAACACCTTTTTCAAAAGATTTTTTTGCATTATCCCAAGCACCACCAGCATTATTTTGAAACATACCCATTAATACACCACTTACAGTTGCACCAGCTAAAAATCCACCTAATGCTTCAGCACCTAAAGTAAAACCAACAATAATTGGCGATAAAATTGCAATAGCACCAGGAGCCATCATTTTTTTAATAGATGCTTCTGTAGAAATAGCAACACATTTATCATATTCTGGTTTTCCTTTACCTTCCATAATGCCAGGTATTGTTCTAAATTGTCTTCTAACTTCTTCTACCATTGCCATAGCTGCTTCTCCTACTGCTCTAATAGCTAAAGAAGAAAATATAAAAGGAATCATAGCACCTACAAATAAAGATGCTAATACTTTTGCTTTATAAATATCTATACCACTAATTTTAGAAACACCAACAAATGCAGCAAATAAAGCTAATGCTGTTAAAGCAGCAGAAGCAATAGCAAAACCTTTACCAGTTGCAGCTGTAGTATTACCTACAGCATCTAATACATCTGTTTTTTCACGAACATCACTTGGTAATTCACTCATTTCTGCAATACCACCTGCATTATCTGCAATTGGTCCAAATGCATCAATAGCTAATTGCATAGCTGTTGTAGCCATCATACCTGCTGCAGCAATAGCAACACCATATAAACCTGCACATTCATAACTTCCCCAAATACCTCCTGCTAAAACAAGTATAGGTAAAAATGTACTCTCCATACCAATAGCTAAACCTCCAATTACATTAGTAGCGTGGCCTGTAGCACTTTGACGAATAATAGAAAGTACAGGACGTTTGCCCATAGCTGTATAATATTCTGTAATAATACTCATTAATGCACCTACAGCTAAACCTACACCAATAGCACCTAATACACCCCATTTAGTAAATTCAACACCTCTTAATTCCATAGGTGTATTTGGTAAAATATAATATACTAAACCAACACAAGCTAATGCAGTTAAAATAATAGAACCCCAATTACCCATGTTTAATGCATTTTGTACATTGGCTGTATTAATACCTGCAGATTCGCTAATACGTACAAACCATGTACCTATAATAGAAAATAAAATACCAATACCAGCTATCAACATAGGTAATAATATTGGTGCATATCCTCCAAAATTATCTGTAGAAATTGTTTCTTGCCCTAGTACCATTGTTGCTAATACTGTAGCAACATAAGAGCCAAATAAATCTGCACCCATACCTGCTACATCACCTACATTATCACCAACATTATCTGCAATTGTTGCAGGATTACGAGGATCATCTTCAGGAATTCCTGCTTCTACTTTACCTACTAAATCTGCACCAACATCTGCTGCTTTTGTATAAATACCACCACCTACACGTGCAAATAATGCAATACTTTCTGCACCAAGAGAAAAGCCTGTTAATACTTCAATAGTTGTAAGCATTTCTGTTGAAGATATAGAAGCTGGTGAAAAGAAATAAAGTAATGCTACAAAAACACCACCTAAACCTAATACTGCTAAACCAGCAACACCAACACCCATAACTGCACCTCCTGTAAATGATACAGATAAAGCTTTTGATAAACTACTACGTGCAGCTTGTGCTGTACGTACATTAGCTTTTGTTGCTACTAACATGCCTATATATCCCGCTACTGCACTACATATTGCACCTAAAATAAATGCAATAGCAATACTCCAATGGCTATGAGGGTTTTTAGTAGCCATAAATCCTAATAATAAAGCTACTATTATTACAAAATAGCTAAGAATTTTCCATTCTGCTTTTAAGAATGCCATAGCTCCTTGAGCTATATAATTACTAATTTCTTTCATTTTGTCGTTTCCTGCATCTTGCTTGGAAACCCAGTTAAATTTTATAAAAGTGTATAATAAACCTACAATACCTAAAACAGGAACTAGGATAAATAACATATTTGTAGTCGTCATAAGCAAATTTGTACTTAAAGATTATTTAAAATGGGTTGCAAAAATAGGGGATAATATATTATAAAACTTACTGTTTCAATAAACTAATTATAATAATTTTTAAGGCATATTTTACCCCATAATAATTACTTGAAAAGTTTATGACAACTTTTCTTAAAATTTAAACAAAAACAATAAACTGTAAATGACAAGTATTAAAACTTGTTAGGTGTAGGAGTTTTAAATTTAGGCACTTTTACTTTTATTTTATAAGGATATATAAAAGTAGTATTACCTTTTGAAAACTGTATAGATGATTGATTATCCTTTAAAAAACTATTGTCTAATGAAGTAGAATTAAGTTTAAATGTATATTTAGCAGTATTCAAACTCAATGGTTTATAAGAATATTTACTTATATTTTTTAAAGATATTTTATTGGTTTCTTTCTTATTATCCTTACCTCCAGAGTAGGTATTAGATGCATACAAAACCTGTACAGCCATAATTAAAATTATAGCTATGGCAACTTTATGTATGTGTTTAAGAAACTTCATTTGTACAAAATTAGTTATTTTCCAAATATTTAACAAATTTAATGTTATTAACAAGACGTTGATAAGTGTGAAAAGTTACATTTTGATAAATAATTTTTTTAATCTTATATTAGTTCCATCAATTTGTCATGAAAGATAAACATCCATTTCACGAAGACAGAGAAGAACTCAAAGAATTATTGAGACATTATTATAATCTAAAAAATGGTAGAAATCACCCTTTTATAGAAGAAGATGATTTTGACCGTATCATTGATTATTTTGATGAGAAAGAAAATTTTACTGAAGCTCTTGAAGCCGTAGAAATTGGAATTGAACAATTCCCCTACTCCTCTTTATTAATGCTTAGAAAAGCAGACTTATTAATTGCCTCTAAAAAATATCAAGAAGCATTAAATATTTTAGAACAAGCTGCTTTATACGATAGTACAGATATTAGTTTATATATTTTAAAAACAGATGCACTTTTAGCATTAGACAAACAGCCAGAAGCTGTAGAACTTTTAGAAGAAGCATTATTTCTTTTTGAAGGACCCGAAAGAATAGATTTACTTTTTGAATTAGCAGATGTTTATGACGATTATGAAGAATTTGATAAAGTTTTTGATTGCCTTAAATTAATTTTAGAAGATGCCCCAACTAATGAAGAAGCATTGTACAAAATTTGTTTTTGGACAGACTTTACAGGTCGTAGTGAAGAAAGTATAAAACTACATCAAAAAATTATTGATGATTATCCGTATAATGAAATTGCATGGTTTAATTTGGCTGCAGCTTTTCAAGGATTAAAACTTTATGAAAAAGCCATAGATGCTTATCAATATGCCATTGCTATTGACGAAAAGTTTGATTATGCTTATCGTAATATGGGTGATGCTTATTTAAGATTAAGAAAATTTAAAGAAGCTATTGAAGTATTAGAAAAAGTGTTGGAACTTACCCGACCAGAAGATGTAATTTATGAAGCTATTGGTCATTGTTATCATAGATTAGGCAATAGTGCACAAGCAAGATTTCATTACAAAAAAGCAGTACACTTAAACCCAGATGATAGTAAACTTTATTATAAAATTGCCTCTACTTATATGTCAGAAAACCAATGGCAATCTGCTATTAAACAATTAGAACAGGCAATGTATATTCATAAAAATGTACCAGAATATAATCTTGCAATGGGCGAATGTAAAATGCAACTTAAACAATATAAAGATGCAGTTGCTTATTTTGGAATTGTAGTTCATCAAAAGCCAAAAAATAAAGCAGGTTGGGAAGCATTAATTGGCTGTTTAATTGAAGCTAATTATTTTGAAGAAGCAATTGAGCAATGTAAAGCTGCTATTAAAGCAACTGATAATAAAGCCATATTTATTTTTTACTATAGTGCTATTTTATTTTATGTAGGAAAAAATAAAGAAGCTTTAATACAATTAGAAAAAGCTATGGAAAAAGCTCCTAAACTGCTTAAAAAATTTATTGAGTTAAATCCATCTATCTTACAAAACCCTGCAGTTGTTGATATTGCTGCACGATATAAAAAAGGGAAAAAGTCTAATTAATTGCTCTTGTTTATTTAACAAGTTTATTTGATACATTTTTACATTCATAGCCTTACTTTTGTAGCCATTTTTAAATATTACATCAATGAATTTTAATCTATCACAAATGCCCATTCGTACTAAAGTACCTCGTACTTATGGATTAACAATGGTAATGGATAAAGGTCTTAGTTTAGGCGAAGCAAAAAACTTTATAGAATTAGCAACCCCTCATGTAGATTTAATTAAACTTGGTTTTGGTACAGCACATGTAACACCTAATTTAAGAGATAAAATAGAAGCATATAAAAATGCAGGTATGCATGTTTATTTTGGTGGTACATTATTCGAAGCTTTTTTAATTCGTAACCAAATAGATGATTATATAGCCATTTGTAAAGATTATGCTATAGATTATATTGAAGTAAGTGATGGCTCTATTACAATACCTCATCCTGAAAAATGTGGTTACATAGAAAAAATGACCAAATATGCTACAGTATTAAGTGAAGTAGGTAGTAAAGATGCTACAAACATTATGGCTCCTTATAAATGGATAGAACTAATGAGTGCTGAATTAGAAGCTGGTAGCAGTTATGTAATTGCAGAAGCAAGAGAAGCTGGTAATGTAGGTATTTATAGAGGTACAGGCGAAGTAAGAGAAGGTTTAGTGCAAGAAATACTTACTAAAATACCCCATGAAAAAATTATTTGGGAAGCTCCTCAAAAAGCACAACAACTATATTTCTTAAACTTAATAGGTTGTAATGTAAACTTAGGAAATATTGCCCCTTCAGAAATTTTAGCTTTAGAAGCAATGCGTATTGGCTTACGTGGCGATACTTTTAGATTATATTTAGATAAAGACAAAGCTATTTATTAATGAAACTATATGGTTTAATTGGTTTTCCTTTAGCACATTCTTTTTCAAAAAAATATTTTGATGAAAAATTTAAGCAAGAAAACTTATTGAACTATGTATTTACCAATTTTGAAATAGCCTCTATACAACAACTAACTACTATTTTACAACAACATCAATCTTTACAAGGTTTAGCTGTAACTATACCTTATAAACAACAAGTAATTTCTTTTTTAGATAATGCAACTGAAGAAGTAAAATTGATGAATGCTTGTAACTGTATAAAAATTTATAATAATCAATTAATTGGCTATAATACTGATAGTATTGGGTTTGAAAAATCTTTTACTACATTACTACAACCTCATCATACCAAAGCATTAATATTAGGTACAGGTGGTGCAGCAAAAGCTGTACAATATGTTTTAAAGAAATTAAATATTGCTTACTTAAACATATCTAGAAATATTATTAATAATGATACAATTTCTTATCAACAATTAAATAAATCTTATTTAACTGATTATTCAATCATTATTAATACTACACCATTAGGCACTTATCCTAATGTTAATGAATGTGTACCTATACCCTATCAATTTATTACATCGCAACATTATGTGTACGATTTAGTATATAATCCATCAATCACTAAATTTTTAAAATTAGCACAACAACAAAATGCTATCATAAAAAATGGATATGATATGCTAATTTTTCAAGCAGAAGAAAATTGGAAAATTTGGAATACTGATGAACTATAATATAGTTAAGCTAATAACTTTTTTGCTTCATAACTAACAGCTTGGCTAACTATTTCATGTAAAGTACCTCTTTTATCTTTTAATAAAAACTCTGCTAATACTCTGCATAAATCAATACCTGTAGCATCGTCTGGTAATAAATTGGCAATTTGTGTAACGATAGAAATATTTTGTTCTTTTAAATTTTTAACTACATTCCATGACTCTGCATTTACATACACTTGTTGTGTAATATTATATTCAAACTCTTGTTGTATATTATCAATAATAAATAGCTGCATTTCTTTTGCAGTAAAACCTGGCTTAGTTAATCGTGGAATTAAATTAGGTAAAGCAATTCTATCTATCAATAAAATTAATCTTTCATAAGCTTGTAATTGCATTTGCTTAGTAGCACTATTAATTGGTTTATTTGCAGCAGCTTTCTTTTTCTTTCTTGAACGAAAATAGGGAACTAATAAAGTACCAATCATAAATACTACTAATCCAACTACAAATACAATTACTAAATAATCGTTCATACTTTAATTTTTGCAAATATAATTGCCCATTAGCATTTATAATTACTTAAAATATTGATAAAATAAAATTTATTAATAATCAACTAAATAATGTTAAAAGCACTATTTCCTTTAATCGTAATAGATAAATATTAAAAATTCAGAAACATTTTTAATTTTGCCATAAATAAATTTACTATGAGTACTACAACATTAGCACCTGTAACTTTTACTAAAAATGCTATTGCTGAAATTAATAGATTAATGCAAGAAGAAGGCTTTGATAATACCAAAATTTTTCGTGTTGGTGTTAAAGGAGGTGGTTGTAGTGGTATGAGTTATATTTTATGTTTTGATGAACAAAAAGAAGATGATGAACTATACCAAACAGATAATTTTAAATTTATTATGACCCAAAGCCATAGCATTTATTTACAAGGAATGGAAGTAGATTGGAACGATGGCTTAAACAGCAGAGGTTTTACATTTACTAATCCTAGTGCAAGTAAAACCTGTGGTTGTGGTACTTCTTTTGCAGTATAATTTTCTTAAAAAATTTATTGATAAATATTTTACTAACTAATAGGCAACTCTACAGTAAAGCTACTGCCTTTGCCTAAAGTACTATCTGCTTTTATTTTTCCTTTATGAGCTTCTAAAACTGTTTTTACATAACTCATACCTAAGCCAAAACCTTTTACATTATGTACATTGCCTGTATGGGCACGATAAAATTTTTCAAAAATTCTTTTTAATGTTTCTTTACTCATACCAATTCCATTATCTTCTATTTTAACACATATTACTTTAGCATTACTATTTGTTGCAATTTTAATTACTAAATTATCTTTAGAATATTTAATGGCATTATCTATTAAGTTAGAAAATAAATTTGTTAAATGTACTTCATCGGCATTAAGTATATCATTTTTAGCATTAAAGTTAGTTTGTATAATACCATTTTTTTCTTCTAACTGTAAGCTATAAGCATCTATTACTTTTTGTAAAATTTGATGTACATGAACAGTAGTAAATGCAAACTGCAATTCTTGTTTCTCCATGATGGCAGCTTGTAAAATAGTTTCTACATGTTTGTTCATGCGTTTATTTTCTTCCTTAATAATATTACTGAAGTAGTGTAGTTTTTCTTTGTCTTGCTGTACTTTTTCGTTTTTAATAGCATCAATTGCTAAAGAAATTGTGGCTAAAGGCGTTTTAAACTCATGTGTCATATTATTAATAAAATCGCTTTTAATTTCACCGAGTTTTTTCTGGTTTAATAAACTTTTAAGTGTAATATAAAATGCAGCAAAAATGATGAGCATAAAAATTCCTGCACCAATTAAAATCCATTTTAAGCTATTCCAAACTTGTTGTTTAAAATCTGGTACAATTACAATCATTTGCTCTGCTTGTATAATACCATCAAGGTCTGTACCTGTTTCTGGTACTATATAATTATGAATAAGTTTGTTTGATGTAGTATCAAAAAATTCTGTAGCATAATTAGCAGATTGCATTTCATAATCACCATCACTATTAGCAATAGCAAATTCAAACTTCATGTGTTTTAAATCTGCTTCATTAAAGGCATTACGGAGTTTTGTATAAATTTCTTGTGGTGTAAATTTATCATCTATACTTGGTGGCTTTAATAATAACTTTAAATTAAAATCATTAGCAATTTTAGATTGTTTTCTTGGTAATCTAATTACAGGACCAGAATATGCAGAACGACTTAATTCTGTAGCAACTTGTGTAGTAGCTGTTTTTACTTTAGATAATAAATGTGCCTGTCTTACTTCTAATAAATTTTTAAGCCATGATAGTTGTAAAACTATCAAGCCTAATAAAGAAAGAGATATTAATATTACAATGAGTGGTAAAGTTTTCTTCATGCTACTTTTTTAAAATGCAAAAGCAGAAATTATTTTTTTTTAACCTAATCATTCAACTTAATTAAACAAATATAAGATAGCAATATATAGTATTGATTGTAAAAACATATTAATCTATATTTTTAACTTTATGTAAATATTTTTTTGTATTTAATTTGAAATACATAATTTTCAGTTATGATAGATATAGCACCAGGTTTATTACTAATATCTGATCCTTTTTTAAAAGATCCTAACTTCAGCAGAAGTGTAGTATTAATTTGCGAACATCAGCAAGAAGGCAGCTTTGGCTTTGTATTAAATAAACTTTATGAAGAATCTTTAGGTAAAATGTTAGATGATACTGCTTTAGATGATTATCCTTTATTTTATGGTGGCCCTGTACAAGTAGATACAATACACTTTTTACATAAAAGACCAGATTTAATTGATGATAGTATGGAAGTAATGAAAGATATTTTTTGGGGTGGAAATTTTTCAACAATTACCGATTTAATTAAAAGCAAAACCATTCAAAAAACTGATATAAGATTTTTTATAGGATATAGTGGTTGGGGCGAAGGCCAATTAGCTGATGAATTAAAAACTAAAAGTTGGATTACAAGAAAAGCAACTGCTTCATTAGTATTTCATCAAAATACTCAAAATATTTGGAAAGATGCTTTAAAAGATTTAGGAGGAGAATATAGCCAAATGATTAACTACCCATTAGATCCTCAATACAATTAGCATTTTCTAAATTACCTATCAAAAGTATTTTACACCTTTTATAAACTAACATTCTTTGCATCGTTGGCAGAATAGTTATATTTGAAACCTCAATTTATTTTTTTATGACGAAGAATATTTTATCGATAAATAATTTACAAAAACATTTTGGAACACATAAAGCAGTAGATGACATTAGTTTTAATATTGAAGAAGGAAATATTTTTGGATTATTAGGACCTAATGGTGCAGGAAAAACTACTTTAATAAGAATGATTACAGGAATTTTTAATCCTGATGGAGGCTCTATCATTTTTGATGGTAAAAAATTTGACCCTATAAATGATGTTTTAAAAATTGGTTATATGCCAGAAGAAAGAGGCCTTTACAAAAAAATGAAAATTGGTGAACATGCTTTATACCTTGCACAATTAAAAGGTTTAAGTAAAGCTGATGCCATGAGCAAAGTTGTTTATTGGTTTAAGAAATTATCAATGGAGAGTTGGTGGAATAAAAAAGTAGAAGATTTAAGTAAAGGTATGAGCCAAAAACTACAATTTGTAACCACCGTTTTACACGAACCTAAATTAATAATTTTAGATGAACCTTTTAGTGGTTTAGACCCTCTAAATGCTAATTTAATTAAAGACGAAATTTATGGTTTAGCACAACGTGGTAGTACCATTATTTTTAGTACACATAGAATGGAACAAGTAGAAGAAATTTGCGACCATATTATTTTAGTAAACCTTGGTAAAAAAATTTTAGATGGCTCTGTAAGTGAAGTAAAACAACAGTTTAAAGAAAATAAATTTAGCTTACAACTACATGAGCATAATGCTGTAGTTAATAGCAATGCTTTTACATTACAAATACAAAATGACAATAAACTTACAGTAACTATTAATGAAGGTTATACTAGTAATGATGTATTAAAATATTTTATAGAAAACAATTATACTATAGAATCTTTTAATGAAATTTTACCAAGCTTAAACGAAATTTTTATTGCTCTTGTAAACAATACAAAAGCAACAACAAGAGCATTTGAATCTAAAGCCTAAAAATTACTAATAACTATTTACAATATTTAAAAAATGAACAAAATATCTATCATAGCAAGAAGAGAGTTTTTAAGTCGTGTACAGAAAAAAACTTTTTTATTAACTACTATTGGTGTACCTATTCTCATCTTTGGTATATATGCTTTAATTATCTTTTTTGCCATACAAACATCAGATAATTTTACAATTGCAGTAGAAGATAAAGCCAATATTTTTGAAGGTAAGCTTATTGAAAAAAATGATAGTGAAATAAAGTTTGTAATGGTCAATAATCTTCCTAAAGATTCATTAACTAAACAAATAGAAAAAGAAAAAATAGATGCTTTTGTAATTATTCCAGAAAGTTTTGATATTGTTAGTAATAAAGATTCTATACAAATTATATCTGGTAAAAGTGTTGGATTAATTACTAGAGAAAAAATTATGCATAAGCTAAATAATATTTTAGAAGAGAAAAAAATGTTAGGAAGCTTAAATCTTACAAAAACACAATTAGATAGTTTACAACAAACTAATAAAATTATTTTTACATCTACTACAGGCAAAGAAGATAGTGGTAAAAAAGCAGGTTTAAGCTATGGTGTAGGTTTTGTTTCTGGTTTTTTGATTTACTTTATTTTATTTATTTATGGCACTATGGTAATGCGTGGTGTAATGGAAGAAAAAACAAATAGAATTGCAGAAGTAATTGTAAGCAGTGTAAAACCTTTTCAACTTATGTTAGGTAAAATTATAGGTATTGGCTCTGTAGGTTTGGTACAATTTATTATTTGGATAGTTATAGTTTTAGGACTTCAATTATTATTACCATTAATTTTTCCTGATATAGTATCTCAAATGCAAGCACAAACTATGCAACCAGCAATTGCTACAGGTGCTGCTAATGCACAAGAAAATGCTGCTATTGCAGGTATTGTAAGTGGTTTAAGCCAAATAAATTGGTTCTTAATTATTGGTTGTTTTGTATTTTATTTCTTAGGTGGATATTTCTTATATGCTTCTCTTTTTGCTGCTGTTGGCAGTACTGTAAATGAAGACCCTCAAGATGCTCAAAGTTTAATGTTTCCTATTACTATGCCTATCATTTTTGGTATGGTAATAATGATGAATGCTGTAAACGACCCTAATAGTAGTATTGCAATTTTTGGAAGTATTTTTCCTTTAACATCACCAATTGTAATGATGGCTCGTGTGGCACATGGTGTACCAGATGGTGTAACTGTAATACAACTGATAGCAAGTATGGTTTGCTTAGTTGTTGGTTTTTTAGCTACTACTTGGTTAGCTGCAAAAATTTACAGAACAGGTATTTTAATGTATGGTAAAAAAGTTACCTGGAAAATTATTGGTAAATGGTTATTACGTAAAAATTAAAATTTACTTTTTATAGTATTGGCCTTGTGGTATTTTATATACTCTTGCTGTTTGAAACTTTTTAAAAGCTTCTGCTTGTTGCTCATTTGTTTTTAACCATAAATCATAAGCATCTGTATTTGCAGCAGCACCATATAACCATTGTATATAAGCATGAAAAATTCCTTCTTTTAACATGTGTCTATAATGTTCAAATAAACGGAAAGGATATTTTTCTCCATTGCCTTTCTCAAACCAATCAAGTACAAACCTTGTTTTTAAAGCTAAAATATTATCTGCATTAATACCATCACTTGCTACATCCATACTATTATTCATCGTATTTAAAACTTCTGTTTCAAAAGCAGATATATTTTTACCTTTTAAATTATTTTTTAAATCTGTAAAAACATACATTTTTTTATATGCTTCTAAAATAATTTTCTTTACTTCTTTTGTTCTGGCAGTATAACTTTCAAGGTTTACAAAATTTTCTCCATGAATAGCAATCCAAAATAAATCTGGTTGTGGATTTGTTGCATAATATTTTACAGCATTGTAATAATTGCTGCTATAATTAGCATCTACTTCAATACCTTTTTCCCATTGAATAATTGCATTATTTAATTCATTATCTAAAGCTAATAACTCTCCATATTCATTATAAATAACGCCACTTTCAGGAAATTTTAATAAGGCTTTTTTATAAAGCTTTCTACACTCTTTATATTCTGCAATAGCTTTATAAGTCATTCCTAAAATTTGAAAAGTTTGTACATCTGCATCTGCTCTTTCTATTAATGGTTTACCTACTTGCATTGCATTAGCATAATCTCTTTTTAGAAAATATAAAAAAGTTAAGTCTTTTAAAATTTCTAAATTATCAGGGTCTTTTTCTGCTGCACGTTTTATCACTAATAAAGCATTATCATAATCGCCTTGACGCATAAAGGTTCTGGCTGTTTCATGCAACTCTTGTGCTGTTTGCTGTGGTTGTGCAATTACAATAGAACTTATTTGAAATAAAAATAAAAATGCAATAACAATTTTTTTCATAGAGAAATTTTTATAGCAATAAAATCTTAATAAATTAAATTAGTTAATAAGCCATCTCTTAACTTAGGCTCAAACCAAGTACTTTTAGGAGGCATTACATTATTGCTATCTGCAATATCAAAAAGTTGATGTATGGTTACAGGATATAAACTAAAAGCAACTTTCATTTCTCCACTATTTACACGTTTTTCTAATTCTTTTAATCCTCTTATACCACCTACAAAATCTACTCTTTTATCTGTTCTTTGATCTTTAATGCCTAAAACTTTATCTAAAATTAAGTTAGATAAAATTGTTACATCTAAAACACCAATTGGGTCGTTAGTATATGTACCATCTTTTGCTGTAAGCTTATACCATTTGCCATCTAAGTACATACCAAACTCGTGTAAGGTAGCAGGTTTTACAGCATTATTATCTGTGATACTAATAGTAAAATCTTCACTAATTTTTTCAATAAAAGCTTCTGTAGATAGTCCATTAAGATCTTTAACTACACGATTATAATCCATAATTGCTAATTGGTTTGATGGAAATAATGTAGTTAAAAAATAATCTCCATTTTCTGTATGTTTAGCACCAGTTTCTTTTCTTACTTTAGATGCAGATGCAGCACGATGATGCCCATCAGCTATATAAGTACAAGGAATTTCTTCTTGAAAAACAGTGGTAATTTTTTGAATTGTAGCATCATCATTTACTACCCAAATAGTATGTTGTATATTATCATCTGCAGTAAAATCATATATAGGACTTTTAGTAGCTGTCCATTTTTCTACTATTTCATCAATAGTATCATTATTTCTGTATGCTAAAAAAACATTGCCTGTTTGTGCTCCTGTAATTTTTATATGATTTATTCTGTCTAATTCTTTTTCTGGTCTTGTAAATTCATGTTTCTTAATGATACCATTTTCATAATCATCTATACTACTACCTACTACTAAACCTGTTTGACTTCTTCCATCCATAATTAATCTGTAGATATAATAACATGCTTTAGATTCTTGAAACAAAATATTTCTTTTTATAAAATTGTTTAAGTTTTGTTTAGCTGTTTCATAAACTTCTGGAGTATGTATATCTATATTATCGCTTAAGCTTACTTCGCTTTTTGTTACATATAAAAAAGAATATGGATTGCCTTGCACTTCTTGCTTTGCTTCTGCACTATTTAATACATCATAAGGACGACTAGCCACTTGCTTTGCAAATTCTGCTTGTGGTCTTAAAGCTTTAAATGGTTTGATAATAGACATTATTGATTTGTTTTTATGTTAAAATAATTTATCAGTTTTTGTTAGCAAAATCTTTCATTAAATCTGTGATAGCTACTACACTTTCTAATGGTAATGCATTATACATACTTATTCTTAAACCTCCCATTGTTCTATAACCCTTCACTCCTATCATGCCATTTTCTTTACATACATTTAAAAATAAATTTTGCAAATTTTCATCTTGCATATAAAAAACTGCATTCATATTACTTCTATCTTCTTTTTGTATAGGACAATGAAATATTGGTAACTCATCTATTGTTTGATATAAGAGAGATGATTTTTGTTCTGCTCTTTTTTGCATTATGGCTAATCCACCTTCTTTCTTAATCCATCGCAATGTAAGTAATGTAACATAAACTGCAAATACTGGAGGCGTATTTAATAAACTACCTGCATCTATATGATTTTGATAGTTCATAATTGCAGGAATATTTCTGTTTGTTTTTGGTAAAATATTTTTATTAATTACTACAAGAGTAACACCAGCAGCACCCATATTTTTTTGAGCACCAGCATATATTAATGAAAACAGATTAAAATTTATTTCTCTACTAAAAATATCGCTACTCATATCTGCTACAATTGGTGTATTTGTAGTAGGAAACTGATGCCATTGTGTACCCTCAACTGTATTGTTTGATGTTAAGTGCAGATAAGTACAATCTTGTGGTACAGTAAAATTTTTATTAAGATAAGTATAGTTTTTATCTTTAGAAGAGGCTACAACATTTACATGCCCAAAAACCGATGCTTCTTTAATTGCTTTACTTCCCCAAACACCATTATCACAATAAGCTGCAGTAGCATTATTATCTAACAAGTTCATAGGTACTTGCATAAATTGTGTTGTAGCACCACCATGTAAAAAAAGAACTTCATAATGTTCATTCAGTTGCATCAATTCTTTTACCAATGCTCTTGCTTCTTCCATTACATCTACAAACCAATTTGTACGATGTCCTATTTCTAAAATAGATAATCCAATATTATTAAAATCTATTACAGCATTAGCAGTTTGTGCTAAAACCTCTTGAGGTAATATAGAAGGACCAGAATTAAAATTATGCATCTTCATCAGGCTGCAAACATAAATTAATTAAAGATGAATTATATTGATTTAACATATTAGCTTTTACAAATTGGTGTAAAAAATTATACTTATACCACTTTGTTAAAAAATGTTTTTTGATGTATAATACATTTCCCCGAAATTTATTGCATGGCAAAAAAAATATTCTATATTATTTTAGCTTTGTTTGCTTTAATGCAATTATTTCAACCAGAAAGAAATTTATCTTCAGAAAATTTTAAAGCTGAATTAGCTAATTTTTATGAAATACCAGATACAGTAGAAACATTATTAAATAATGCTTGTTACGACTGTCATAGCAACAATACAGATTATCCTTG
Source organism: Bacteroidota bacterium (assembly GCA_963169635.1). GTDB lineage: Bacteria > Bacteroidota > Bacteroidia > Chitinophagales > Chitinophagaceae > UBA1930. Next base: position 21,513 of record CAUJDL010000085.1, read on the forward strand.
GTTTATTAATGTGCAACCTATTGGTTGGTATATGCAAAACAAAATTGATAGAGGTAAAAACAAACTTAACTTTTCTAATTTTGGTGAGCTAAATACAAAAGATGCAATTGATGTGTTAGAAGATATTCAAGAAGCAATGAAAAAAAATACTATGCCATTAGCATCTTATAAATGGTATAATAAAGAAGCAGATTTAACAATAGAACAAAGAGATGCAATTGCTGAATGGGCTTTAATGTTAAGCAAGCAAATATCAAGCGATAGTACAGCAGCTTTAAATAAAGATGCTGTATTAGATACATTAAATTAAAAGATATTTTTTATTGTAAAACTTCTCTAGCAATTACTAATTTCTGAATTTCAGAAGTACCTTCTCCTATAGTACAAAGTTTAGCATCTCTATAATGCTTTTCTACAGGAAAATCTTTTGTATATCCATAGCCACCAAATATTTGAATAGCATCTGTAGCAACTTTTACAGCTACTTCGCTAGAATAATATTTAGCCATAGCACTTTGCTTAGTTAATTTTTGTCCAGTTTCTTTTAAATGACAGCTTTGCCAAATTAATAAATCACTAGCTAAAATTTCTGTAGACATATCTGCTAGTTTAAAACTAATACCTTGAAAGTTAGCAATGGGTTGCTCAAATTGATGTCTTTCTTTAGAATATTGTAATGCTGCTTCATAAGCACCTTTTGCAATACCTACAGATAATGCAGCAATAGAAATTCTACCACCATCTAAAATTTTCATAGCTTGTCTAAAGCCATCACCTACTTCACCTAAACGTTGTGCATCACTTATTCTACAATTATCAAAAATCATTTCTGCAGTTTCGCTGGCTCTCATTCCTAATTTATTTTCTTTTTTACCAGCATTAAAACCTGTAGTTCCTCTTTCTACAATAAATGCTGTACTATTACCACTTGTTCTAGGTTCGCCTGTTCTACAAATTACTACAGCTACATCGCCACTTTTACCATGTGTAATCCAACTTTTTGTACCATTTAATATCCAATCGTTACCATCTTTTACAGCAACTGTTTTCATATTACCAGCATCGCTACCTGTATTTGGTTCTGTTAAACCCCATGCTCCAATAAATTCTGCTGTAGCTAATTTGGGTAAATATTTTTCTTTTTGTGCATCGTTACCAAAAGTTAAGATATGATTAGTACAAAGAGAATTGTGTGCAGCAACACTTAAACCAATAGAACCACATACTTTAGATATTTCTTGTATAATGGCATTATATTCAAAATAGCCTAAACCTGCACCACCATATTTTTCAGGCACTAAAACTCCCATCATACCTAATTTACCTAATTGTTTAAAGATATGTACAGGAAATTCTTGACTTTCGTCCCACTCCATTAAATGTGGTTTTATGTATTGTTGTGCAAAATCTTTGGCAGTTTGTGCTACTTGTTGTGTTAATTCTGAAGCTGCAAAATTCATATAAAAAATGTTCTTTTTATTAATGATAAGTTTAAAAATAAGTCCTGCATTACTACAGGACTATTTTATAATAAGTCAATCGCTAAAGGCTCTACTAACAAACGTTAGTTTTGCAAAAATATATTTTTTAACTTATCAACCAAATTTTTGATAATTTAATTTTAATGATTTGATGAATGGTTAAAGAATAAAAAAACCTCACAAAATAGTGAGGTTTTAATAAAGATTAAAAGCAATTATTCATTTTCGCTTACAACTTCAAAAGTTATTTCAGCAGTATTACTATTGCCAAAATCGAAGTTTGCAGTATAAGTACCTAATTCTTTAATATCTTCTGCAATAGAAATTCTTTTACGATCTATTTCATAACCTTTT
>CAUJDL010000086.1 GCA_963169635.1 Bacteroidota bacterium
AAGAAAAGGAAATTATTAGTAAAATAGAAAATTATATTACTACACAAAATCCTGATGTAATTATTTTTGAAGATTATAATAAAGGGGTATTAACAACTAATGTAATACAACAAGTAATAAAGCTTTGTACACAACAGCAAGTATTAACAACTGTTGACCCTAAAAGAAAAAACTTTTTTGCATATAAAGGTGTAAATATTTTTAAACCTAATTTAAAAGAAGTAAAAGATGCTTTAAATATATTAATTGATGAGGTGAATAAAGAAAGTCTTCAAAATATTCATCAATTATTATTTAATTCATTACAACATCAAATATCATTTATAACACTGGCAGAAAAAGGTGTTTTCTATCAAACCAATACTAATACAGAAATAATACCTGCACATGTAAGAAATATTGCAGATGTTAGTGGTGCTGGCGATACTGTAATTGCTGTAATTTCTTTAATATATGCTGCTACTAAAAACATGCAACTTAGTGCCCAAATTGCCAATATTGCTGGTGGTATTGTTTGCGAAGAAGTAGGCACTATAGCTATTAATAAAGAAAAATTATTACAAGAGGTAAATATTTTATTAGCATAATTTATTTATACTTTCAGTTTTAATATAGTAAATTTTTGTTCTGTTGTGAGCGTGTGTTTGTACAATATGTTTATAAAAGCATCTCCATATTTAGCATAAAACAATGCAATATTCTCTGTACGTTCTTGTAAATTTTCTTTAGGAAATAATTGATGCTTTAATGTATTAATTTGTTGTACTAATTCTGTTTGTTTTCTTTTTTCGGCTCTAATTATTTTTTTATGTAATGCTTGTAATTGCTTTAAATTCTTTGTTTGCAAAGCCTCAGTATGTTGTGCTATTGTTGGATAGTTATTTACTATTGTTTGTTGAATATTTGAATAAGCATTATCTATTTGTGTTATCAAATTATCTACTTCTGTTTTAAATGATGTAGCAATTTGTTGCTTTACTTGTTCGTTTACCAAATGTTCAGAGGTAAGAAATAATTGTTGAACAGGTATTTTTAATTTATCTATTAATTTGCTAGATGTTTGTTCAATTACTAAAAATGAATTTCTTAAAAACAGAACAGGATAAGGCACTTGCACAGCATTAAAAATATCTTTTAACTCTAACCAATAAGCTAACTCTCCTCCTCCACCAACAAATGCAACATTAGGTAAAATAGTTTCTTGAAAAACTCCTCTTAAAACTACATTTGGGCTAAATGCTTGTATGTTATTTTTAATGGCATCTTCTATTGCTAATGTTTCAATTGTACCATCTGCACTTTTAATAAAAAATTGATTATTTTCTTTTTCTATTCTATCTCTTCTTTGTTCTTGTAAATAAAATAAATTGATTGCTCTGCCTACAGTTTGTACTTTATAATGTTTGCCTAAATCACTAACTGTTTGTTGTAATTTTTTATTAGAAAAATTTTCTTGCAACTCTTTGTTAATAACAGTTTCAAAGCATTGTTTAAAAGCTGTTGTATCTGCAATTATGATTAATAACCCATACTGATTAAATAATGTATTTACAAATTCTAAGGTAGCTTGTTGTATAGTTTTACCTTCTGTATAACAGGATTTAATTTTTTGTATAAAATCGTTGCCAAATTTTTGTACCCCAATTTGTCCATACATTTCATCTATTAAATGAAGTAAGTTTTTATCTACTTTCATTCTGCCTACAGCACCAGTTTGTGTTGTTTGCCAAACCAATTTTTTACCATCAATATTAATAAAACCTAATTCATCTAAATCTGCATCTTCGCTACCCATATAATAAACAGGTACAAAATGGTTATTAGTAAAATGTTGGTTACAAGCTTCTACTAATTTTATTACATGCAAAATCTTATAAATAAAATACAGCGGACCAGTAAAAATATTTGGTTGATGTGCTGTAGTTATTGTAAAAGTATTTTCTTGTAATAGTGCTTGTAAATTTTTTTCTTGTAGTTGGGTTAATGAAATATTTTGGTATTGCTTAGTTAATTCTTGTACTAACAGTTGTCTATTAGTAGCAAAATTTTTTCTTGCAGTAATTGCTTGTTGAATGCCTTGTAAATTAGGTTGATGCAATAAAAATGGTTGTAGCTCTTTAGCATTATTCAAATAATCAATAGCAATTTTAGAAAAAAAGCCAGTGTCTTGATATGCTATATTGCTACAATTAACTTCCATGAAATTTTTTAACAAGTAAAGAATTAAAGCTAATAAATTTTACTGTTATGGTATTAATTATTTTGCATAATTTTCTAAATAAGCAAATTTGTTAGTTAGCTTACTATTTTTGGTAATAGTAGCTCTATCAATAATTGTACTTCCTCCTTTTAATATATCACCTAAAATATATTTTATTAATTGCTCTCCAAAATATTTACTTGCATCTCTTGGTAATTCATTTGGTAAGTTTCCAACTGCTACAATATCTATACTATTATTTTTATAAGGTTCAGTTTTTTCTAAAGTATTTCTATCTACACCATAAATAGGATTTTCAATTGTTTGGTCGCCTAAATTTATTGGTACAGAGCCATGTTCATCATCTGTAATATCAGATATTGTTTGAATGACAAATCTGCTATCTATATCTTCTGTTTCAAATAATTTAGGAATTGTTTTATCCCAATAAACACCATTCATTAAAATATCTGTGCAACGTGTATAAGGTAAAAAACGAGAACGATATTCTGTTGGATTTTGATGAAAATGTTCTCTCTTATAAGTTTTAGTTTCTTTGTGTGTATATAATTCTGCACCTTTTAATTGTACATACACTGGGTATGTAAATTTTTTCTCTAAATATTCATCAGGCTCTACTTCGTGTATGCCCATTAAATTCATCACTTCTAAAACACCATGAGCTACTCTACCACTTCCTGTAACTGCAATTTTTACATTAGGTAATTTTAATCCAAAATAGTGATTAATTAAAGAACGATAATCTTTGTTTTTATACACTCTTGGCAGTTCAAACAAACCAATTCTATTGCCATAAGCCATTATACCATTATGTGCACCTACAACACCTGCAAAAAAACCAAAACCAATAATTCTTAACCCATCATCATGCTCTAAACATTCATAATCTATGAGTGTAATATTTTTTGCTAAAATTGTTTGAAGTAATTTTTTATTATGAGGTTGTTCTTTTCTTGTATGGCTAAAAAATAAATAAGTTTTATTAGGTATTAGCATATCTATTGGCACTTCTTTAATACCTAATAAAATATCGCATTGTTCTAAATTATCTGTTACAGTAACTCCTGCTCTTGCATATTCATCATCTGCAAAACATCTGATATTGCTACTTTGAACAAGAATTTTTATATCTGCAATATTTTGTTGAAGCCATTTGCATTGTGCTGGTGTTAATGCAACTCTGTTATCTGCTGGTGTTTTTCCTTCTTTAATTAATCCAATGACCATTTTATTTTTTTTAGCGTCGCAATATAAAAGAATATAGATTAATTATCCATTAAAAATGTTGGCAAACTAATTCTTATACCACTTGTTCTGTTTTTATTATTATCAAAGCCTTGTACAAAATCTACTCTAAATATTTTTAAAATATTTTCTAAAGAAAACATGGCTTCATAATATTGTACATTAGGTTGTATATACATTGCACTTCCTGAAAAAACAAAAAACCAATTCCATTTTCTTAATAGTGGAATTTTATTGGTTAATAATCCTTTTAAATGATATGCTGCATGAATAGTAGTCATAAAATTAGCAGTGTTGCTATAAGCATAATAAGGTGCTAATTGAAAACTGTTTAAATAAGGCGTAGCTACAGCAGTTCTATTGCCAATGATATGTTGATAGTCGGTTGCATAAATTTTATTAGCATGTAAAAAGCCACTCATATTTATTTTATAACGAAATAAGCCACCTAATTTAATATTAATATCATCGCTAATACTAAAATCCCATTTGCTAAAATCTACATCGCTATTAATAAAATTTTTTAACCCATAAGTAAATGATGCTGTAAGTACAGGATATTTAGAACCAATATTAATTGTTCTATTTGGCAGTTCAATATATTTTGTTCCTGGCCTATATCTTACACCAAAATTTAAAATAGATGCTTTATGACTTTTAAAACTATTTACGCCTAACTCTACAGGATAATTTGGTGTAAATGTTCTGTTATTAATTTTTCTCCACGTATTTATTTTATCTAAATTATTTAACTGTAATCTATCTTGATATTGAAAGTTTGCAAACACATCAAACCCTTTACCCAAGCCTGTTCTATAACTTATTTTCGTAAACCATGCTTTATAAATTTTTAAATAATTACGTGTATAATAAAGTGTAGCAAATGTATTGTCTCTTGCTTTTATAGGTGCATCATTATTTATTTGAAAAACATTTTTACCTCCAGCAATAGATATAGAACTTAAATATTTTTTTCCAAAATTATATTTGCCTGTTACACTTGCATTAAAATGTTTGTTCTCAAAACCATAACGCAAATCTGCTATTAGTTGAAACGATTTTCTGCCTTCATATCTTTTAGTATAGGTTGGTGTAAAATTAAGCAGCCAACCCTCTACAGTATTATAATTTATTGCATTTAAAACTGATGGTATAGATAAGCTTTCTTTAGTTTTTCGTTTAGAAAAATCTAAGCCTGTAAGCAGCAGTTTTGTAATGGTTATTTTATTATTTTTTCTGTCTAAAGAATCTAAATAAGCTGGCGATTTTTTTACTTGTTCTAAACTATCTTTTTTAATATAATCTATTGCTTCTTCATCTAGTAAAGGAACAGGTCTAATACTATCCCAATATGTTTTTGGTTTTTTATTAGCACTATCATAAATTTTTAATAATACATTATCAAATAAATTTTTCTTGAAGTTTGGGTTTACATCAAACTGAGAAAATACTTGTACAAAACTTCCAAAAAAATCAAAGCCTAAAATTTTTCCTGAAGGATAAATCATTTGTTGCTTTATTACCCATTTATCTTTAAGTGGTACATATAATTGATGTATCATTAAAGTATCTAACAACTGCATTTGTTGTTCTTTTAATAAAAATAATTCTGTACTATAAATACGCCAATCATTTTCTGTAATGCTGATATAGCCTGAAAATAAAGGCTCATACTTTCTTTTAGGTATTACTTTTATTCTGTTTACTTCTTTGCCATTTTCATAAAATGTACCTTCAAATTTATACTTATAATAATGCAAAGCATTATCGCTTATTGGCGATATAAAACCTCTAGGATTTAAGCCCTCTCCTATTTTTATAATATTGCTATAAAAAGAAAATATTTGTGGAAAACTAAAACCAAAACCATCGCTAGAGCCACTTACTTTAGTAGATACTACTTCTATTTTTGTATGCTTAGGATAATCTACATAATACTTTGCAATTGTTTCGCTTAAAAAAATCATCTTTTTTTTGCTTGTATCACCATCTTCAAAATCTACTTTTTTACCAAATATTTTTTTAGGATAATTTCTTAATTGTAATTGACCTTTTAAATAAACATCGCATTGAAACTTTTTAATTTCATTCAAATATTCTTCTCTTTTTTTAATAGTATTTCTGATAATTTCATAAGCAGGATCTTCGCCACCAGCTTTTACTTCTACATCATTTAAATGATAAGATTGTTCTGCTAAAATAAAATCTGTTGTTACATTTTTATTGGTAACAGTAATTGTTGACTCTTCTGTTTTATAACCTATATACTGACAAACTAAAGTATAAGTGCCTTTAGTAATATTTAAAGAATAAAAGCCTTTACTATTAGCAGTTGTACCTTCTGTAGTACCTTTTACTAAGATAGAAGCATAAGGCAATGGCTTACCTTCTTTTGTTTTTATATATCCACTTACAGTGTATGCAGATACTTGAAATGACCATAAAATGGCAAAAAGGATAAAAATATATTTCATATTAAGCAAAGTTAGCTGCTAAAGTATCTTGTAAAACTATTAACTAAAGTAGTATGTATAAGTTAAAAAAATGTTGGAAAATGAAGCAGCAAATCTTATACTTATTCAATAATTTTAAATTAAATACAAATTTTCAATTTTCGTATTAAATGTATTAAACCAAATATTAATAAACCTTAGATTTGTCGCATGAAAATTTCTAATGAAACAAAAATAGGAGCATTAGCTTCTATTGCAATTGTAATACTTATTTTAGGATTTAGCTTTTTAAAAGGAACTAATATTTTTAAGACAGGTAATTTTATTTATGCAGAGTTTACAGATGCTAAAGGAATAAAAGTTTCTAATCCTGTTAATGTAAATGGACTTCAAATAGGTAGCGTTTATCATTTAGAAAATAAAGATAAAACTTTAAGAAGTATAAAAATTAGTATAAAACTGAATAGTAATAAATATCAAATACCAGATGATTCTTATGCAGTAATAGAGCCTAATCCACTTGGTATTAGTAGCATTAAAATTAATATTGGTAATAGCACAACATTTTTACCAGAAGGTGCAACTATAAAAACACAAAATTCAGAAGGTATTTTAGCTGCAATTACCAATGGTATTACACCTGCCGTAGATCAGCTAAAAACTACTTTTCATACATTAGATAGTACATTAAAAAATATTAATTCAATTTTTGATGCTAATGCAAAAAATAATTTGCAAAAAACTATTGCCAATATTAATCAGCTTACTGCCTCTTTAATTGTTAGTGCAGCATCAATAGAAAAAATGTTGGCAGACCAAAGTGGTAGTATTGCAAAATCTATGGATAATGTAAATAGCTTTACAAACAACCTTGCTGCTAATAACGATAAAATAACTAACACATTAAATAATTTAGAAAAAACTACACAAAATCTTTCTCAGGCAGATGTTGCAGGTTCTGTAAGTGAATTAAAAACTGCTGTACAAAAAATAAATGATGTATTAGCAAAACTAAATAGTAAAGATGGTAGCTTAGGTTTATTAATGAATGATAAAACTTTATACAATAATTTAACCAATACAGTTCGTAGTGCAAATATTTTATTAGACGATTTAAAAACACATCCTAAACGCTATGTAAATATTTCTGTATTTGGCAAAAAAGATAAAAGCAAACCACTCTCTGCACCTTTGAATGAAACCAACCCTAAGTAAATGTGTAAAAAATTATTATCCATATTTACATTATGCTTTATGGTGTTTAGTGCTAAGGCACAAAAAGAATTAATGCAACAAACAGATACTTCAATTGTTCAAGCAGGTTCTTTATTAAATATTTTATATGCAGATAGAATGAATTTTAAAAAAAACGATTCATTAAATCAGTTTATTTCTTTAGCAGGTAATGTAAGAATAAAACAAAACAATACTTACTTTTATGCAGATAGTGCAGTACTTAATCAGCACTTAAATTTATTAGAAGCTTTTGGCAGAATACATATTAATGATGCAGATAGTGTACATACTTACGCTAATTATTTAAAATATTTAGGCAACGAAAAAAAAGCTTTTTTAAAAGGAAATGTTAGACTAACAGATGGTAAAGGTGTACTTACAACAAATGAATTAGAATATGAAACTACTACAAAAATTGGCACTTATTCCAAAGGAGGAAAAGTAGTAAATGGTAAAACTGTACTTACCAGTAAGGCTGCAAAATATTATGGCGAAACAAGAGATGTATATTTTATAAATCAAGTAGTATTAACCGATCCTGAATATTCTATTTATACAGATACTTTATTATACAACACTTATACTAACATTACCACTTTTGTAAGTAATACAAATATTAAAGCAGGTAGCAGAAAAATAAAAACTAAAGATGGGTATTATGACCTTAATAAAAAGAAAGCTTATTTTGGTAAACGACCTATTATAGAAGATAGTACAGGTACTTTAAAATCTGATGAAGCTGCAATTGATGATAGTACAGGTAAAGCAGAATTTAGAGGCAATGTAGTGTATAAAGGAAAAGATAGTACTAGTGGTTACGATTTAATTGCTAACAAGGTAGAAACTGATACTAAAAAAGGAAGTGTAAGAGCTACACAATCGCCTATTTTAATTATTAAACAAGGTGCAGATAGTATTTATGTAAGAGCTGATACTTTATTTACAGCAAAACTTTCTGATTTAATAAAAGAAAAAAATGTACCCGATTTAAGAGACTCTATTAAAGGAAAATTTGTACAAATACCTTCTACAGATACAGATAGCACATCTGACCAATTTTTTGAAGCATATAGTAATGTAAAAATTTTTACAGATTCTATGCAAGCAATTGGTGATAGCCTTTTTTATAGTGTGAAAGATTCGGTATTCAGACTTTTTAAAAATCCTATTGTTTGGTCTGATGAAAACCAAATTACAGGAGATACTGTTTATTTATTTATGCAAAATAAACAGCCAGAAAAAATAATGGTTTTTGAAAATGCTTTAGCTATAAGCCATGCTGGTAGCAACTATTATAATCAAGTAGCAGGAAGAACTATTAATGGTTTTTTTATAGATGGTAAATTAGATTCTTTAAGATGTAAAGGTAGTCCTGCAGCAAGTGTATATTATGGTGTAGATGAAAAAGGAAAATTTTTTGGCGTAAATACAGCTACATCAGATGTTATAGATTTATATTTTATTAAAGGCGAACCTAATAAAGTAGTTTTTAGAAATCAGTTAGAAGGTACTACTTATCCAATGCGACAAGTAAATCATGAAACCATTAAAGTAAAAGGCTTTCAATGGTTACATAATAAAAGACCAAAATCTAAGTTTGAAATTTTAAGTTATTAATATTACATGTTTAGCGATTTAAAAAATAAATTTTTACATCCTATAAAAGAAATAGTGCATGATAGTCGTTCTATTGGTATTATACTATTAGTAGGTACTTTTCTTTCTCTTGTAATAGCTAATATTCCTTCTATTAATCATGCTTACTTAAATTTTTGGAACAATGGATTTAATGGTACTCATGAACATCATTTTCATATTGGATTATTAAGTTTACCTAATTCGCTGCTATTAATTATTAATGATTTATTAATGGCTGTTTTCTTTTTTTTAGCTGGAATGGAAATTAAAAGAGAACTTATTAATGGCGAATTATCTTCTTTAAAAAAATCTTTATTACCCATTATAGCAGCAATTGGTGGTATGCTAATGCCTGCAATTTTATTTTTTATATTTAACTTTCAGCATACAGCATATTTAAAAGGTTGGGCTATACCAACTGCTACAGATATTGCTTTTACTTTAGGTGTAGCATCTTTATTAGGCAAACGTGTACCTGTAGCTTTAAAAATTTTTATTGTTGCTCTTGCTATTATAGATGATTTAGGTGCAATTTTAGTAATTGCTTTTTTTTATGGCAGTACAATTAAGTTTTGGTATTTATTCATTGCATTAGTTTTTGCTTTACTTATTTTTTTACTGAATAAATTAAAATTATCATTTGGCTTTTTACATTTTTTATTTGCTTTAGCTTTATGGTATTGTATGTTTAACTCTGGTGTACATGCAACAATTGCAGGTGTTATTGTAGCATTTTTAGTACCTGTAAAGCAGCTAACTAAATTAGAAATGAAATTGCATACACCTGTTTACTTTTTTATATTACCCATATTTGCATTAGCTAATACAGCAATTATTTTACCAGATAATATGTTACAATTATTAACTAGTAATTTAAGTTGGGGTATAATATTTGGATTAATTATAGGCAAACCATTAGGCATTTGTTTATTAAGTTTTATCATGGTAAAGCTTAATATAGTACTACTTCCTGCAAAAACAAGTTGGATGCAAATGATTGGTGCAAGTATGCTTTGTGGTATTGGATTTACTATGAGTATTTTTATTGCTACTCTTGCATTTAATAATGTTACTTATCAAAACACAGCAAAAATTGCTGTTTTAATTGCATCGTCTATTGCTATAATATTAGGTATTGTTTGGTTAAGGTTTTTTACCAATGTTAAAGCAAGTGAAGAAAGTAATGATGATGAAAATAATTATATAGATACTTCAGAGCAATAATTTATCCTTTCAAATATTTTGTAAAACCTTGTGCCATAAAGCACTGAGCATAACCATAAGTTAGCATTACTATTACATCTAAAAACTGCTCATCTACATATTTAAATTGATGGGTTGCTAATGTAGCATCTGAAATTATAAACAATAATGCACCTGGTATAAAATAAGTTAATGCTAATTTTTTTCTAATTCTATCACTATACAAGTTTGCAGCTAAAATAGACATGATGCCAATGGCTATAATATAAATATAAAATGGTAGTTTAAAATATGCAGGTATATCGTTGCTTAAAAAATTATTAATCATAAAAAATATACCAATCATTACAAAAGTGGCTATAATTAATGCTTCATAGCTTTTATTAGATTTTATAGGTGAAACTCTATAAAAAAATATTGCATAAAAAATATGAGTTGATACAAATGCCAATGAACCTGCTATAAAAAATGCTTCTCCTTCGTTAAGCAATAAAATATCGCCAATCCAAGAGCAAATTAAACCTACTGTAACTAATGTTTTAGAACGTTTGTATTTATTTTTTTTAGTGTTAGAAAAAATATATAATAATAACGTAGGAATTAATAATGGTTTTATATAAGTATGATAATCTAATTTCTCTAAAAAAATAAAAAGGCAATCTGCAAAAAGCAAAGCCCAAAAAAGCACAATCCCATTTTTCTTAAAAATCTGCATGTAAAGTTAGTTTTCAGAATGTACTACATTCCATTGTAATATTACAAATAAAATATAAATTTAGTGAACTGTTAGTTGAATTTTTTTAGTAGTATTTTCAGTTAGTTTAAATCTATTATCAATTCTAAAGCCTACCACCCAAATTATCTTTTTATTAGATTCTACTACCCAAACTTTTTCTTTTTCTGTGGTAGAGCATTTAATATCTATTAAAAATCTGGCAATTTTTTTCTTTTTGCTCATACCTAAAGGGTAAAAATAATCTCCTGTTTTCCATTTTCTTAGTATTAATGGAAAAGTTAAATGCTTTGCATCTAAACAAGCTACTAATGGGTTGTCTGATATTTTAATATTATCTGCAAAGCTGATAGTCATTTTTTTATCATCAAAAAAAATTGCTTTATCATGCTCATCAATAATAAAATGTGTAGTTTGTAAAGAATTTAATGGAGCAATAATTAACCATTGTCTGTTTTTAATTATTCTATGAGTAGATGATGAAATATATTTTCCATTATCTGCATTAAACAATTGTATTACATCATTTATTTGTGAAGCAGTAAAACCATAATCAATAATTATCTCATTAACCAAAGTATGAAGAGCTGGTTGTTTTTTAAGTTTTAAAATTGGTATATGAATTTCTGTACCTTTATTTATGAATAATTTTTCTTTCTGTTGTTTTATGTATGTGTTATAAATTACTTCTACTTCTTTCCATTTTTCAATATTGTGTAAAATATTTTCATCAGCCTGAGTATAAGCTTCTTTCATTAAAGGTATAAGCTGATGTCTAAAAAAGTTTCTGGTATATTTATCTGAATTGTTAGATGAATCATTTACCCATTGTAAATTTTGCTCTTGGGCAAAAGCAATAATTTGTTCTCTTCTAGCAAATAATAATGACCTAATAATTTTTTGTTGATATGCTGGAATGCCTGTCAATCCTTTAATACCAGTACCTCTACAAATATTCATTAATACAGTTTCTATATTATCATCTGCATGATGTGCTGTAACTAAATATTTTTTTGCTGCATCAATATTTGTATTATCTAATACTTCATTAAACCATTGATATCTTAACTCTCTTGCTGCAACTTGTATAGATATTTTTTTTGTAGCAGCATAAGTTGCAGTATCAAATTTTTTGATGAAAACTTTTTTGTTGTATTTTTTTTCTAACGATGCTACAAACATTTCATCTCTTAAACTCTCCTCTCCTCTTAATTGAAAGTTGGCATGTAAAATTGTAAAATCAACACCACATAAATAAAATAAGTGTGTTAAAACAATACTATCAACTCCACCACTTACAGCAATAAAAAAATGTGCATTGGTTGGTATATAAGGTTTAAACTGTTGTTGCCAATGCTGTATAAATAATTGTTGTAAGCTCATGTATATTTTTCAATAATAAAGACAAAGGTAATTTTATTTTAGGTCAATATATTTTTACTAGATTATTTATACAAAGTTCTTTCAATAAATATTTTAAAATTTTGTACTTTCACCTTTCAATAAAATTTAAAGTTATGAGTATAGAAGTAGGGCAAGTAGCTCCATCATTCACATTAGTGGATACAGAAAAAAAAGAAGTAAGCCTTTCAGATTTTAAAGGCTCTAATGTATTATTATTATTTTTTCCTTTAGCTTTTACAGGTACTTGTACAAAAGAGTTGTGTAGTGTAAGAGATAATATTGCAGTTTATAATAATGCTAATGCACAAGTTTTAGGTATTTCTGTAGATTCTCCATTTGCTTTAGCAAAGTATAAAGAAGAACAAAATCTTAATTTCCCGTTATTAAGCGATTTTAATAAAACTGCTGCTACAGCTTATGGTTCAATCTATGAAAGTTTTATAGGTTGGATGCAAGGTGTTGGCAAACGTTCTGCTTTTGTAATTGATAAAGCTGGTATTGTACGTTATGCAGAAGTATTAGAAAATGCTGGTGATTTACCCAACTTTGAAGCTATTAATAACACATTAGCTTCCTTATAAAATAAAGATGGCTCCTTGTAGAAACAAGGAGCCTTTAACCAAAACTAACTGCTTATGAAAAACTTTATTTGCTTATATATTATAAGTAAATATTTTATTGAATAGTAATTTGCTTAGGTATCATTTTTACTACTTCTTTTTTAGGAAGAAATAATTTTAAAATACCATTATCATATTTTGCTTGAATATTATCAGCATTTACATTTTCATCTAAAGTAAAGCTGCGTTTAAAACTTTTATAACTAAATTCTCTACGAATAGTTTTATAAGTTTTATTTTCTGTTTCTTCATTTTTTTCAAATGCTACAGTTAAAATATTGTTGTCAATATTTATTTTAAAATCTTCTTTGTTTAAACCTGGAGCATTTAATTCTACATGAAAACCTTCATTTATTTCATGAATATTTACAGCAGGCATTAAATAATTTGCTGCTTCATTAGTGCAACAATTTGATGGAAAATTATTATAGAATAATTCATCAAATAAACTGTTGATTGTTTTTGGATAATGTTTTACGAGTGTCATAATTATTAAGTTTTTATTTTTTAAATTGTTTGTACTACTATTCATTCAAACCTTATACCAAGACAATTTTTAAAGTCAATATTTCAAAATAGTGAAGATTTTGCGACTATTTGTCGTTTCCGATATTAGGAAAAAGTCAGTTTGTCGTTTTTGAAAATGAAAAAAGGATAAATAATTATTGTACTTTTGCCCAATAATTAAAAAATAAAAAAGAATATGTATCCAGCAGAATTTGTTTTACCAATGAAAGCAGAATTAACAGAAGAAGGATTTTCTGAAATGCTTACACCAGAAGAAGTAGAAACAACATTAAAAAAATCAGGAACTACTTTAGTAGTAATTAATTCAGTATGTGGGTGTGCAGCAGGTACTTGCAGACCAGGAGTATTAATGGCTGTACAAAATGCAAAAGTAAAACCACATAATTTAGCTACAAGCTTTGCAGGTTTTGATGTAGATGCTGTACAAAAAGTTCGTGAATATTTAATGCCTTATCCTCCATCATCACCTTCAATTGCATTATTTAAAGATGGTAGCTTAGTAAGTATGTTTGAGCGTCATCATATAGAAGGTTTATCAGCACAAATGATTGCACAGCAATTAATAGCTGAGTTTGATAAACATTGTAATTAATTTTTTCATAGTTTAAGGTTTATTTGTTTTGCATTCCATTAAAAATTTAATGGAATGCTTTTTTATTGTAGTAATTACAACAATAAAAAAGGTTGTCTTAAAAAAGACAACCTGAACAAAATTTATTTTCAAATTTCTACTAAGGAAAAATACCTAACTCTGCATAGCTTGTTGCTACTTTATTAATAGCATTTACATAAGCAGCAGTACGCATATCTGGAATTGCAGGATTTGCTTTCCAAATTTCCATTATTTCATTTGTTGCAGAAATCATGGTTTCTTCTAAACCACTATATACTAAATCTACTTCATCTGCACCATGTAAAATATTTAATCTTTCTTGTTCACTAACTTTTTTACCTGTTAAATCTTCTAATTGTGCAATGATTTTTTTGTTTTGATTTTCGTCAAATCTTTTTTCCATACGTCCATAACGTACGTGACTTAAGTTTTTTAACCACTCAAAATAAGATACAGTAACACCACCTGCATTTAAATACATATCTGGTACTACTAATATTCCTTTTTCTATAAATACTGCATCTGCTTCTGGTGTTAATGGACCATTAGCAGCTTCGCCAATAATTTTTGCTTTAACTCTTGGTGCATTTTCGCCATTAATTACATTTTCTAATGCAGCAGGAATTAAAATATCACAAGCTAATTCTAAAGCATCTGTATTTTTTGCTAAATTAGTTGCACCAGGGAAGTTTAAGATAGAGCCTGTAGCTTTTCTATGTTGAAATAATTCTTCTTCATTAATACCATTTTCATTATAAATAGCACCTTCATATTCTGCAATAGCAATAATTTTTGCACCACCTTCTCTAAAGAATTGTGCACTATGATATCCAACATTTCCTAAACCTTGTACTACTACAGTTTTACCTTCTATACCTGTTGTTAAACCTAATTTTTTCATAACATCAGGCATATTACAAACCTCTCTTATACCATAAAATACGCCTAAACCTGTAGCACCTTTACGACCACGAACACCACCTTGAGAAACTGGTTTACCAGTTACACAACCTGCAGCATCTATCTCTCCTGGTTTTAATGAACTATAAGTATCAACAATCCAAGCCATTTCTCTTTCGCCTGTACCATAATCTGGTGCAGGAACATCAATGCCTGGGCCTATAAAATTTTTCTTTACTAATTCAGCGGTATAACGACGAGTAATTTTTTCTAACTCATAAGTACTGTATTTACGTGGATTAATTTTTATACCACCTTTACCACCACCAAAAGGTACATTTACAATAGCACATTTATAAGTCATTAATGCTGCTAAAGCCATTACCTCATCTTGATTTACTTCATCACTAAAACGAATACCTCCTTTACAAGGGCTTTTGTGTTGGCTATGTTGTACTCTATAAGCTTCTATTACTTCTATTCTTCCATCATCCATTTTTACTGGGAAACGCATTCTATAAACGCTATTACAAGCTTTAATTTGCTCTAATAAACCTTTGTCCCATTTTGTAAATTCTGCTGCTTTATCAAAGCTTTTTTCTACGCTTTGAAAAAAGCTATAAGATTGTCCTGACATGATTATTGTTTTTTAATTTTTAGTGATGTAATTTAATATAAAAATTTGATGATTATTTTTCTAGCTTAGAAATTTTTCTGTCTAATAAAAATAAATAAATGAATAAACCAATGACAATTGTAACAACAACTGCTAATACAATATAAATACTTTGTTGCATTCTTTGTTCTTTCTTTAACTCATCAGATACTACATTTTGTGCATGCACTAATTCAGTTAAAAAAAACAGTATAAACAAGGTAATCACTGTTTTTAATTTATTCATAATTTAATTTTTTTTCATTAATAAAATGTAATCTTATTCTTAATGTAGTAATCCAAATACCTAATAAAGTAAAACCAATTACAGCAGGCCAAAAAACCATTCTCATTTCTCTACTCATATCTGCACCATTTAATGCAGGATTTCCTCCTTCACCTCCTTGACCTCCAGGATGTAAGCTTTCTACCATTCTTGGCAAAATCCATAATGTAGGAAAAAGCATAAAAAAAGCAAATATGTTATAAACAGCACCCACTTTAGCTTTCTTAGTTTCATCTGTTAAGCTACCTCTTAAAACTAAATATGCACAATAAATTAAAATAGCAACAGCAGCACCATTTTGTTTAGGATCGCCATTCCAATAAGCACCCCATTGAAAGTTAGCCCAAATAGCGCCTGTAACTAAACCTAAAACACCAAATATTATTCCTGTTCTTGCAAATTCTAAAGAATAAAAATCATGTGATAATGATGGCTTCATTAAATATTTGATGGCATATACTAATGATACTGTAAAAAATATCATCATTGCAAACCACATAGGTACATGAAAAAATATATTTCGTATTGAATGATGTAGTGGAACACCAGGTAATTGTTCAGGAATTTTCACAAGAAAACCCATAGTGCATGTGTACATTAAAAAAGCAAACGCTAATATTTTCCACCAAGATTTTCTTATCATAACAATCAAGTACTTGATAAATATAAGAATGCAAATGTAGTGTAAAGAAATTCACTAAAAAAAGTAAATTTTCACATTGTTTTGCCTAATTGTATAAAGATTGTTTTAGCATTATACAATACATTTGGCAAATGAAATTTTTATTAACTACTTCTATTATAATTATTAATTGTTTTTTTGTAAGGGCCGAAAATGTTTATGAATTTAATACTACCTGCCAACAAGCATATATACAAATAATGCAACTTAAATTGGCTGATGGACAAGCATTAATTAATAAAGCCAAACAGCAAAATCCTAACAACTTAATTCCTATTGTATTAGAAAATTATATAGATTTTTTTGTATTATTTTTTAATGAGGATAAAGCAGATTTTAAAGTACGGTATCCAAACTTTGAAAAAAGAATTAAGTTATTAAAAACAGGACCACAAAACTCTCCTTTTTATACTTTTTGTTTAAGTGCTGTTTATTTACATAAATCTGCTGTTAATATAAAGTTTGATAATAAAGTAAGAGCTGCATTAGATTTTCAAACAGCATTTAAGTATATTAAACAAAATAGAAAATCTTATCCAACATTTACACCTAATCAATTATTATATGGTAGTTTACTAACTGTTGCAGGTACTATACCTGATGGTTATAAATGGATTGCAGGATTATTTGGTATTGAAGGAAGTATAACAAAAGGGTTAAGCACTGTAAGAAATTTTGTAAATAGTACTAACGACCCTTGGGCAAAACTTATGCAAAATGAAGCAACATTTTTATATTGCTATCTTATGTTTTATATAGAAAATGAAAAAGATGAAGCTTTACAATTTATTAAAGATAGAAAGTTAGATGTAGTCAATAATCATTTATTTACTTATATGGCTGCAAACCTTAGTTTAAATAATAAGCAAGTAAAAGATGCAGAATATATTATACAACACAGAAATAAATCTGATGATTATTTTAATACGCCAGTTTGGGATTTTCAGTTAGGCTTTATACATCTTTATCGTTTACAAACACAACAAGCCATTTATTATTTTGAAAATTATTTAAAAAATTTTAAAGGCAGTTTTTATGTAAAAGATATTTATCAAAAAATAAGTTGGTGCTATTATTTACAAGGCAATATGGCTAAAGCAAATGAAGCAAGAAGAAATTGTATAAACAAAGGAGCAACTGTAACAGATGCAGACCAACAAGCTTTAAGAGAAGCTAAAAAAGGTAAATGGGATAATCCTATTTTACTAAAAGCAAGAATTTTAAATGATGGAGGTTTTAATAATGAAGCTATCAAAATACTACAAGGTAAAAGTAATAGCAGCTTTAAAGATGTAGGCGAACAATTAGAATTTAATTATCGTGTTGGAAGAATTAATGACGATTTAAAACAATACGACGATGCTATTGCATTTTATATAAAAGCAATTAATATTGGCGAAAGCAGAACAGAATATTATGCTGCACGTGCAGCATTACAAATTGGTATGATACATGAAAAAAGAGGCAATAAAACACAAGCAATAAAATTTTATGAAAAATGTATAGATATGGATAACCATGACTATAAAAATAGCTTAGACCAAAAAGCAAAAAGTGGAATTGGCAGATGTAAAGGAAATTAAAAAAATGTATTGCCGATTTATAAAATAATCTTTATTAAAATTATCTTCACTACAATAATTAAACTAAATTTATTTTTTAAGTAGTTACTACCATGCTAACTAAACTGCACATACTGAACTATGCAATTATTGATGAAATAGAAATTAATTTTTCTAACAAACTAAATATTATTACAGGCGAAACTGGTGCTGGTAAAAGTATTTTAATGGGTGCTTTAAATTTAATTTTAGGAGAACGTGCAGATACGAATGTATTATTAAACAAAAATAAAAAATGCTTTGTAGAAGGTTTTTTTACAGTAGATAATAATGAATGGATAAAAACTTTTTTAACTGAACAAGATATTGAATTTGCAGATGAACTTATTTTAAGAAGAGAAATAGCTGCTAATGGCAAAAGCAGAGCATTTATTAATGATACACCTACAACACTTAACTTACTTAAGCAATTAGCTACATTGTTAGTTGACCTACACCAACAGTTTGATACTTTAGCATTAAGAAATAATCATTTTCAAAGAGAAGTGGTAGATGCTTTAGCAAATAATTTTTCTAACTTAAATAATTACCAAACTTTTTTTTATCAATGGCAACAAGCTAAAGAAACATTAGCATTATTACAACAACAGAAAAACGATTTTAATAAAGAAGCAGATTATCATCAATTTCTTTTTGAAGAATTGCATGATGCTAATTTTAAAGAAAATGAATTAGAAGAGTTAGATACAGAACTGCAACTACTGAATAATAGCGAAGCAATAAAAAATATTTTACAAAAAGTTTATTACGAATTAAAAGAAAATGAAACACCTGTTATTGTTACTATTAAACAATTAATACAACAACTAAATCATTACACACATTTTCATTCATCGTTAAATGCTATTATTGATAGGCTACAAACTACACAAATAGAATTACAAGATATTGCAGAAGAAACTGAAAGCCTAAACCATACCATTGGCTTTGATGAAGAGAAAATAAATTTTATAAATGAACGTATTGCTTTAGGCTATAAGCTTTTAAAAAAACATCAAGTAAAAACAACTGCAGAATTGTTAAATATTCAAGCTGAGTTAGCAAAAAAATTACAAAACGTTTTACAAATTGATGATGCAATAAAAACTAAAGAAAAAGAAGTAGCAGCATTACATATACAAATAACTACTTGGGCAAACACCATTTCTACAGCAAGGCATAAAGAACTAGATAATTTAGAGAAAAAAGTAAATCAATTATTAACGCAAGTTGGTATGCCCAATGCAAAACTTAAAGTAAATATTAACGAATGTGTATTCAATAGTTTTGGTAAAGACCAAATAGAGTTTTTATTTGATGCAAATAAAAGTGGGCAGTTTGAGGCAGTTTATAAAGTAGCCAGTGGTGGAGAGTTAAGCAGATTAATGCTTTGTATAAAAAGCTTAGTTGCAGAGAGCATTAATTTACCAACCATGATTTTTGATGAAATAGATACAGGCATAAGTGGAGAAGCTGCTAAACAAGTAGGCATTATTATGCAGCAACTTGCTGCTAAAAGACAAATTATTTGTATTACACATCAACCACAAATTGCAGGAAAAGCAAATGCACACTTCTTTGTGTATAAAGAAGAAAAAGAAAATACCATTACAACCAATATACGTTTATTGCAAGAAAATGAAAGAGTAACTACTATAGCCAAAATGCTTGGTGGAGAAAAACCAAGTTCTGCTGCTTTAGCTAATGCTAAAGAAATGATGCAATAAAGAAAAGTTGTAGTTAAACTATTTTAAAATACTTCTGCTAATTACAATACGTTGTACCTCGCTGGTACCTTCATAAATTTGGGTAATTTTAGCATCTCTCATTAAACGCTCTACATGATATTCTTTTACATAACCATAGCCACCATGTATTTGCACTGCTTCTACAGTAACCCACATAGCAGTTTCGCTAGCAAAAACTTTAGCCATACTACTGCTTAAAGCATAATCCATTCCATTATCTTTTTCCCATGCAGCTTTTAAACAAAGTAAACGAGCAGCTTCGATACGAGTAGCCATATCTGCTAACTTAAATTGTATAGCCTGATGTTGAGCAATTTCTTTACCAAATGCTTTACGCTCTTTTGAATATTTTAAAGCAAGTTCGTAAGCACCACTTGCAATACCTAATGCTTGAGATGCAATACCTATTCTGCCACCACTTAATGTTTTCATAGCAAAAGAGAATCCAAAACCATCTGCACCAATTCTGTTTTCTTTGGGTACTTTTACATCGCTAAACATAATTGTATGTGTATCGCTACCACGAATACCTAATTTATTTTCTTTTGCAGCAACAGTAACACCTGCCCATTTTTTTTCTACAATAAAGCAGTTAATACCTTTACTGCCTTTACTTGCATCTGTTTGTGCCATTACTAAATATACACTTGCACTGCTACCATTAGTAATCCAGTTTTTAGTACCATTTAATAAATAATAATCTCCTTTATCTTCAGCAGTTGTGCGTTGGCTGGTAGCATCGCTACCTGCTTCTGGCTCACTTAAAAGAAATGCACCAATATATAATTCGCCATCTTTTTTGCCTTGTGCAATAGGTGTTAAATATTTTTGTTTTTGCTCTTCTGAACCATAAGCTTGTAAGCCATAACACACTAAACTATTATTAACACTCATACAAACGCTAACACTTGCATCTATTTTACTTACTTCTTCCATCGCTAAAACATAGCTAATTGTATCCATACCACTACCACCATATTCAGGACTTACCATCATACCCATAAAGCCCAATTCTGCTAATTTGGTTATTTGTTCTTTAGGAAAACGTTGTAGTTCGTCTCTTTCTATTACGCCTGGTAAACATTCATTTATAGCAAAATCACGAGCAGCTTTTTGAATCATTAAATGTTCTTCGGTAAGTTGTAAATGCATAATGTTAGTTTTTAAAGAATGGCAAAATTAAGCTAACAGTTGTTAGTGGAAAAATAAAAGTGCTATTTTTAAAAATAAGCTGTTATATCTATTTAATTTTTCGATGAAAATACCCTACTTTTGCCGCCTTAAAAAAAGTTTGGGTTTTATACTTCAGTTGAAGTGTGCGACGCAACTACAGCTTGGTTTTAATAAAAAGCTGGTATCATAAACAAATAAAAAAATAAAAACAAAAGCGTTATGGCCGACTTGAAATTTCAACGCAATTTTGGTATTGCTGCACATATTGATGCAGGTAAAACCACTACAACTGAACGTATTTTGCGTTATACAGGTATGATTCACAAAATTGGTGAAGTACATGATGGAGCAGCAACAACTGACTGGATGGATCAAGAAAAAGAAAGAGGTATTACAATTACTTCTGCTGCTGTAAGTTGTCAATGGAATTTTCCTACAGTATTAGGAAAAGCAACACCTGAAACAAAAAAATATTACTTTAATATTATTGATACTCCGGGACACGTAGATTTTACTGTTGAGGTAGAAAGAAGTATGAGAGTATTAGATGGATTAATTGCCTTATTTAGTGCAGTTGATGGTGTAGAGCCACAAAGTGAAACTGTTTGGCGTCAGGCAAATAGATATAAAGTACCACGTATTGGTTTTGTAAATAAAATGGACCGTGCTGGTGCAGATTTTTTAAATGTGGTAAATCAGGTAAAAGAAATGTTAGGTGCTAAATCTGTACCTCTACAATTACCAATTGGTGCTGAAGATAATTTTAAAGGTGTGGTTGACTTAATTAAAATGAAAGGAATTATTTGGCATGCTGAAACAGAAGGTATGACTTTTGATGAAATTCCTGTTCCAGAAGATATGATAGAAGATGTAAACTTTTGGAGACAAAATTTAATTGAAGCTGTAGCTGAATATGATGATAAGTTAATGGAGAAATTCTTTGATAATCCTGATACAATATCTGAAGATGAAGTACATGAAGCTATTCGTAAAGCATGTATAGATTTAAGTATTGTACCAATGATGTGTGGTTCTTCATTTAAAAATAAAGGTGTACAAACTGCATTAGATGCTGTATGTCGTTACTTACCTAGCCCTGTAGATATTGAAGATACAGTAGGTACTAACCCTGATACTGGTGAGCAAGAAATTAGAAAAGCAGATGCAAAAGAACCATTCTCTGCATTAGCATTTAAAATTATGACAGACCCATTTGTAGGTAGATTAGCATTTTTCCGTTGCTATAGTGGTCATTTAGATGCTGGTTCTTATGTATTAAATGTAAGAAGTGGTAAAAAAGAACGTATTAGCCGTATCATGAAAATGTTTGCTAATAAACAAAACCCTGTAGATTTTATTGAAGCAGGAGATATTGCTGCTGCTGTAGGTTTTAAAGAAATTAAAACAGGTGATACACTTTGTGATGAAAAAGCACCTATTACTTTAGAAAACATGTTTATACCAGAACCAGTTATTGCCATTGCTATTGAGCCTAAAACTCAGGCAGATGTTGATAAAATGGGTATGGCAATTGCTAAGTTAGTAGAAGAAGACCCTACATTACGTGTAAATACTGATGAAGATACAGGACAAACTATTTTACGTGGTATGGGTGAATTGCACTTAGAAATTATTATAGACAGAATGAGACGTGAGTTTAAGGTAGAAGTAAATCAAGGTGCACCACAGGTAGCTTATAAAGAAGCTTTTCATGCTACTATTGAACATAGAGAAGTATTAAAGAAACAATCTGGTGGTCGTGGTAAATTTGCTGATATACAATTTGAAATTGGCCCTGCTGATGAAGAATGGATAAAAGAGAATGAAGGTAAAAACTTTCAGTTTGTTAATGACTTATTTGGTGGTTCTATTCCTAAAGAATATGTGCCTGCCATTATGAAAGGTTTTGATTCTGCAATGACAACTGGTGTATTAGCTGGTTATCCTGTTAATAACATGAAAATTCGTGTATTTGATGGTAGTTATCATGATGTGGATTCTGACTCTATGAGTTTTGAATTGTGTGCTAAATCTGCATTTCGTGAAGCTGGTAAAAAAGCAAAACCAACTTTATTAGAGCCTATCATGAAAGTAGAAGTTTTAACACCAGACCAATACATGGGTGATGTAACAGGTGATTTAAACAGAAGACGTGGTATGTTAGAAGGTATGGATAGCCGTAATAACTTACAAGTAATTAAAGCTAAAGTACCATTAAGTGAAATGTTTGGATATGTAACACAATTACGTTCTCTATCTTCTGGTCGTGCATCATCTACTATGGAGTTTTC
>CAUJDL010000087.1 GCA_963169635.1 Bacteroidota bacterium
TGAAATAGTAAGACAAATTGGCGATGCATTAAGAGAGAAAAAAGAACCATTAGGGCAATTAGTAAGCTATGAAATGGGAAAAAGTTTACAAGAAGGTTTAGGCGAAGTACAAGAAATGATTGATATATGTGATTTTGCAGTAGGATTATCCAGACAATTATATGGATTAACTATGCACAGCGAAAGACCTAATCATAGAATGTACGAGCAATGGCATCCTTTAGGAATTGTAGGTATCATTTCTGCTTTTAATTTTCCTGTTGCTGTATGGAGTTGGAATGCTGCATTAGCTTGGATTTGTGGAAATGTGTGTATTTGGAAACCAAGTGAAAAAACACCACTTTGCTCCATTGCTGTTCAAAATATTGTTGCAGAAGTTTTTAAAAAAAATAATGTACCAGAAGGCGTAAATTGTTTAGTACAAGGTACTAGAGAAGTAGGAGAGTGGATGAGTAATGATACAAGAATTGCATTAGTTAGTGCTACAGGAAGTACAAGAATGGGTAAAGCTGTAAATGCTGCTGTAGCTGCAAGATTAGGTAAAACAATTTTAGAATTAGGTGGTAATAATGCAATCATCATTTCTAAAGATGCAGATACAGATATGGCTTTAATTGGTTGTGTATTTGGTGCAGTTGGTACTGCAGGTCAGCGTTGTACTACTACAAGAAGATTAATTATTCATGAAAGTATTTACGATAGTTTTAAACAAAAATTAATTAATGCTTATCAACAATTAAAAATTGGTAATCCTTTAGATAGCAAAAATCATGTTGGTCCATTAATAGATAAAGATGCAGTAAAACAATATTTAGCATCTATAGAACAATGCAAACATCAAGGAGGTAATTTTATTGTAGAAGGTGGTGTATTAACAGGTAAAGAATTTGAAAGTGGTTGCTATGTAAAACCTTGTATTGCTGAAGCAAATAATAATATGCCAATAGTACAACACGAAACTTTTGCACCTATTTTATATATCATGAAATACAGTACTATTGAAGAAGCTATTGCTATGCAAAACAATGTACCACAAGGTTTATCATCTGCTATTATGACTTTAAATCTTAGAGAAGCAGAATTATTTTTATCTCATCAAGGTAGCGATTGTGGTATAGCAAATGTAAATATTGGTACAAGTGGTGCAGAAATTGGTGGAGCTTTTGGTGGAGAAAAAGAAACTGGTGGAGGTAGAGAAAGTGGTAGCGATGCTTGGAAAGCTTATATGCGTAGGCAAACAAATACTATTAATTATGGTAGCAGCTTACCTTTAGCACAAGGAATTGAATTTAATTTATAATATTTTAAAACACTTTTAAAAAGCTATCTTAATTATTAAGGTAGCTTTTTTTATGGCTATAATTTTTTTAAAATTATTATACCAAAAATTAAATAATAATTATTTTTTAAACAGTTCATTGTATTTTGCATTTACTATGAAGTATTATATAATAGCAGGAGAAGCAAGTGGCGATTTGCATGGTAGTAATTTAATAAAACAATTACATCAATTAGATAATAATGCTATTATACAATGTTGGGGAGGAAATTTAATGCAAGATGCAGGTGCTACTTTAATTAAACATTATAAGCAACTTGCATTTATGGGTTTTGCAGAAGTAGTTAAAAACTTACCCACAATTTTTAGCAATATAAAATTTTGTAAACAAGATATTCTTTCTTTTAAGCCAGATGTTTTAATACTGATAGATTATCCTGGATTTAATTTAAGAATTGCATCATGGGCAAAACAACAAGGCTTTAAAATTGTATATTATATTTCTCCACAAGTTTGGGCATGGAAAGCTGGTAGAGTAAAAAAGATGAAACAATGTATAGATAAAATGCTTTGTATTTTACCTTTTGAAAAAGATTATTATCAAACAAAATGGAATTGGCAAGTAGATTATGTTGGACATCCATTATTAGAAGCTATAGAAAATTTTAAACTACATCAAAAAAATAATACACCTATTGCAGATAAAAAAATTATTGCATTATTACCAGGAAGCAGAAAACAAGAAATTATGAAAAAGCTACCCATTATGTTGCAAGTAGCAAAGCATTTTGTAGAATATCAATTTGTAGTAGCACAAGCACCAGGACAAGATGATGAATTTTATCAGCAGTTTTTACACAACGAAAAAAATATTTCTTTTATAAGAAACGATACTTATAATTTACTCTTACAAAGTAAAGCTGCATTAGTAACAAGCGGTACAGCTACTTTAGAAACTGCTTTATTTGGTGTACCAGAAGTGGTGTGTTATAAAGGAAGTAATATTAGCTATCAAATAGCTAAAAGATTAATTAAGATAAAATATATTTCTTTAGTAAATCTTATCATGGATAAATTAGTTGTAAAAGAACTTATACAAAATGAGCTAACAGAAGAAAACTTAGTAAAAGAATTAAATGATTTATTAAATAATACAGTTAAGCAAGCTACGCTACAAACTGATTATAAAAATTTACAAATATTACTTGGTGCAGGAGGTAAAGCATCGGTACAAGCTGCAAAAATTATTTACAACTTTATTACTTCTTAAACATTGGAATAATTACTAGTTTAAAAAGCATAATGATTAATGCTACAACAAACATTAAAATAGAAATTCTGTTCATGCCATGCATGTATTTGGTCCACTTGCTAGTGGGTTCTTTTTCATCTCTTTTTTTAATGAAGAGATATTGAGCAAATTGTTTTAAAATACCCATAGTATCAATTTTATTTATAGATAAAATATTAGTGGAGCCGAAGGGAGTCGAACCCTTGTCCAAACAAATTCGTTATAAACTTTCTACATGCTTAGTTGATTATTCATTGTAGGGAAATAGCAGGAAGCCAACAAACCAACTAATTCCTTAGCTGCATAATCTTTTGTTGCAAGCACAGCCTATTGCAACAGCAGCTTTTATTTGTTTTGAGTCGGCGGCAACACTTGGTAAAAAGCAAACCTGTGTTGCGGCCCTAATGACTGTCAAATCACTGATTAGGCAGCCATGGCAAAGTTGTTATTGCCATTTAAAAGTTATATATTCAGATTAAAGTGCTAATTATACAACGCACTGCATGCTTACACTTACAAAGAATGCTGCTGTCAAAACCAATACGGCCCCAAACATTTACAAAGCTTTAATTCTTTATAACATAGCATCACTAAAAAATAGTTCAATTTTTTAGTGAAATTTTATCTATAAGTCAAAGAACAATTATTTAAAATTATATTTTATCTAAACCATCTCCAAATATCTAAACCTAAAGCATATACCATTAAACCAATTAATAAAAACATTCCAACGCCTTGTGCATACTCCATAAATTTATCACTTGGTTTTTTGCCTGTTATCATTTCTATTATACAAAATAGTGCATGACCACCATCTAATGCAGGAATTGGTAATATATTCATAAATGCTAGAATGATAGAAAACAATGCTGTAAGTACCCAAAAACTTTGCCAATCCCAAACTTTATTATAAATACTACCAATACTTATTACACTTCCTAAACTTTCACTTACTTTATCTTTTCCTTGAAATAATCTTTTAATTCCTTCAATATATTTATCAAGGCTATTCCAACATTTTTCATAACCTACAGGTATTGCTTCTAATAAAGTGTAATTTTTAACATCTATATTAAAACCTAAATTAGCAATGTTTTTAGCACCTGCACCAATCTTTGCATTTTCATTTAAGGTTACAGGTATATTTAAAGTATCATTATTTCTTATTACAGTAAATGGAATTGTTTTATCTGCATATTCTACAACTACTGTTTGAAAATTATTGTAATAAGGTGTTGGTTTACCATCTATAGCAATGATATAATCATCTTTTTGTAAACCAGCTTTTGCTGCACCTTGATTAGCAATAACAGTATCTATAACAAAAGGAAAACGAATAGAAGCAAAACCTTCTCCTTTATTTTTTTTCAATGCTGTTAAAAATTCAGGTGTTACAGAAAGTTGCATACTATCATTATTTCTGATGATAGAAATATTTTTTGCATCACTCATAATTATTTGTCCTGCCATTTTTTTATCAGATGCATCAGCTACTTCTTCATCACCTATTTTATAAACAATATCACCATCTTGTAATCCTATCATTTGTCCTATACTTTCTGCTACTACACCATATTTTACATCTTTGCCACTAATTTTTTCATCGCCCCAATACCAACTAATACCAATAAAAATTACAATAGCTAATAAAATATTTACAACTACACCACCCACCATAATAATTAATCTTTGCCATGCTGGTTTTGCTCTAAACTCATCGGGTTTAGGAGGTAATTTCATTTGTTCTTTATCCATACTTTCATCTACCATACCTGCTATTTTTACATAGCCACCAAAAGGAACCCAACCAATACCCCATTCAGTTTCTCCAATTTTCTTTTTAAATAAACTAAACCAAGGATTAAAGAATAAATAAAATTTTTCTACTCTGCACTTAAACCATTTAGCAGTTATATAATGTCCAAATTCATGTAGTACTACTAAAATAGAAAAAGATAAAATAAATTGTCCAGCTTGTACTAAGCCTCCAATCCAATCAACAGCTAAAAATACCATAATGTGTAGCCCTCAATAAAGAGGAGTTTTATTTTTTGTTTTAAAATTATTTAATGATAGTAAAATTACATATCTACCAAAGAGGCAGCAAAGTTACGAGCCTCGCCGTCGCTAACAAACAAATCTTCTAAAGTTGGTTTTTCAATAAATGGTATTTTTTGAATAGTTCTATCTACCATTTCTATCATATCTAAAAAGCCAACTCTATTTCTTAAGAAAGCAAAAACGGCTATTTCATTTGCTGCATTTAAGATACAGGGCATATTTCCGCCTTTTATTAAAGCTTCTTTAGCTAATGCTAAATTTCTAAAAGTTTTGGTATCAGGTTCTTCAAACGTTAAAGTATCAGGTCTTTTAAAATCGTATCTGTCAAAATTATTAACAATTCTTTGCGGAAAAGTTAGGGCATATTGAATAGCTAATTTCATGTTTGGGTTGCTCATTTGCGTTTTCATATTACCATCTTCAAACAAAACCATGCTATGCAAAATACCTTGTGGATGAATAACAACATCTATTTGTTCTGGTTTTAAATTAAATAACCATTTAGTTTCTATCATCTGCAATCCTTTATTCATCAATGTTGCAGAGTCGATAGTAACTTTTGTGCCCATATTCCATACAGGATGTTGTAGTGCATGATCTTTTTTTACATTCACTAAGTAATTAGGTTTTCTTCCTCTAAAAGGACCACCTGTTGCTGTTAAAAAAACTTTTTCAATTTTATTTTTTCCTTCGCCAATTAAGCATTGAAAAATAGATGAATGTTCAAAATCTACTGGAATAATTGGTATTCTTTTTTCAATAACTTTTTGCATCACTATTTCTCCAGCAACAACTAATGTTTCTTTATTGGCTAATGCAATTGGTTTTTCATTTTCTATAGCTTTTAATATAGGTTTTAAGCCTGCATAACCAATGATAGACATTAACATTAAATCGTAACAAGGCATACCAGCAGCTTCTTCAATAGCATTTTCTCCTGCCATTACTTTGATAGTTGTAGATGATAAAGCATTTTTTACAGCAGCATATTTTTTCTCATCGCCAATAACTACCACTTCTGGGTTGTATTTTAATGCTTGTTGAATTAAAAGCTCATGATTATTTTGTGCAGTAAGAATTGTAATAGAAAACAATTTTGCATTTGCTTCAATAACTTCTAAAGCTTGCTTGCCAATAGAACCAGTAGAACCAAATATTCCTATACGTTTTAACATCATCATGTGTATTTTTTGGCAGAAGCGTAAAGATAAGGTGTAATATTAAAAGTGTAAACTATAAAATGTAATATCTGTTGAAAAAAATACTATTATTTTTGACAACATTTTTAGGGGAATTAGCTCAGTTGGTAGAGCGTTTGCATGGCATGCAAAAGGTCAGCGGTTCGAGACCGCTATTCTCCACAATTTTATTTTTTTGATAGATAATTTATACTGCTGAGTTTATTTTATTTCCTCTTAAAAACTCATCTACTTTCATTCTTTTTTTTCCAGCTAATTGCAAGTCTAAAATATGTATATATCCATTGGCACAAGCAATTTTTATAAAAGTTTTATCATCGCTAATATATGTGCCTATTGAGTTTGAGTGATGAGTAATTTCTTTTTTGCTACTAAAAATTTTTAAAATTTTATCTTGAAAATTGGTAAATGCACCTGGAAAAGGCGATAATCCACGAATTAAATTATGTACTTCTTCTGTAGATTTTGAAAAATCTATTTTACATGTTTCTGTAAAAATTTTAGGAGCATGTTTTATTAAGTGATTGGCTAAAATTGTTTGTTGATGTTGTTCTTGTATAGTACCTTCTGCTATAGCTTTTAAAGTTTTTATTAATAATGCTGCACCAACTTCTTTCATTATATCATGTATTTCTCCTGCTGTATTATTTTCATGAATAGGTATTGCTTGTTGTAATAAAATATTACCTGCATCTATTTCGTGTTTTAATTTAAAAGTTGTAACACCTGTTTCTTTTTCTCCATTAATAATTGCCCAATTAATTGGTGCTGCACCTCTATAATGAGGCAATAAACTACCATGTACATTTATTGTTCCCATTGGAGGCATATTCCAAACAATTTCTGGTAACATTCTAAAAGCAACTACAATTTGTACATCTGCTTTAAGTGATTGTAAGGTTTCTATAAATGCAGGATTTTTTAATTTTTCTGGTTGTAATACCAATAAATTATTTTCAACTGCAAATTTTTTTACTTCACTTGCTGAAAGTTGTAAACCACGACCAGCAGGTTTATCTGGTGCTGTTACAACTGCTACAATATTACACCCTTCATTTATCAGTGCTTGTAAAGAAGCTACTGCAAAAGCTGGTGTGCCCATAAAAATTATTCTTAAATCTTTATAATTCATGCAGCAAATTTACTAGGCTAAAGCAACTTTTAATGAATAGATTTTATACGTATTCTTCTTTTAAGGCATAGTAACCAAAAAGTGCTAACCCAAATGCAATTGGTGTAAAAATGGTTATAATAATTATCCAAGGTAATGGGTGATGAATATCTGCTTTACCCTCTGATGAAATATTAATAATTGCAGCATAAACTAATAATACAATAATTAAAACTGCTAATAATATCCATACTATTCCTAAATATTTTTTTAACTGTTGCATAAAAAGTTTTTAATTAATTATTCAATTCATCTTGCTCTTCATTGTCTGAAATATTAAGTTGTTGATTACTGATATAAAGACTACCAATGATAAAACAAATAGCAGCAACACCAATAGGATACCATAAACCACTTAAATAATTGCTTGAAGGCATTACAGAAATTAGTGTAACAATAAAAGGTACTAAACCTCCAAAAACACCATTACCAATATGATAAGGTAACGACATAGATGTATAACGAATTTTAGTAGGAAATAATTCTACCAAAAATGCTGCAATTGGGCCATAAACCATTGTTACAAAAAATACTAAAATAAAAATTAACCCTATTATTTTCCATTGATATGAATTATTAAGTGTAATAGTTTTTTTAACTTCTTGTGGT
Organism: Bacteroidota bacterium; assembly: GCA_963169635.1. Taxonomy (GTDB): domain Bacteria; phylum Bacteroidota; class Bacteroidia; order Chitinophagales; family Chitinophagaceae; genus UBA1930. Next base: position 7,611 of record CAUJDL010000087.1, read on the forward strand.
TGGTTGTTACCAGCTTTTACAACAGACTCAGTATATTTTTCTATTAACAATAATGTACTTTCATCAGTATAATTTGCTTGAGTAGTTTTAATAATTAATGAATCATTGGCTAAGTAAGGATGCACTATTTTCTTTACATCAATTGTTGAAGTAACTTCTTGCTTTTGTAAAGTATTAGTATAGCTATATAGTTTAGCAAATATTGGACGATAAAAAATAATAGCTAATAATAAACCCAACATCATTATTTTCTTTCTGCCAATTTTATCACTTAGCCAACCAAAGAAAATAAAGAATGGAGTTGCTAATAATAATGCAATACACAACCAAGTATTTGTTTGTGTAGCATTTAGCCCACAAGTTTTTAATAAAAATGTTTGTGTGTAAAATTGGCTTGTGTACCAAACAACACCTTGACCCATTGTAGCACCAAATAATGCTAATAAAACTATTTTTAAATGTTGCTTTTTAGTAAAGCTTTCTTTTAAAGGATTTTTACTTATTTTACCAGAGGCTTTAAGCTTTGTAAATAAAGGGCTTTCCTTCATTTTTAATCTAATGAAAATAGAAATAATTACTAGTACTATACTTAATAAAAATGGTAATCGCCAACCCCATTGATTAAAATCTTCTTTGCTTAAACTATTTTGTATAGTAATAATAACAATTAAAGAAATAAATAAACCCAATGTAGCAGTAGTTTGTATCCAACTAGTATAATAACCTTTTTTATTGGCAGGTGCATGCTCTGCTACATAAGTTGCAGCTCCACCATATTCTCCTCCTAATGCTAAACCTTGTAATAAACGTAATAATAAAATTACATAAGGTGCTAAATGAAATGATTGATAAGATGGAATACAACCAATTAAAAATGTGCTTCCACCCATTAAGATTAATGTAAGTAAGAAAGTATATTTTCTGCCAACAATGTCGCCTAATCTGCCAAAAACTAAAGCACCAAAAGGACGAACAATAAAACCTGCTGCAAAAGTTGCTAAGGTTGCTAAAAAAGCTGTAGTAGGATTATCTGCAGGAAAAAATTTTTCTGAAATGATAATGGCCAAACTACCAAAAATATAAAAGTCGTACCATTCTATTAAAGTGCCAACACTCGATGCTGCAATAACTTTCCAAATTCCTTTTGCTGATGACATAAATTTTTTCTTTAAAACAATTAGTTGGGTTAAAAAACTTTATAAACCTACATAATTATTTTTATACTTTAAGTATAAAATATTGTTGCAGAAGAAAGAAAATGATGGTTAGTAAAGATATTTATTTGTTGGTACTATCTTTTTCTGATGATGAATTTAATAACTGTTGATAATCTACAAAAACATCGAACCAAATTTTTACTAATGCAAAAATAAAGATGATAAATTTTCCGCTTTTATCTAATAAAAGAACTACAGCACCAAATATTACCAAAAACTGTTGTACAAAAATTCTTTTATAAGGAGATATCATTATAGCAGAAGTATCTTTTGTTTTATATGCACCATCTGCAATAAAATTTTTTAGAAAAGAAATGCCATAACTTATAAAATAAGAAAGTAAAAATAATTGAGCATAAAGCGGAATTATTTCAAAAAAATTAAACATTAATGATTTAATACTAATAGGCACACCATTAATTTTACCTATAATACCAAAGAATATACTTAATTGTACAAAAATGAATAAGCCAAAATGAAAACAAAAAAATAAGCTTAAAAATAAGGCTGTTAATACTTTTATTTTATTAGATGTTTTACTTTGTTGTATAGGAGATCTGTTTTTAAAAAATACACTAATCCATAATTTTAGAATAGTATAAATACCAGCAATAATGCTTTCTAAACAGTAAATAACAAAAATTAAATGAGCATTCCATCCCATAAACCAAACACCCCATATAGGTATTAAGTTTATAGCAATTAAATATAAATCTACACTATTTAATGTCTTTTTAAAATTCAAACTCATACATCATACCTTTACAACTTTAAAATATTTTTATTCATTAATAAAACAATATAGTAAAAGATTTATAAAAAGCTATGCAAAAATTTACAATTACAATTCATGGAGGTGCTGGTACTATTTTAAAACAAGATTTAACACCACAACTTGAGCAATTATATTTAAGTGGTTTGCAACAAGCACAAGATGCAGGTTTTGCTATTTTAGAAAATGGAGGTACAGCTTTAGATGCAGTTGTAGCAGCAGTTGTAAGCTTAGAGAATAATATTTTATTTAATGCAGGTAAGGGTTCTGTATTTACTAAAAATGGTGAGCATGAAATGGATGCTGCTGTTATGGAAGGAAAAAATTTATTAGCAGGTGCTGTAGCTGGTGTAAAAAATATTGCCAATCCTGTTGAGTTAGCTTTGGCTGTAATGCAACAAAGTAATCATGTGTTTTTAAGTGGACAAGGTGCAGTAGAATTTGCTAAACAACAAAATATTAACATGATGCCAGATGATTATTTCTTTTCTCAGTTTAGATATAATCAATGGCAGGCTGTAAGTAATTCTGATACTTATATGTTAGACCACAATATCAGTATTGCAGAAACTATTTTAAAAGATAAAAAATTTGGAACTGTTGGTGCTGCTGCTTGTGATAAGTATGGCAATATTGCTGCTGCAACAAGTACAGGTGGCATGACGAATAAACAATATAACAGAATTGGCGATACACCTGTAATTGGTAGTGGAACTTATGCTAATAATAATACTTGTGCAATAAGTTGTACAGGTCATGGCGAAATGTTTTTAAGAGCTGTAGCAGCTTATGATGTAAGCTGTTTAATGGAGTATAAAAACTTATCTCTTACAGATGCTATGCAAATTGTAGTAAATGAAAAATTAATGAAAATTAATGGTGAAGGTGGAATGGTGGGTGTTGATAATGCTGGAAATTTTGCAATGATATTTAATAGTGAAGGAATGTATAGAGGTGTAAAAAGTAGTGATGGCACTAATGAAGCTGCTATTTACAGATAAATTTATTTTTTAAAAATTTTATTCTTTTTTTATTGCAATATGCACCCTAAAGATTTATCAATTCTAGATTATACTTATACATTACCAGAAGAAAAAATTGCCTCTTATCCTTTGCCACAAAGAGATAAAAGCAAACTTTTAATTTATCAGCAAGAACAAGTAACAGAAGATTTTTATTTTAATTTACACCATCATTTACCAGCAAATTCTTTACTTGTTTTTAATAATACAAAAGTTGTAGAAGCCAGATTATTATTTCAAAAATCTACAGGAAGTAATATTGAAATATTTTGTTTAGAACCTGATGAGCAATATGCAGATATTACCACTGCTATGCTACAAAATGAAAAAGTTTATTGGAAATGTTTAGTAGGTGGTGCAAAAAAATGGAAAGAAGAATGGTTGCAAAAAACTATTGCATGGCAAAATGAAGTGATAAACTTAACAGCCAAAATTGTAGCCAAAAGAAATGATTATTTTTTAATTGAATTTAATTGGCATAATGTACAATTATCATTTGCAGAAATATTGCATTTAGCAGGTATTATTCCATTGCCACCTTATATAAAAAGAAATACAGAAGAAAAAGATAAAGAAACCTATCAAACAATTTATGCTAAGCATGATGGAAGTGTAGCAGCACCAACAGCAGGTTTGCATTTTACAGAAAATTTAATGCAGCAATTGCAACAAAAAAATATTAAACCTTGCTATGTAACATTACATGTAGGTGCAGGAACTTTTAAACCTGTAAAAGCTGCAACAATGCAAGAGCATGAAATGCATGCAGAGTTTATAGATGTTGGTATAGATTTTATTCAGCTACTAAAAGATAATACCCAAAATAAAATTGTAGCTGTAGGCACTACTTCTTTAAGAACTATTGAAAGCTTGTATTGGTTAGGAGTAAAATTAATAGAAGCAAATAATAAAATTGCTTTAGAGGATTTAGTAATAGAACAATGGGATGCTTATGAACTACCTCAAGATATAAGTATGCAAACTGCATTAAATCATTTATTTAATTGGATGCAGACAAACCAATTAACAAGGCTTGTAACAAAAACACAAATTATTATTGCTCCAAGTTATCAACTAAAAGTTGCAGATGGATTAATCACTAATTTTCATCAACCACAATCTACTTTATTATTATTGGTAGCAGCTATTGTTGGTAATAAATGGAAAACAATTTATGATTATGCTTTACAAAATAACTTTAGATTTTTAAGTTATGGCGATGGTAGTTTATTATGGAAATAACACTGTGTTATTGATTAGAGAAAGTTCTGTTTCTATTAATTTTTAAATCTCTTAAAATACCACTCTTAGGGCTGATAACAATATTAAAACTACGCCATAAGCCAACAGGAGTAACATTTACAGAAAGTTGCCAACAGTGCATTTCTCTAGATATAAACATACTCAATTGTTGTAGTTCTAAATTTTTTACATCATAATAACCAGTAGCACCCACTTTCCATTTTGGCGATAAACTAAAATCTCCATTAAAATTTATACTGCTATAAACATCTGTTCTATAACCACTATAATCTGGTTTTAAAGTTTTGCTGAAAGAAAGTGCATAAGATAAATCTAATCGCCAAGGAATATTAAAATCTGTATATTCTGCAGGGTTTTGTCTTATATAATTTAATTGTCTTAATTGCTCATCAGGTGTTAAGAATGGATCGTTAGGTAATTGTTGATTACTCTCTTCAGAGCCATCTTTAGATTTGCTTTTTAAACTTGTACTAATTGCCAAACTTCCATTTGTTATTCTTCCTAATTTACCTTTTTTTATCATCAGTGCATTTTTTCTTTTCCCAAATTCATCTGTTTGATAAGGGTCTAAAGATGCATTAGCTGTAATATTAATTATTTCAAACAAAGTACTTCTTACATATAAATTAAAATTGCCTAAAGCAAAACTATCTGCTAATAAATTATAACTTGAGTTAAAACCAAAACCATCAATAAGTTTTATTTTTTTATCTTTTACAGTAGTATCTTTTTTATTTCTTACTTTCATTTCAAGTAAGTTATCAATACCAAAATTAATTCCTCCAAAATTTCCTTCATTATAAGAGCTAAAAATATTGCCTTCAAACTCAGAAAAACGCAATGTTCTGCCAGTAGTATCTATTTGTACATTATAATAATTTTTTGCAGCCATATCTGGTGTATAAGTAATACCAATAGAGGGTCTTATCTCATGCCTAATAGCTTTTAATTTTCCTTTTTTAAATTGATAAGTTCCAAAAATTCTAGTACTTGCATTAATGCCCATGCTCATACTATTTTGCATATAAAAACCTTTTTGTGTAGTTGTTTTTACTGCTTTATTATTAGCATCCCAATAACGATGTGTTTTTTGGCTAAACCATCTTTGTTGAAATGAAATATTGGGTCCTATAGTTATTGGCCCTAAAGAAGGCAATGAAAGTGTGATAGGAATATTATGTTCTGCACCCCATTGTAAAGTATCTAATAATTTTCTTGTACTAAATGCAGTATCATAAAAAGAAATTCTGTTTTGTAAGCTTGTGGTATAACCAATACCAATTCTCTCGTACCATTTAGGTGTGCCAACTGCTTCTTTTTTTTCGAAAGGATAAAAAGTAATAACACTAAAATTGGCATTTGGCAAACTAAGATTTACTAAATGTGTATTATTATTTTGATTATGATTTAAGTTGAGCGATAAATTATATTTTCCATTCCAGTTTTTACTATAAGCAATAGAAGATGAAAGTTGGTTATTAAAATTTTGATAGGGATTGTTTAAAATATTTTCATTAAAACGAGTACTACCAAAATTTACATTTGCCGAAAAATTAGTTCCAGGTCTGGCTTTGCTATCTTTATTATGGCTCCAAGTAATCATGTAAGTAGATGAAGTATTAAACTCATCTTGCGATTTAGTAGAATATCTGTTTAATGTTTTATTTTTCTGAAAAGCAATATTTACACTACCTGCATATTTATATCTTTTAATGTATTTGCTATGAGCATTTATACTCCATCCACCATAAGTATAAATATTTGCTCTGGTAGTTATATCTACATTATCATTAATTACTTTATAATATCCTAAACCTTCTAAACCTAAACCAAAATCTTCGCTGCTTGTAAAAGTAGGAGGTAAAATACCCGACTTTCTGCCAGTATTTAAAGGATAAATACCAAAAGGAATATATAAAGGAATTGGTACACCTTCAAACTCAGGATGTGCAGGACCACTAACACCAATTTTATTATTGATAATTTTCATTTTCTTAGTTCTAAAAGCAAAATGTGGTGTATCTAAATTGCACGTTGTAAAGCTGCCTTTATAAGCATAAACAATATTGCTATCTGCTTTTTTTAGTTTACCTGCATTTACAAATAATTCTCCTTCTTGATAATAAGTATTGTACGTAATTCCTTTTTGGGTTTTTAAATTATAAGCAATAGAGTCGCTCAGAGTGGTCATATCATCTTGCTTAAACTTTGTTTTTTTCAAAGAGTTTTCAGCAGTATCTGATGAGCCTTTTGCTTTAATTGTTTGTTTATCTTGTTCGTAAGAAATAGTTGCTGCATCTAACTCAATATCTTGATAAACTATTTTAGCAGCACCATATAAAATAAAAGTTTTTGTAGAAATAATTAAAACACCAGAATCTTTAGCACTATATTTTACAGGAGCATCTAAAGAATCTTTAGAAATAATTAAAGTATCAATAACAGCTTGTTTTACCGAATCTTTTTTTTGTGTTTTAGTAAATGTGGTATCATTAGCATTTGCCAGTGTAATTGGTATAGTATCGTTTAATGATAAATGAGTAGAAAAATGATTATTTAAAGCATGTAATGGTAATGTTAAAATAATCAAAGCAAGCAATGCTAAGCAGCTAATAAAATATTTTACATTAATTTTGTACAACTTGCTCATAAATATTATCTGAGCAAAAATAAGAGCTAATACATAAAACAACTTATAAACACTTCTATTTAACGAATTGATATGACAAGAAGAATTTCTGCAGCATTGGTAATGTTAATAATATTGTCGGTTAGTATTTTTTCTTTTAAACAAAAAGAACCCTCTCAGCAACCTCAACAAAAGCAAAAATTAAGAAGAATAGTGATAGATGCAGGTCATGGAGGAGGCGATGTTGGTGCTTTAGGTAAATACTCTAAAGAGAAAAATGTATCGTTAGAAGTTGCTTTAATACTACAACAATATGTTGAGAAAGAAATTCCAGGTGTAGAGGTTTATATGACAAGAACTACTGATGTTTACGACTCTCCTATAGAAAAAGCTAATAAAGCCAATGCAGCAAAAGGCGATTTATTTATTTCTATTCACTGTAATTCTGCAGCACCACATAAACGTAGCGAAATTGTAGGCTATAAAACAGTAACTAAAAAAAATAAAAAAACAAAGAAAACAACTTCTAAAAAAGTACCTATTTACAAAACATATTATATTTCTAATCAAGCAAAAGGTACAGAAACTTTTATTTGGGCAACAGGTAAATCAGACCAAAAAGCAAATGCTTTAAAAAACCATGAAGATTTGTATATGGATAGCACTACTGCTGCTGAATTAAAAGATTTTAATCCTGAAGACCCTGAAATGGAAATTATCCTCTCTTTAAAAACAAAACAATATTTTGATAGAAGTGCAAGATTTGCTATGACTATTGAAGAAGAGTTTATAAAAACTGGTCGTCCAAGTCGTCAGGCAAAACAAAGAGGTAAAGGAATTTGGGTATTACAAGCTGTAGCTATGCCAGCTGTTTTAATAGAAATTGGTTTTATTAGTAATCCAGATGAGGAAGACTATATTAATAGTGAAAAAGGACAAAATGAAATTGCTGCTGCTATTACCAATGCTATTAAAAGATATAAATATACTTTAGAAACTTCTGGTATTAAGCAAGGTAGCATGTCTGCAGAAAAAAAATAACTATTATTTACCTGCTTTTATTATTCAACTTTTCATTCATTTTTTAATGAATTTTTATCAGTATATAACTATATAATACTGACATTTCATTGTCATTAAAATATATATTTTTCAAAAACTGCCATTTTTACACAGATTTGTTATATGGCATAATGGTTGATTAATAAGTGATATAATTTTAAAAATAAATTTAACATGGGAAAAATAATAGGTATAGATTTAGGTACAACCAATAGTTGTGTAAGTGTTATGGAAGGTAACGAACCTGTGGTTATTGCCAATGAAGAAGGAAGAAGAACAACACCTTCTGTAGTAGGTTTTTTAAAAAATGGAGAACGTAAAGTTGGCGATCCTGCAAAACGTCAGGCAATTACTAATCCTCAAAACACAATCTCTAGCGTAAAACGCTTTATGGGTAGAAGATTTGATGAAGTAACAGAAGAAATAAGCCACTGGAGTTATAAAGTAACAAAAGGAGATAATAATACAGTACGTGTAGATATTGATGGAAGATTATATACTCCACAAGAAATTTCTGCCATGATTTTACAAAAAATGAAAAAAACTGCAGAAGATTATTTAGGACAAGAAGTTTCTGAAGCTGTAATTACTGTACCTGCTTATTTTAATGATGCTCAACGTCAGGCTACTAAAGAAGCTGGTGAAGTTGCTGGTTTAACAGTAAAACGTATTGTAAACGAACCTACAGCTGCAGCATTAGCTTATGGTTTAGATAAAAAAGGTCAAGACCAAAAAATTGCTGTATTTGATTTAGGTGGTGGCACTTTTGATATTTCTATTTTAGATTTAGGCGATGGTGTTTTTGAAGTAAAAAGCACTAATGGAGATACACATTTAGGTGGAGATGATTTTGATAAAGTAATTATGGATTGGTTAGCAGATGAATTTAAAGCTCAGGAAGCAATAGATTTACGTAAAGACCCAATGGCATTACAACGTTTAAAAGAAGCTGCTGAAAAAGCTAAAATAGAATTATCATCATCTTCAGAAACAGAAATAAACTTACCATATATTACAGCAGTAGATGGTGTGCCTAAACATTTAGTAATAAAATTAAGTCGTGCAAAATTTGAACAATTAGCAGATAAATTATTTGAACGTTGTTTAAAACCTTGCGAAGTAGCTTTAAAAGATGCAGGATATTCTGCAAGCCAAATAGATGAAGTAGTGTTAGTGGGTGGCTCTATTCGTATTCCTAAAGTACAAGAAATTGTAGAAAAATTCTTTGGAAGAAAACCAAATAGAGGAGTAAACCCTGATGAAGTAGTAGCAATTGGTGCAGCTATACAAGGTGGTGTATTAACAGGCGAAGTAAAAGATGTATTATTACTTGATGTTACACCATTAACATTAGGTATAGAAACAATGGGTGGCGTTTTAACTCCTATGATTGCAGCAAATACTACCATACCAAGTAAAAAAACAGAAACTTTTAGTACAGCAAGTGATAACCAACCAGGTGTACAAATACATGTATTACAAGGCGAAAGACCAATGGCTAGTCAAAATAAAAGTTTAGGAGTATTTAATTTAGATGGCATACCACCAGCACCAAGAGGTGTACCTCAAATAGAAGTTACTTTTGATATTGATGCAAATGGTATGTTACATGTAAGTGCAAAAGATAAAGGCACAGGCAAAGAACAAAAAATTAGAATAGAAGCTGGTAGTGGTTTAAATAAAGATGAAGTAGAAAAAATGAAAGCAGAAGCTAAAGCACATGAAGCAGAAGATAAAGCAGCTCGTGAAAAAGTAGAAAAAATTAATCAGGCTGATAGCTTAATTTTTCAAACAGAAAAACAATTGAAAGATTTTGGCGATAAAATTTCTGCTGATAAAAAAGCTCCTATTGAAACAGCTTTAACTAAATTAAAAGAAGCTCATAAATCTCAAGATGTAGCTGCTATTGATACTGCTTTAGCAGAATTAAATACAGCTTGGACAGCAGCAAGTGAAGAAATTTATAAAGCACAACAAGAGCAACAAGCTGATGGTGCTACAACTGCAGAACCTACTAATAATACACAAGCAAATAATAACGATACTGTTGAAGATGCACAGTTTGAAGAAGTAAAATAAATTTGATAATAGTATTTAATTTAAAAATCCCTTACAATTTGTAAGGGATTTTTTTTAATATTTATTTAAAGCTATAATACAGGCTACAGCAATTTTATCGCCTACTGAAGTTTTAAAACCTATTGTTCCATTAGCATTATTCAAGTATTGTACACCTCTTACAGATTGTCTGCTAATAGCTGTATTTACAGCATTTTCAAAGCCCATAGATTTATTTTGATTAATAGTATTATTTAATTTAAAAACATCTAATGCTTCTTTACTGGTAATAATAGCAAAGTAATCTTTATCGCCAATATCATCTGCTTCTAATTTTTTTCCTCTAGGAAATAAGCGATATCCTGTAATGCTGCAATAAGGAGAAAATATTGTTTTTTGTGGGTCTGCTTTTGAAGGATAAGGAAATAAAACATAACTACTTCCATCAGTTTCTTTACCTATTATATATACATAACATTCAGTATTATTTTTTAATTCTATTTTAAAGCCTGTACGTTTTGGAATAGGATTTACCGATTCAAATAAATTATTCTCTACAGATTTTAAAGAGATATATTGTTTGGTAGTAGCATCTACTAAACCTATATCAATAGCTAAGTTTTGAGCAATAGCAGTACCTTGTTTTGGCATAGGATCTAAGCCATAAGCTTCACGAACAAAATGTTTAAAATCTTTATATAACACCCAACCAATTCCATTTACACCCCATTCATTACCCCAACTATTCATAATTTGAAAAGCACCACCTTCTTTTCTATCATCATATCCAATAACACACATGGCATGTCCACCAAATCCCATCATATTATAATCATCAGGTTCAGGATGCCAAACTTCTTGTCCCATCATTCCTCTCATAAAACTTCCACCAACCATCATACCTATAATTACAGGAACATCTTTAGCTAAGTGTTCTTTAATTGCATGAATATTTATTTCTGCAGTGCTTTCATTATCTGTAAGTCTTGTAAAACCAATAATTCTATTTTCACCAGCTTCTTGAATCAATTGTCCATTAGGTTGTTTGCTACAATCATTATCATTATATGGGAAATCGTTAAATGCAACAGCACCTACATCTGTTAAGTTTTTCATTGCTCTAATAATATAACTTCCTTGGCAACCATCTAAACCAATTTGGTTATACATAAAAGCAGGGCTATAAGCAGTAGCATTAGGATTATTACCTGTACTAACAGATTGTAAAATTGTTCTTGCAGCATAAGCACTACTCCATGCTACACAACTACCTTGTTGTCCTTGATTTAATCTGTCTGGTGCAAATTTTAATAAAGAAATATATTCGGGTAGGTTTGCTTTTTGTTCATCTAAACCTTCATAAACTGCAGCTTTAGCAAAAGTATCTCTATTTAAATTACCTCCTGTAGTAAACTGTTGTACAGTATTACTAATATCACTCATATTGCAACCACCACCTTTAAAATAAAAGAAAGCTGCACCTGCTAAAACTATTAAAAGTAATGATGGTTTTTTAATGAGTAACCCAATAATCATGGGTAAAAACTGTAATAAATTTCCACCACTTCTATTTCCACCACCACCAGAAGTACCTTCATTTTCGTTGGTAGTATTATCATTATTATCATCAACCATTCTTATAGGCATAAGATTAATTTTTATATTGTTAAGAATATAATTATTGGGATAAATATAAATATTTTATTAAGAAAAACTAAAGTAATAATGCAGCTAAAATATAATCTGCTAATAAAATTAAAATACAACTTACCACAACTGCTTTAGTACTTGCTCTACCAATTTCTAATGCACCACCTTTTACATGATAACCAAAATATGCAGGAATACTGCTAACAATAAAAGCAAATGTGTAAGCTTTAGTTAATGCAAAAAATACATTATAAGGTGTAAAATTTAATCTTAAACCAGTATCAAAAATATCAGTAGCAATTATACCACTCATTGCACCAGCAGTTCTACCACCCCAAATTGCTAATAATGCAGAGAGTATAATAAGACAAGGAATAACTACTAATGCTGCTGTAATTTTTGGTAATATTAAATAGCTTCTTGTATTAATACCCATAATTTCTTGAGCATCTATTTGCTCTGTAATTTGCATATTACCTAATTCACTGGCAATTTTACTACCTACTACACCAGCTAATACAATACTTACAACAGTGGGAGAAAGTTCTAATATTACACTATCTCTTACAATTTGTGCAATGGTAGTAAGTGGTACTAAGGGACTTACTAATTGATAAGCTGTTTGTACTGTAGTTACAGCACCTAAAAACAAAGAAATAATTACTACAATAGGTAATGCACCAATACCAATTTCTACGCATTGATGCATAAACTCTTTCCAATACATTTTATAATTCTCTGGTTTGGTAAACATACTTTTTAGCATTACAATATATCTACCAAAATGTGTAAAGAAATTCATTCCTTTATTTTTAAATTATTTTAAATGTCTTTTTCTTTTCTTTAATTGATTCCACCATTTAGTTTTTTGCACTTCTGTATGAGTATCTATTTTTGTTTTTCCTTGTGCATCAACTACAGCAATGTTAGCCATATTTATGATATTACGAACACTGCTACCTAATTGTAATACATGTACTGGTTTTTTAATGCCTAATAAAATTGGACCTATAGCATCTGCACCACCAATTTCTTTTAATAAATTATAAGCAATATTACCAGCAGTAAGATTAGGAAAAATAAGCACATTAACATCTTTGTCTGTTAAACTGCTGAAAGGATAATTTTCTTTCAGAATTTCTTTGTTAAAAGCTAAACTACCTTGCATTTCTCCATCTACAATTAATGATGGATCTTTTTCTTTTAATATTCTGGTAGCTTTAGCTACTAATCTTGCTTCTGTACCATTACTACTACCAAAGTTGCTATAACTAAGCATGGCAATTCTTGGTACTATATTAAAACTTTTTACTTCTTTAGCTACTAATAAAGTAATATCTGCAAGTTCTTCTGCTGTTGGGTTAAAGTTAATAGTTGTATCTGCTAAAAATACAGGTCCTTTTTGTGTACTTAATAAATACATACCTGCAATTTTTTTTACACCTTCATCTGTACCAATTGTTTGTAATGCAGGTTTAATAGCTTCTGCATAATTTCTTTTTAATCCACTAATCATTGCATCAGCATCACCAGTTTCTACCATCATGCAGCCAAAATAATTTCTTTCTTTCATTATTTTAAAACTCTCATAATTATTGAAACCTTTTCTTTGTCTTTTAGCAAAAAATAATTTACCATATTCTTCTCTTTTATTTTCATGCTCATCATCTCTAGGGTCAATAATAGGTATATCTGCTAAATCAATATGATGCTCTTGAGCAATACTTCTTATTTTCTTTTCTGTTCCTAATAAAATAGGATAAGCAATACCTTCATCATAAATAATACTGGCAGCTTTTAAAATTTTATCGTTATCGGCTTCTGCAAAAACTAAACGTTTAGGATCTTTTCTTGCTTTATTACTAATAGCTCTGATAAGCTGATTTTCTAAACCTAATCTTTTATTAAGTTGTACAATATAAGCATCCCAATCTTTAATAGGATTTTTAGCTACACCACTTTCCATTGCTGCTTTTGCTACTGCTGGTGCTACAATAGAAATTAATCTTGGATCTACCGGTTTTGGAATAATATATTCTTCACCAAATGATAAATTTTTTAAGTTATAGGCTAATGTTACAATATCTGGTACAGGAGTTTTAGCCATTTCTGCTAAAGCTTTTACTGCAGCTAATTTCATTTCTTCATTAATTGTTACTGCTCTTACATCTAATGCACCTCTAAAAATATAAGGAAAGCCTAAAACATTATTTACCTGATTAGGATAATCGCTTCTTCCTGTAGCCATAATTAAATCTTTTCTGGCTTCTATTGCATCTTCATAACTAATTTCAGGATCTGGATTTGCCATAGCAAAAACAATAGGATTTTTTGCCATAGATTTTATCATCTCTTTACTTACTACATTGCCTTTACTTAAGCCAATAAAAACATCTGCATTTTTTAGTCCTTCTGCAAGTGTCATATCATTAGCTTTAATAGCAAATTCTTTTTTCTGTTCGTCTAAATCTGTTCTGCCATTATGTATTAAACCTTTGCTATCAAAAACTTTTACATTTTCTTTTTTTACACCCAATGCAATATAAAGTTTTATACAAGATATTGCAGCAGCACCTGCACCATTTACAATAACTTTTACTTTATCTATTTTCTTTTTTTGAAGTTCTACAGCATTTAATAATGCAGCAGCACTAATAATTGCAGTACCATGTTGGTCATCATGCATTACAGGAATTTTCATTTTTTTCTTTAATTCCTGTTCTATATAAAAACATTCAGGAGCTTTAATATCTTCTAAATTAATGCCTCCAAAAGTGGGCTCTAATGCTTTTACAATTTCTACAAATTTTACAGGGTCTTTTTCATTTATTTCAATATCAAAAACATCTATATCTGCAAAAATTTTAAATAATACACCTTTACCTTCCATTACAGGTTTGCCTGCTTCTGGACCAATATCTCCTAAACCTAACACAGCAGTACCATTACTTACAACTGCTACTAAATTTCCTTTAGCAGTGTATTTATAAACATCATCAATATTCTTAGCAATTTCTTTACAAGGCTCTGCTACACCAGGGCTATAAGCTAGTGATAAATCTCTTTGTGTTTTAGCTTCTTTGGTAGGTATTACTTCTATTTTACCAGGTTTGCCTTGTGCATGATATTCTAAAGCTTGTTCTTTTCTAAAATCTTTACTATCCATATTAAATATTTTAGTATAAAAAAATTTCTATAATCAATTATTTTTTGAGAGGGTGCAAATTACAATAAACCTTTTTTATTGTAAGCATTTCATAGGTAATAATCTAAAATTAAAGTATTGTATAAGTATTTGTTTACTTATCCTTGCTTACAAATAGTTTATTTTTTTCTTTTAGTTTTTCATTTTCATACAATTCAAAAAAATACCAACCAGCAGTTTTAAAATTAGATTTATCTAATACAAGTTCTGGCTCTTTTACGTGAAAAATTGTAAATACATATTCTGCTGCTTCGTTATAAAAAATAATTTTATAACGATTTCTTTTAGCTAATGGTAATTTAATTCTGATAAAACCTGCATCGTTTGTAAATATATAGGTAGAAGCTTTCCAAACAGGTTTTGGTATAAAAGGTTTAATAACTATTTCATCATCATATTCAGTATATTGAATAGTATCTTTTGTTTTTCTATTGATAGAGTCTTTATATTTTCTATAATCTTTATAAGGAATAACATTAATTAAAGTATCTCTATTATTTCTATATACTTTTACTTCTCTTTTGGCAGTAGTTTCTTTAGTTGTTTCTTCTTCTGTTGTGCTATCGTCATCAATTCTTACAACTTTAATGGGTGTATAATTATCTGGCGATAATGAATGGCTGAAAAAATATTTACCTCCCTCAAAAACATAATGTACTCTATAAAAAACTTTATAACCAACAGGCACATGATTATCTACAAAACCATTTTGTGGCAACCATGGAGATAAAGATGAAAAAACACTTCTAAAATATTTTGTACTATCAAAAGAACGTTGTACAATCATTTGCACTACATTTTTATAAGGGTTTATCCAGCTTACTTGTACTTTTTCTTTACTGATTTTTCTTACAGTAAAATTGGGTAATGTGTCTTGTGCTTTTAAACTAATACAACTAAAAGATAAAATAATGATTAATGCACTTATCCAAATTCTGTTCATCATAATTTTCAAAGATAATAGTACAACTTTAATCAAAAACATAAAGTATGTTTAGGTAATGATAAATTTCCTTGCAATCCACCACTTTGTATAATGAGTAATTTATCATTAGCAGAAAAATATTGATTAGTACATAAATCTTTTACTGCAAATAAAAGTTTAGCAGTATAAACAATATCTGTTGCAAGATTTTCTGTAAGATATAATTCATTCATCCATTCAATTAAATTAGTAGGATGTTTTGCATAACCTCCAAAATGATAGTTGTGTAAAATGGTAAAAGGCTTTACTGTATTTGTAGTAGTTAATAAATCAGTGATTTCTTTTTGTAAACTAAAATTATTTTTAAATACACTAATACCTATTATTTGTTGATGTGTTTTAGCAGCACTAATTAAGCCTGCAAGCATAGTGCCTGTGCCACATGCAGCTATAATATGTGTATATTTTTCTGATGGTAAAGTTTGTAAAATATCTGCTGCACCTTGCATACCTTTTGTGCCATAGCCACCATCATTTACCCAAAAAACATCTTCAGTAAATTGATTTTTTATAGCAGCTTTATCTTTAAATTTTTCTCTTGGTATAAAATGCAATTGCATACCATAATTGATAGCATCTTGTAATGTGTGCGATAAAAATTTGGTGGCTTCGCCTCTAATAATGCCAATACTTTTTAAGCCTGCAACTTTACATGCAAAAGCTGTTGCAATAATATGATTGCTATATGTACCACCAAATGTAGCAATGGTAGAAAAGTTTTGCTCTTTACATGCTGCTAAATAATATTTTAGTTTAAACCATTTATTACCACTAATGATAGGATGTAAGGTATCTAACCTTAACACATCTATATTAATACCATTAAACAGTTGCGATTGTAGTGGTTGTACAGGAATAGCTTGTGTAGAAAATGGCCATAAATCGTTGCTCACAAAAACATAAATTTTATTTGCAAAAAAATTATTGCTTCAACAAAATAGTTGTTGAAGATGGTACAAACTATTCTAACAATTTATTTCTCATTGCATACATAATTAAGCCAGCAATTGTTTTTACACCAGCTTTTTGTTTCATGGTTTGCCTAATAGTTTCAATAGTTCTGGGGCTTAAGAAAACTTCTTTAGAAATTTCTTCTGTTACTTTGTCTTCGCTAATTAGTTTTATAATTCTTAATTCTTTTTCATTAAACTGAGCAGGAGAAGGATAAAAACGACGAACAGTTTTTTTGTGTTGTAATTTTAATAGTACAGCAGAGTTTACTAAATCATTAAAATAAAAATCTTCATTCATACAAGTAAGTATGGCTTGATAGATTTCTTCTGGGTCTGTAGTTTTTGTTAAATAAGCATTAGCACCCATCTCCATCATTTTAGTAATAATTTCTTGGTCGTCGTACATGCTTAATACAATAATTTTTAAACTTTCGTATTGATGTCTGATAAGTTTAATTGCTTCTATACCATCCATGCCAGGCATACTAATATCCATTAATAACACATCTGGTTCTTTAATTTTTAATCGATGTGTCATATCATTTCCATCTTCAGCCTCCCATAAAATTTTTATATAGTCTTTATCTTTTAAAGTATTACGTATGCCATCTCTAAATATTTTATGATCATCGGCAATAGAAAGTTTGATATTTTTTTCAGTAGTTATCATGGATTAGTATGGTAAAATTTTTATTTTTTTTATGTTGTTCATAAAGGTTAATCATGAAAAGTTAGTAATGGCAAAAGTTATCCACATTTTATAGCAAATTTGATAGTCATCGTAGATTTTCTATGCACATTTACTATTTAAGCTCGTAAATATACCAACTTTGAATAACGTAAAAATACGCTTTGCTATTAGTGTAATTACGATAGTATAACGTTTGTTTTTACTAGTTCAATGCTTTAAAAGCCTTATTGGCATTGAATTACATCAAATTTAACACTTAAAATGTATATACTGTTTAGGTTGTGGATAATTATTTTAAGTATGAAGTTTATGTTCTAATCAAAATTTTAAAACACCCAAATTAAAACATCTTAACTATGGCAAAAGAATTAATTGTAGTAAAAGGACGAGTAATAGAACAAAACCGTTCATTTACACCAGAAGTTGGAGAAGATATTGGTTACGAACTTGGAGCAAAAATGATTCAGCGTTGGCACAGAGAAAACCCTGATGATGTTTTAGCTTCTTTTACTGGTCGTAATCTTATCGAAAACATTTTAGCTCAACCAGGCTGTACTGGTATTAGAATGTTTAATGCTATTAATGATTTAGGTATTAAACAATTAGTATTAGTTGGGGTAGATAAGCATGGCAATAATATTTTAGAATATACTACTATTGGCGATAATGGCAATATAATTAAACACAAAGGCATTGTTGGTGATAGAAGTGCTATTTGCCCACCAAGTTGTGGTCAAGGTGATGTAGATATTAATTGGGCAGACTAAAATGCTAAGTTAATTTCAATTTGCTTATTTTTGGGCAAATTGATTATTCTTGAACATTTTATTTATATTATCAGTATTTTCTCCCTTATTACCTATTTTGGTTTTTTGGCTTTTTCATTTTAACAGAGAGCAGAGACCAAAATGGGTATTTTTTTTATTATTATCAGTTGGTTTACTTATTGATTTAATAAGTTATGATATAGCAAGAAAATCTTTCTCAACTATTTGGCTTGTTAATTTATATACCATCATTGAATTTAGTTTATTAGCTTACTTTTTTATTTTAATCATTAAAGGGAAAAAAATAATAAAAATTATACAATGGTTATATATACTATTTGTTGCTTTTTGGCTTGTATATAATTTTATTATTAAAGGCATTTCTGTTTACGATTATATATTTCAAGCTATAGAATTTATTTTATTACTTGCTTTTTGTATTATTTATTTATTTCAGAAAGTAAAAATTTTTCAAACAGAATTTGTTTATAATACTTACGATTTTTGGTTAGTAGCAGCTTTACTATTGTATTGTGCAGGTACTTTTTTTAGTTTTTTAGTAATTACAAGTGATAAAGTTACTCCTGTTACAATTGCATTTGAATATATATCCAGATTTGGCAATATTTTTAAATGTATATTAATAACGGTTGCCTTTTGTATTAATTCTAAGAACTCTTTAGATATTGAAGAGAAAAATAAAAAAAGCATTTATCATATAACAGCATAAATTTTACAACATAACTATGTCCATTTTTTTATTGCAAATAGAACAAGTGAGTTTAACAACACCTGAATTTTTTTTAGGTACCATAGCTATGATACTATTAGCTGTTGGGCTTATTTTATTTATTATATTTCATCAACGTAGGGTAATGCGTTTTCAGCAGCATATACAACAATTAGAAGTTAAACATCAAAAAATGCTTTTAAAAGCTGCAATAAAATTGCAAGAAGAAGAAAGAAAAAGATTAGCAGCAGATTTGCACGACGATGCTGGTCCATTATTAGCAACTGCAAAACTTTATTTGAATGAAAACTTTATGAACTTAGAAAAAACGGCACAGCTGCAAGCACTTTTTAGTTCAAAACAAATTATAGATGATACTATACAACTTATCAGAAATATATCGCATAGCTTAATGCCACCAACACTTAAAAATTTTGGTTTAGGTTCTGCTATCAATGATTTTTTTCAGAAAATAAGTAATTCAGGTACACTAAATGCTAATGTAAAATTTCATGATTATAAAGTAAGATTAAAAGCAGAAAATGAGTTGATATTATTTCGTGTAATTCAAGAATTGGTGAATAATATTTTAAAACATAGTGAAGCTTCATTTATACATTTAACAGAGCATGATGTAGAAAATAAAGTGGTTATTCGTTTGCATCATGATGGCAATGGTTTAACACAAGAAGAATTTTTAAGATTTACAAAAGAAAAAAGTGGACTTGGGTTAAAAAATATACAAAGTAGAGTAAGGGTATTACATGGAGAAATTATGTACGAAAAAGATGCTTCTCAATCTTTATATAAAGTAACACTTGAAATACCTAGAGATGAAAAAGGAGATGAAGTTTAATTTATTTTTTAATTATTCATTCATTCATTGATTTGAAATTTGGTTTCTTCTGTATGTTCTGTTTCTTTTTTAAGAAAAGCAATTCTTAATTTATCGCCTACAATCCAAAGTATATCATCTGATTTCATCACATAAGTAGATTCTGGATTAATAATTCTTGTACCATTAGATTCAATACCTACAATAATTCCATGTGTTTTTTCTCTAATACCAGATTGCCTAATAGTTTGATTTACTAAAGATGAGTTTTTAGCAACTGTTATATGGCCTAATATAATTTCATATTTTTTATTAGCAGTTATCGTTTCTTTACTTTCTTCTGCACGTAAAGACATAGCAGCATTAAAATTCATTAACTGTTCATCTGTACCAATAATAGAAAGATTATCTGTCGGAAAAATTCTTTCATTTCTGTTAGGAGCATTAATTATTTTATTGCCTCTTAAAATTCTTGCTACATTAATTCCATAAGTTTCACGCCAAGCAAGTTCTAGTAAAGTTTTTCCTACACCAGGGCAATGAGCATCTATTTGAAAGTTGGCAATATGTGCATCCCAAGGTGCTAGTTCTGCATGAAGTGCTTCTTTTTCTGCATCTTCTCTTGCATGATAATTTGTTAGAAACTGACCTTTTATTTTACTATAAATAGATTGTACTTTATTAGAAAGAAATAGTAAAATAACAAACATTAAAATAGTAATAAGTAATGCAATTTTAGCAGAGAAAAAACTATCTAATAAAAAGCCTACAAGAAATATGGCAATTATAATTTTTAATAGATGTAATAAAAAGATACTTCCTTTAAACTTTTGTTGTTTTAAAATTTTGTGTAATAATTCTTTTTTATAAGGCATAATTAATGTCCAAATAAATGGGGCAATAATAATTGCTGTAGCAATAGCAACTACAATAGTTATCCATGTATTATTACCATATTTATTTTTTGTAAAAGGCAGTAAAAAGTATGAAGATAAAATAACAATAGATGTAATAAATACAGTAAGTATAATGGTTTGCACAAACCATGCTCTTATATATTTTTGCCATTCGCTGGTTGTAGCTTGTTTTTGAGAACGATTACTATATCTGTTTAAAGACTTAATCCATGATGCTGGTAAAATTTTATTTAACCAATTATAAAATGGTTCTGCAGCTTTCATTAAATAAGGAGTAGTAAATGTGGTTAATGCAGATGCTGCAACAGCTACAGGATATAAAAACTCACTTGTAACTTTTAAAGAATATCCTAAGGTAGCAATGATAAAAGAAAACTCACCAATTTGTGCTAAGCTAAAACCTGTTTGCACAGAAACTTTTAATGGCTGTCCAGATATTAATGCACCAAAAGTATTAGCAACAATTTTGCCTATAATAACAGCCAATATAATTATTACAATTGGCCATGCATAATCTGCTACCATTTTTGGATTAAATAACATTCCTACTGATACAAAGAAAATTGCACCAAATAAATTTTTTACAGGTATTAGTAACTGTTCTATTTTTTCAGCATAAACTGTTTCTGCAAGAATAGAGCCCATGATAAATGCACCTAATGCAGGAGAAAAACCTACTTCTGATGCTAACCAAACCATCATCATACACAGTGCTAATGATGAAATTAAAAGCATTTCTTCGGTTAATAATTTTTTTGCCCATCTTAATAAAGTAGGTATAAAAAATATGCCTAAAATAAACCAGAGTATTAAAAAGAAAATTAATTTAATGATAGAGAACAACATATCTGTACCAGAAAATTGATTACTTACAGATATGGTAGTTAATAATACCATTAATAAAATAGCTAATAAATCTTCTATTACAATAATGCCAATAACTAAACCTGCAAACTGTTTACCTTTTACTCCAAGTTCTTCAAATGTTTTAATAATAATAATGGTAGATGAAATACTGATGATACCACCTAAAAAAAGACTATCTATTTTAGACCATCCTAAGAATGTGCCTATAGTATAACCAATAGCTACCATGCAAGAAACTTCAATGATACCTGTAATAGATGCTGAGCCACCAACACGAAGTAATTTTTTAAAACTAAACTCTAATCCTAAACCAAAGAGTAAAAAAATAACACCAATATTTGCCCAAACATTAATATTTTCTGGTTCTGCTATTGTAGGAAATAAATGAAAATTATGACCAACTAAAAATCCTGCAATTAAATATCCTAATACTACAGGTTGTTTTAACCATCTAAATAAAATAGTTACTACAGCAGCTGCACCTAATATTAAACCTAAATCTGAAATAAGATGAGGTAAATGATCCATAATTTATAATAAGTATAAATAATTAGTTTTAGTAAAAGCCAAGTTACTTTATTTTTTGCTTATTTACTATTTAAATTAGAAAAAAAAGCCGTTACAAATTTTTGTAACGACTTTAAAATTTACAACTAAAACTATTTAAAATTTATTTTGTTGGTGCAGGTTTTAATGCACCCATCCAAACTTTTTTACCTTGAATTCTTTTTACTAAAAACATAATACCTGTAAGTATAAAAAAGAATGGACCTGTAAAACCTAAAAGTGCAATAAACTTAGTACCATAAAATTTTGTCATTGGTCTTCTTAATCTTTCACTTAAAATATACATACTTGGTACCATAATAAGTGTAAGGAAGAAGGCAAATATTAAACCAAATATTATTGTCCAGCTTAAAGGTCCCCAGAATACTACACTATCTCCACCAAAAAATATTTTAGGATTTAAGTGTTGAAATAATGAAACAAAATCTATATTAAACCCAACAGCTAAAGGTAATAAACCTAACATAGTAGCTAATGCAGTTAATAGTACAGGAATAATACGAATTTTACCTGCTTCAATAGCGGCTCTTTTTGTTTTATAACCTCTGTTTTTAAGTTCGTCTGTAAATTCAATTAATAAAATTCCGTTTTTAATTACAATACCTGCAAGACCAACAATACCAACACCTAACATAATTGTTGCAATGGTCATTCCTGTAAGTGCATAACCAATAAATACACCAATAATGCTAAAGAAAATTTCTGTTAATACAATAAATGGTTTACTTAATCCATTAAACTGTAAAACAAGAATTAAGAAAATAATTAGTAAAGAGGAGAGAAGTGCAGTAATTAAGAAAATACCTGTTTCTTTTTCTTGCTCACCTTGACCAGTTTGTTTAATTGTTACATTACCAGCCATTTTAAATTTACTTTTAAACTCATTAATTTTTTTAGCAAGTGCAGCATTAGCAGGAGTAGCCATTGATGCATCTGTAACATTAGATTGAATTTGAATAGTTGGTTTTGTATTTTTTCTTCTTACAGCACCAGATGTATTAGTATAATCTACATCTACAACTGCATTTAAAGGCACTTGTTTTATAGCCATGGTATTAAAATCTCTGAAAGTAATACGCATGTTCATAATATCTGTAATATTATTTCTTTGTAAATCGGCATATCTAATTTGTATTTTATAATCATCTTCGCCATCTTTTAATTTACTTGCTTCTTTACCAAAAACAGCATTACGAATTTCCATACCAATTTGTGCAGTACTTAATCCTTCTGTTAATGCTTTTTCTCTATTTACAATAAAAGAAATTTCTGGGTTTAATAAATCTACATCAAGTTTTAAACCTTCTACACCTTCTATACGATTAGTATCTAAATGATTTAGTAATGCAGTGGCTACATGTGCTATTTCATCAAAATTATCGCCACTAACTTCTATATTAATTGGAGGGTCTGTTGGTGGTCCAGCATCTTCTTGTGCAACTTCAATAGTAGCACCAGGAATACCAATCATTTGCTTTCTTATTTCTTCTAAAAATGGTTTAGTACTTTTTCCTTTTCTTTTTTCAAACTCTACAAAGCTTACTTGTATTCTTCCTAAATTACTTTGTGTACTTCTATTATTATCTCTAGGATTATTAGCACTTACAGCTACATTTACAATTACACTTTCTACTATACCATTTTTATTAGGCATTTCATTTGCTAAAATATTTGTTACCTTTTTTTCTAAAATGGCCGTTACAGAATCTGTTGTTGCTGTTTTAGTACCAACAGGCATTTTTAAATACACATAAATAAAATTAGGGTCGCCACTTGGGAAAAAAGTTGATTTATTTCCTCTGCCTATCAACAACATTAAAGACACTGGGAAAAGTATAAATAAACTAACTAAAGCAATAGCTGGTCTTTTGCCTTGTAAAATCCATTTTAAAAGTTTTTCGTATCTGTGCATTAATGCAGGTAAAACTTTTTCTTGGAAGTAATGAATAACATCTCTTAAAACATATCTTTCAAATACGGCAATAAGCGACATAAAAATTAAGAAATTTCCAAAGCCATGCCAACCAGCAAAATGTAAAATAATACCTATAATAATAAATGTCCAAAACCAATTAGCTTTAAAAATATCTTTCTTAGGTTTTTCAAATGCTCTTCCCTCTGGCTTCATAAAACTTACAGCAAATACAGGGTTGATGATAAAAGCAACAATCAACGATGCAGATAAAGTAAGAATAAGCATTACAGGTAGGTAAATCATAAACTTGCCAATAATTCCTTTCCACATTAATAAAGGAAAGAAAGGTGCTAAAGTGGTAAGTGTACCAGCTAATACAGGAATAAAAATTTCTCCTGCAGCTTCTTTTGCAGCACGTTCTATTTTTACTTTTCCATTTGCATAAATACGATGAGTATTTTCTATAACTACAATTGCATCATCTACAATAATTCCTAAACCAAATAATAGTGCAAATAATACAATGAAGTTTAAGGTAACATCTGTACCTACTAAAAAATCTGCCACTGGTAAAAACATGAATGAAACAAAAATGGATAAAGGCACACTTAATGCAACAAAGAAGGCATTATTAACACCCATGAAAAACATTAATATCAATAACACTAAAATAAAACCAATGATAATAGTATTTATTAACTCATGAAATGATGTTGCTGTTTGTTTACTTTGGTCGCCAGTAATTACAATATCTAATTTATCTTTTGGTGGTATAGAGCCATCTTCTTGCATAGAGGCAACAGCAGTTTTTACTTTATCTGCTGCATTAATTAAATTTTCGCCACTACGTTTAATAATATTTAAGGTAATTACATTTTTACCATTTAAACGAGCATAGCTTTCTGTTTCTTTAACTGTATCTATAATTTCTGCTACATCTTTTAAATATACAGCACCACCTTGTAAATTTTTAATAATGATATTTTGCATTTCTAATGCAGAAGTAAATTGACCTTTAATACGTAAGGTTCTTTTCATATTACCTACTTCTACTAAACCTGCACTAATATCTTTATTTTCAAAATTGATAGCATTACCAATATCTGTAAAAGAAAGTTTTGCAGCCTGCATTTTAAAAGGATCTACATTAATTTGTATTTCTCTTTCAGGTGCACCAACAATATCTGCTCTGTTTATTTCTGTTAGTTCTTCAAATTTATCTTGTAGTTTATCTGCATATTTTTTTAGTGTCATACCATCATAATCGCCACTAATATTTACATACATGATAGGCATTTCACTAAAATCAAACTCTTGTACATTTGGTTGAGATGTAAGATCGTTTGGTAAATCTGTTTGTGCTTTATCTAATGCATCTTTTACTTTTTGTTTAGCAACTTCTGTTTTAATATCAGTATCAAACTCAATAATAATTAAACTAAAATCTTGTTGAGATATACTTTGTATTTTATTTACTTTGGCTCCACTAATACCTTTTAATTGTTTTTCAATTGGTCGTGTTACCAAGTTTTCCATATCTTTTGGTGAGTTACCAAAATATACTGTTGTTACGCTAATTGTTGGTACTACAACATCTGGAAACTGCTCTTTAGGAAGTGTATTAAATTTTGTAATACCATATAAAGAGATAAGAATAGTTATTATGTAAACTGCTGTTCTATTATTAATTGCCCAACTGGTAGGTTTAAATTCTTTAAACTTATCAGATAAATTTTTTAATGATTTTAATGATTGCATATAAATTTATATTTATGCTCTATAAATGTTGATGATGAAACTAATTTTCTAAAGCCTGTCTTAATTTTTGTAATACAAAAAATATTTTATTACTTAACATCATCAGTTTTTAATAATTGTCCATCGTAAATATTTTGATAACCTTGTGTTATTAATTTATCGCCAACAGATAAACCTGCTTTTACTTCAATTAAATCGTTGTATAACTCTCCAATTTCAATAGATTTTTTAGTAGCTACAAGTTTTCCATTTTGTTGCACAGCTACATAAACATATTTACCTTTTTCATCAGTTTGTACAGTATTTACAGGTATTGTAAAAGCATTTTTTACTGCATAATCTTCTATACGAACTTGTGCATTTTGATTTGGACGAAGTACACCGTCGTAAGGTAATTTTGCTTCTGCAGTAAAGCTTCTATTGTTAGGATTAATTGTTTTACCAGCAATAGAAATAGTGCTGTTATATGATTTATTAATATCGGGTAACATTACAATTATTTTACTACCAACTTTTACTTTAGTAGCATAATTTTCTGGTACATCAGTAATTACTTTTAATGAACTAGTATTTACAATTTTTATTTGTGGACCAGTAGCACTCATGCCAGAAAAAGTTTCTCCAACTCTAATATTTACTTCATCTGCAATGCCATCTACATCGCTATATACATTAGTAGCTTTTAATTGTTCTTGAATAACTTTAATATTTTCTTGTGCAGCTTTTAATTGATTTTCTAAAGTTTCTACATTAGTTTTTGCACTAATTAATTGTACCTCTGTACCAATACCTTGCTTCCAAAGATTATTTTGTCTGTTATACAAATCTTTTGCATAAGCTAATTGTGTTTTAATAGTTTCTGCATTTTGATTAGCTGCATGTATTTGTTGTTTAATAATTGCATCATCAAGTTTTAATAACTGCTGACCTTTTTTAACATAGTCGCCTTTTTTAACGTACAATGCTTTTACTTGTCCTGGTCCTAATCTAGGAGAAATGTAAGAAATATTTTCTGCATCAATATGTCCTTGAAGGTCTATGTAGTGTGTAAAATCTTGTGTTGCAACAGGTGTAATACCTACTAATTTTGCAATATCATCTTTTACAAATGCAGTATCTAACTGAGCTATTTCTTTTTCTAATTGGCTAATTTTATCTGCAATTTCAATTTGTTGTTTTCTTAATTTATCTAAGGCAGATTTTTTTTGATTTAATCCTTCTTGATTATTGCCACATGCAATAAATAAAATAGTTATTGAAGTTGCGAATGTGTATTTAATTAATTGTTTCATATACTTTTTTGTTGAAATTTTTTTTAATGAGTTTAAAGTTTACCAATTGCTTTTAAGAAATCTACTTTAGCTATTACAGCATCGTATAAAGCAGCTATATAATTGGTTTGTGCAGTTTTTAAATCTGTTTGAGCAGTAGTAATTTCTGTATTAGAGCCTGTACCAATTTCAAATTTCTTTTTTGTTTGGTTATATACAGATTCTGCTAACTGCATATTCTTTTTTTGAAAGTCCATAGTTTCTATAGCAGACTGAAATTTAAGTTTTGCAGTAGCTACTTCATTATCTATATTATTTTTTAAACTTGCTAAATTGTTTTCTGTTTGTTGTAGTTCTATTCTAGAAAGTTTTACTTGAGATGTTCTTGCAAAACCATTAAAGATAGGTACAGAAACTTTTAAACCTATATAAGACATATCGTACCAATCGCCTTTTTCAAAAAAAGTAAATTTTTGTCTGTAAGCTTGTTTGCCATAAACACCAACAGCAGCAATAGTTGGTAGTGCCATATATTGATAGCGTTTAATATTATACTGATTTAATTTTTTAACTGTTTGCAATAATTGAAAATCATTTCTATCTTGATAGTTTACGCTATCAGCTAAAATATTTTCTTTAATAATATTGTCGTTTAAAGTATCTGTAAGTATTAGTGAATCTTTAACAGGCATACCCATTAAAGTTTTTAAACCTAAATAACCAATTTCAATATTGTTTAATGCTTTTTGTTTTTCTGTAATTAAGTTAGTTAATGTAACATCTACTTTATCTACATCTAACTTTTCAGCAAAACCATTTTTATACATTTCATTAGCATCATGCTTTAATTTTTGAAATCTTTGAATGTTGGCATCTAACAATTGTATTTGCGTTTTGCTTACTACTAATTGATAGTATATTTTATAAATATTGGTTTTAATAGCTTCTTCAGTTACTGCAACATTTTTAGTTGCAAAATCTATTGATGTTTTTCTTGCTTGAAGCCCAACAAAAACTTGCCCATCAAATAATAATTGTTGTAATTGAAAAATTACATTGCTACTATATTTTACACCAAAGTTTACAGCAATTAATTGTCCAGGATATCCAAATGCATCACCTGGAATTACCTGTGTAGGAACTTTTAAATTATCTGTAACATCAACACTGGCATTTAAAGAAGGAAATGCAGCAGCAGTAATACCTCTGTTGGTTTGCTCTTGTGCTTTAATATTTAATAAAGCATTTTTTACTTGTACATTGTTTTTAGCTGCATAATCAGCAGCTTGTTTAATGGTAAATTCGTGTTTTGTTTGTGCATGAATTGTTGTAGTTGTTATTAAACTTAATAACAAAATTGTGTAGCTTAATCTCCGTTTTTGCATATACCTTATTTTAATCTTTGTTGTTTATATTTTTGAAGTTGTTTAGCTCCTTTAGTTGTAGCAATTCCCAAAATAAAATTTTCTGACATTTCTAAGAACAGTGTAATTCTATCAATTTTATGCTCTTCAAATGCTTCATTATTTAATATCATGAAAATGGTTTCTACTCTAAATAAGCTTAATGCTTCTATATTAATATCTTCTCTGTAAAATCCTTCTTTAATACCTCTTCTTAAATTATCTTTTACTAATTCTAGTAAATGTTTTCTTTTAAAATCTAATAATTTGCTATATGCTTTAACATGATATTTTTTAAGATCAAATATTAAAACAAGGTTCATAGATTTAAATAAATCTTCTACTGCTGTTATAGCAATAAATATTTCGTGAATAGCATCTTTACAACAAGCTTGAATTTCGCAACTCATTTGTTGGTTTCTATCAATTTCTTTATTAATAACAGCATCTACCAAGTCATTTTTATCTTTATAATACTGATAAATGGTTTTTTTGCTAATACTTAAATGTTGTGCTATTTCATCCATACTTATACTACGAATGCCATATTTCATAAATAGTTTAGAGGTTTCTTCTACAATTCTTTGCTGCATTTTTTAAACTTTTTTAATGATTTCAGGGTGCGAAACTAAGGAAACTATTTACATAACCAAAGTTTCCGCAGTTTATTTTTAATTTTTTTTCAAAATTTTATCAAATCAAGATTTGTATTTAGCAACTAAGTTTATATTACATTTACATTATGGATAAATCACAGTTAAAAGCAGCTTATAAAAATCAGCTAAAAAAGCTATTGCAGTATTTTATTCAAGGTATTGTAGTTTTAGCACCAATAGGAATTACTGTTTGGGCAATTTTATCTTTATTTAATTTAATAGATGATTTATTACCTAATTTATTACATTCCATTTTTCCTGAATGGATAGGTAAAGATGCAGAAGGCAATATTGAAAAAACTACAGGTTTAGGTTTTATATTAATTATAGCTTTTGTATTATTAGTTGGTAGGCTATCTTCTATATTTATGGTAGGTAGGTTAGTAGATATTTTAGATAAGGTTTTAGAAAATACTCCTGGTATAAAAATTATTTATAGTTCTGTAAAAGATTTTTTAGAAGCATTTGCAGGAAATAAAAAAAAGTTTGATAAGCCTGTTTTAGTAAGTGTAGATGCTGTAGATGTTTGGCGTGTTGGTTTTATTACAAGATTAGATGCAGCAGATTTAGACATGAAAGAACATGTAGTAGTTTATGTGCCTCACTCTTATGCAATTAGTGGCATTACTTATATAGTGCCTAAAGAAAAAATTAAACCATT
Source organism: Bacteroidota bacterium (assembly GCA_963169635.1). Taxonomy (GTDB): domain Bacteria; phylum Bacteroidota; class Bacteroidia; order Chitinophagales; family Chitinophagaceae; genus UBA1930. Next base: position 37,465 of record CAUJDL010000087.1, read on the forward strand.
AAAAAATATTTCTGCTTCAGATGCAATGAAATTTACTTTAACTGGTGGTGTGGTAGAAATTGATGAATAAAATTTACTCTGCTGAATTTTGTTCTTCTTCTTGCTGCATAGCTATATGATAAGCCATAATAAATATAGCACCAAGATTTTTGTGTGGCGGAACATAATCTTCAAAATTTTCTTTATATGCACCAGTAAATTGAGTAGATAAATTCTTCCACATTAAAGGCCAATTTAAATTTTTATTTAACCTTAAAGAATTTACAATAGCATTAATTAAATTAATATTAATAGCACCTGTACCAGTTTGTTTAGATGAAATAATATGTGCTTGAGGGCAGGTTTCTAACACTTCATTTAATCTTTGATAACCACCACAACTACCCAACAAAATTACTTTTGCAGAACTTGGTAATTGTTCAATTGTAGAGCCAACAAAATAACTATGACCTCTATGAATTACAATAGTAGGATACAATTCATTTTCTTCTAAATATCTGCCTAAAGCTTCTTGTGCTTTTACATCTAAATCTGTTTCATTGTCTAAAGGCTTGTTGCAATATATACTAATAGGCACACCTTTTACACTATGAATTTCAACCCAATCTTCTGTTTCAGTTTTTTTCCAGTTTGGTGCTGTATAATATTTAAAGAAAGAATTAAAAACTGCTTTACCATCTTTATCGCCATAAAAAAATTGTTGAATAATTATTCTACCACTACTATCTTTTAATTCTTTTATAGGCATTTGATAAATACCTGTAATACCTAACCTACTAGCAATATCAATTTTATTAGTAGAATCCATTGACTGAAAAATAATATTTAGCAAATTATAAATGGTTAATCCTCTTTTATTATTTGCTTTTTCACTTTCAAAAAGGTTAGTAGCAATTTGCGATAAAATTAATTTTCTGATATTAATATTATAAATACTAGCATAAGAATTAGCAACATCAACAGCATCTTCTAAAGATGTAGTATTTTCTAATCCAGAAACAAAATTTCTCATTAATGTTTCTGCATTTTGCTTATTCATTTTAGCTAAAAAATTATCTAGTGTATTATAGTTAGCAGCAATTTTTATAAACTTTTTATAGTAATCGTAATTAACCCATTTTAATAAAGTATCTGAAACGGGATGTTGCATTTTTTCAAAAATTCTTTTATACACACCTAAATAACTACTTGTATAAATTTCTTCTTCGCCTAAAACAGCTACATAATATAAATCTCTTGGTGTTAATGGATTTAAACAAGCAAAACGAATATTTTCTTTCTCATCGTGTAGTGCATTTATTGGTGTAATATATAATTCTACAGCTTTTGTTTTAAGACGATTAGTTAAAACTTTCATTACAAGTGGTGTATCATTATTTTTTACTCTTCCTGCATATTCAATTTGTGTATTAACTAACAACTGATAATACTTTAAACTATCATTTAAAACTTTGGTAATATCAGCCATAGAAATTTTTCCTTTATATAAATTATCTAAAAAAGGAAAATACATTCTGCCTGTTTTCATTAATGCTAACAAGCCAATTTGCTTAACTAATGGATGATTAACAGATTGAATTTTTTTACCTAAAGCATTAGGTGCAGCAGCATAATTATATAGTTGTTCAGGATCTTTAAAAGCATTGCTAATAATAATACTATCTGCAAAAGATGCTTGTGGATTTTGCGATAATAAGCTCATTGTTTTTTTAGGATAACGATGAATTTTTTTTAATAAAATAACATCATCGCAAGAAGCTATACCTACATTATCTTTTAAAGCAAAGTTTTTAATTAAAATTTCTCCCACTTCAAAATCATTATTTTCAACAATAGGCTTTATAGAGTTTTTGCTTAGTTCTAATTGCATAGCATCTCTATAAGCAATGATGAAATGATACAATAAATGTCCTTTATAAAATTTTGCTTTATAACCTGTAACAAAAGCATTGAGCATATCATTAACACCACGCAACCATTTGTATTTACTATTAGCATCTATATTATCATCAAGCTCAATACTTGCTTGCATATTATCTACAATAGTGTGTAGTGCATCATTTATCTTTTCATTAACTGTATCTACAGAACTTATAATAAATTCATTGTCATTAACACCATCTAATTGTGTAATTAATTTTTGTGTTTTATCAATTATATCATGATTTAATTGACGCATTGTAGGCACTGTAGGCATTGGAATAGGAATAGTTGGGGTAAATGTTTGTGCTACAGATGTTGTAATGCTAAACAGTATTAATAATATAATTAAGTAATTTTTTTTCATCATGATAATACAAAAATAATCGTTCAATAGCTTTTAATTGCATAAAGCATGTTAAAGCATTTAATTTAATAAAGATTTAAAATATAATTTAACTGTATAAAGTTATTTTTGTAGCCATATCTAATGAATAACATGGAAATAAAATCAAAAAAAATTTTAATAGCAGATGATGAGCAAGATATTTTAGATATCATTAGTTATAATTTAATTGCAGAAGGTTATGAAGTAATTACTGCTAACAATGGTAATGAAGCAATTGAAAAAGCAAAACAATATAATCCAGACCTGATTATTTTAGATATTATGATGCCTAAAAAAACAGGACTTGAAGTTTGTAATATTTTAAGAAAAGATGTTTTATTTAAAGATACCTTAATAATTTTTTTAACTGCACTTAATGATGAAGATACACATATAAAAGGTTTAGAAACTGGTGCAGATGATTATATAAGTAAACCTATTAGTACCAAAATTTTAGTAAGCAGGGTAAATGCATTATTTAGAAGAATTAATAAAGAAGAAGACAAAACAATTAAAATAAATAATATTGTTATAGACCCTATTAAGTATATGGTATTAGTAGATAATGCAGAAGTAGTATTAGCTAAAAAAGAATTTGAATTATTGTATTTATTAGCAGCCGATGCAGGTCGTGTATTTTTAAGACAAGAAATACTTTCGCAAGTATGGGGTTTAGATGTAATTGTTGGTGATAGAACAATAGATGTACATATTCGTAAAATACGTCAGAAATTAAATTTAGATTGTATAGCTACTGTAAAAGGTGTAGGTTATAAATTTATTGTATAAAACTTTTTATTGTTTTAATTATTGCATTAGTGTCGTAACCACACTCTTCATATAATTCTTTTAAACTACCATGTTCAATAGTTTTATCAGGAATACCTAAAACTTTTATGTTAGCATGATATTGATGTATAGCCATAAACTCAATAATAGCAGAGCCAAAACCACCTGTAACAGTACCATCTTCTACAGTAATTATTTGTTGGTATTGTTGAAAAATTTGGTGCAATAAATTTTCATCTAATGGTTTTGCAAAACGCATATCGTAATGTGCAGGTTGTATATTTTCTTTTATTAATGTTGTTAAAGCTGCTTGTACAAAATTGCCTACATGTCCTAAAGAAAGTATAGCTATATTTTTTCCTTCTTGTAAAATTCTGCCTTTACCAATAGTTATTTCTTCAAACTTTGTTTGCCATTCAGGCATTACACCTTCGCCTCTTGGATAACGAATAACAAAAGGATGATGAGTTGTTGGTAATTGAGAAGTGTACATTAAATTTCTAAGTTCTTGCTCATTCATAGGAGCAGCAATAATCATGTTTGGAATACACCTGAAATAAGCTATATCATAACAGCCATGATGTGTAGTACCATCTTCGCCAACTAAACCTGCTCTGTCTAAACAAAAAGTAATGGGTAAATTTTGAATTGCAACATCATGTATTACTTGGTCGTAAGCTCTTTGCATAAATGTAGAATAAATGTTGCAAAACACTTTAATACCTTGTGTTGCCAAACCTGCACTTAGTGTTACAGCATGTTGCTCACTAATACCAACATCAAAGGCACGATGAGGCATTTTTTCCATCATAAATTTTAATGAAGAGCCACTTGGCATTGCAGGAGTAATAGCCATTATTTTTTCATTCATTTCTGCCAGCTCAATCATTGTATTACCAAATACATCTTGATATTTGGGAGGTTGTGGAGTAGTAAAAGTTTTCTTATAAATTTCTCCTGTTATTTTATCAAACAATCCTGGTGAGTGCCATTTAGTTTGTTCTTTTTCTGCTTGTGCATAGCCTTTACCTTTTATTGTAGTAATATGTAAAAGTTTAGGACCTGCAATATTTTTTAATTTTTGTAATGTAGCTACAAGATGTAAAATATTATGACCATCTTCTACACCAAAATAAGCAATATTTAATGCTTCAAAAAAGTTGATATTTTTTTGTGTATTGTTATTATTAGCAACAAGGGTAGATAAATATTTTTGCAATGCACCAACATTGGGGTCAATGCTAATATGATTATCATTTAGTATAATTAAAATATCAGCATCTGTAACACCTGCATTATTTAAAGCTTCAAAAGCCATTCCAGCAGCAATACTTCCATCGCCAATTACTGCAATTGATTTTCTATTTTCATTTTTATATTTTGCTGCAATTGCAATACCCAAAGCTGCACTAATAGAAGTAGAAGAATGCCCAACACCAAAAGCATCATATTCACTCTCACTCATTTTAGGAAAACCACTAATGCCTTTATATTTTCTGTTAGTAATAAAATTATCTCTTCTGCCTGTTAAAATTTTATGTCCATAAGCCTGATGACCAACATCCCAAATTAATTTATCATAAGGAGTATTGTAAACATAATGCAAAGCAACTGTAAGTTCTACCACACCAAGGCTTGCAGCAAAATGGCCACCATGCATACTTACAATATCAATAATATATTGTCTAAGCTCTTGACAAACTTGCTGAAGCTTATCAGTACTTAATTTTTTTAAATCAGCAGGGTTATCAATTGTTTGTAATAATTTTCCTGGAATTATTTCCATGAATAAAAAAATTTATTTTGCTAAATTAGTATTTAGGTCTTTTATATAAACTGAATTATTTTTGTTTGATTAAATTTTATAAAAGTGTAAATGTAATTGATTATGCAATATTGGTTAGTAAAGTCAGAGCCTTTTAAATATAGTTGGGAGCAATTTGTAAAAGATGGTAAAACATTTTGGGATGGTGTACGTAATTATGCAGCAAGAAATAATTTAAAAGCCATGAAGAAAGGCGATTTAGTTTTTTGGTATCATAGTAATGAAGGGCTTGCTATTGTTGGTATTGCTAAAGTTGTAAAAGAAGCATATCAAGACCCTACAACTAATGATACAGCTTGGGTTGTGGTAGATTTAAAACCTGTAAAGCAATTAAAAAATACTGTAACACTTGCACAAATTAAAGCAGAAAAAAATTTAGCCAATATGGATTTAGTTCGTTTAAGCAGACTTTCTGTAGGTGCTGTAAAAGATTTTGAGTGGAATAAAATTTTAACTATGGCAGAATAATTTCTCTTACTCAATATGTTTTATTCTATCATATTTACAAGCAATAATTAACAAATAATGGCTATTTGTTAGCAACTTTTAACTTTATTTACACATAGCAAATAGGTTCTTTGCATTGTATGAAAAATCTTTTTGTATTCATTTTTGGGGTTTGTTCTTTTGTTATAAATACTCATGCACAAGATGTTGCAGGAAATTGGTATGGAATTGGAAAAGTAGATGCAACATCCATAGAAGGTAATGCTTATTTAACAGAATTAGTTTTAACACAGAAGGGTAAAAAAATAACAGGCCTATTAAATTATTATTTTAGAGATAGCCTTTTTACTAATGAAGTTACAGGGAGTTTTGACCCAACTACAAGAGCATTAACTTTAAAATCTACCAATGTAATTTATTTTAATTCAAGTAATACAACTACAGGTATTGATTGTCCATTATTAGCTTATTTTACTTTAAGAACTGCTAGAGTTGGCTCTACATTAAGTGGAGAAATGTATGCATCAAAAGATTTTAAATATACATGCCCAACTATTAGTTTTAAACTAAAAAAGAATCTGCCAATTATTGAAGAAGAGCCTGTATTAGTACAAGAAGAAACAGAAGACATTAACAATGAAGATACAGCACAAGTAATTGTATCTGTAGCAGCACCTACGCCTTCTAATGCTGTTCTTAATAATGAAGATGCAGTAATAAAAAAGCAAGAATTTTTAAAAAGAGAAAAAACTTATATAAGAGAAATATTTATTGAAAACAATAATATTCAATTAGAGTTTTATGATAATGGTGCATTAGATAATGATTCTATATCTGTATTCTTAAACAATCAATTAATACTTCCTAAAACAATGTTAGAGCATAAAGCTATTAAATTATCTTTTAAATATGATGATAGCTTACCTTTTAACGAGTTAAGTATGTATGCAGAAAGTTTAGGACTTATACCACCTAATACATCATTATTAGTAATTTATGATGGCACTAAAAGACATGATGTATTACTTACAAGCGATTTTCAAAAAAATGGTACAATTAAATTAGTCAAGAAAAACTAATTTAAAAACTTGTATTATTAATATCCTTTTAAAACAGATTTCATAATACTATCTTTTTGAAATTGTGTATAGTTATATCTGTGATGATATAAAGCACTTTCCCAATCGCCATAATTTGCATTAGGTAATACAATGAATTTTTTTCCAAATTCAGACGATACTAAATCTACATTATTAGCACGTTGTGTTTCAGATTTTTTATCGAATAAACTACTAAAATCTGCAAGATTATCTCCCATATAAAGTATTACTTCATAATTTTCTAATACATTATTTCTTCTTGCTTCTTTGCTAGAAGTAGTTTGTTTAAGAATTAAATGAGCATCATCGGTATTAGGTAAATTAAATTTTTTCAAGTTGTTAAGAGTTGCATTTCTTTCTACTTCATCTCTGTTAGTTATATAAAATATTTGAATGTTATTGTTTTTGCAAAATTGAAGAAAGCTACCAGCACCAGGCATTGTATCTGCAGCAGATTTGCTAGTCCACTCGTACCAACTTTGTAAATCATATTCTTTACCAGCATAAGCTTGATGTACAGCATAAGGACTATTATCTAAAATAGTTTCATCAATATCTGTAATTATTGCTAAAGGTTTATTTGTTGTAGGCTTATAATGATTAATACTATTACGTGCAGCATAATATGCTTGATAACAAAGTGCTCTATACTCTGCAGCTCTTTGCTGAAATAAACTAGAAAACAATTTTCCGTTTAGGCTTACATTTTTAGGTTGTAGTTGTTGGTTAGTATTAGTAGTTTCTTGTGCTGTTTTACATGCTACAAAAAATACTACAGATAAGAAAAATAGAATTCGTAAATTTTTATTATTGTTTAGCATAAAATTATTTTTAAGTAATAAAATTATTCTTTGATTAAATTACTTTAGTAACTTTTATCATATTGGTTGGTAAATGTAAAGAAACAGGAATACTGCCTGTATTAATTACAATATTATCGGGTTGCAAAAATCCTCTTTCTTTTAAAATATTTATTTGATCTGTAATAATACCATCAACACTTTCTTCTTCATCGTAATAAAATGCTCTTACACCCCAACTTAAACTTAACTGATTAATTAAAGTTTTTTCTTTAGAAAAAACAAATAGAGGTGAGCTTGGCCTAAAGCTACTAAGCATAAAGCCTGTATAGCCACTTTGTGTCATACCAATTAATGCTTCTGCATTTACGTCTCTTGCCATTTTACAAGCATTGTAACAAATAGCATCACTTAAAAAAGAAGGTGAGTGTGGCTGAGGCATAAAATCATGCTCTCTGTTATAACGATATTCAGTTTGTTCTACCTGAAGAATAATTTTTCTCATTGTTTCTACTACAAGTGCAGGATGATTACCAACAGCAGTTTCTGCACTAAGCATTACAGCATCTGTACCTTCTAACACAGCATTTGCTACATCTGTAATTTCGCTTCTGTTAGGTTTTTTATGCTCTATCATACTTTCCATCATTTGTGTAGCTACAATTACAGGTTTGGCTCTATGCAAACATTTTCTGATAATTTCTCTTTGTATTAAAGGTACTTTTTCTACAGGAAGCTCTACACCTAAATCGCCTCTGGCAATCATAATGCCATCACTTTCTAAAACTATTTCTCTAATATTATTAAGAGCTTCTGGCTTTTCTATTTTAGCAATAATTTTTGTTTTACTTTTTCTTTCATCTAATTTACTTCTTAGAATTACAATATCTTTTACACTACGTACAAAACTTAATGCTACCCAATCGCATTTTTGTTCAATAATAAATTCTAAATCGGCTAAATCTTTTTCTGTTAATGCAGGTAAAGAAATTTTTGTGTCGGGTAAATTAATACCTTTTTTAGAAGATAAAATTCCACCAATAGTTACACTAACTTTTACATTTTTTTCTTTGGTAATATCTACAACTTTCACTTCAATTTTACCATCATCAATTAAAATAGTGTTGCCTATATGTATATCATCTGCTAAATTGGGATAGCTAACATAAATTTTTTCTTTATTGCCAATACATTTTTCATTGGTAAATGTTAAGATATCTCCTTCTACTAATTCTAAAGCATTATTTTCTATTTCGCCAACTCTTAATTTAGGTCCTTGTAAATCTGCCAGAATAGAAATATTAAAGGGTTGTGTTTTATTAATATTTCTAATATGCTCTATCACTAATGCTTTATCTTCATAAGTGCCATGAGAAAAGTTTAAACGAAAAACATTTACACCTGCTTGTACTAGTTCTAATAATTTATCATAAGTATCGCAAGCAGGACCAATTGTTGCAACAATTTTTGTTCTGTGAGACATGTGTTTAATACCTGCTTGTTTATCCATTTGTGTATGTAGGTATTTCAAAATTTTTTCACTCATATTATGCTTTGTTTCTTTTATATATTTTTAAGTTGTTAGTATTTTTACAATCTTCATCCACTCTTGTCCAATTTTTTGTTTTTGTTTTACAGCTTCATCAAAAGGTGTGTAATAAATTTTATTATTAATAACACCCACCATTACATTTTTTCTGCCAGTTAATAAACTCTCAACTGCATAAAAACCCATGTGGCTAGCAATTAATCTATCTTGACAAGTAGGAGAGCCACCACGTTGTATATGACCTAAAACGCAAACTCTTGTATCGGCAGTAGGTATTCTTTCTTTAATAACTTTTGCTACATTATTTGCACCACCAAAATCATCGCCTTCGGCAACAACAATTAAGTTTACTAATTTTTTTCTTTTTTCTTTTTCAGTAAGAGAGCAGATAATTTCTTCCATATTAGTTTTAGTTTCTGGAATAAGAATATTTTCTGCACCTGTAGCAATACCACTGTGTAATGCAATGTAACCTGCATCTCGTCCCATTACTTCTACAATAAAAAGTCTATCATGGGCATCCATAGTATCTCTAATTTTATCTATTGCTTGAATAGCAGTATTTACAGCAGTATCAAAACCAATTGTTGTATCGCTACCAGCAATATCTTTATCAATAGTACCAGGTAAGCCAATACAAGGAATATCAAACTCGTTAGAGAATTGTTGAGCACCTCTAAAACTACCATCACCACCAATAATGACTAAACCATCTATTCCTCTCTTTTTTAAATTATCATAAGCAGTTTTTCTTCCTTCATAAGTTAAAAATTCTTTACTTCTGGCAGTTTTTAAAATAGTGCCACCACGTTGTATAATATTAGCAACACTTCTGCTATCCATTGCTTTAATATCATCTTCTTTCATACCTGCATAACCTCTCATAATACCATAAACACCTAAGCCATGATAAATACTAGTACGCACTACAGCTCTTATTGCAGCATTCATTCCAGGGCTATCGCCACCAGAAGTTAGTACACCTATATTGGTAACTTTGCTGTTCATAAAATATTTTTAAATAAATTAAAATTTGTTGAATAGTTTTTTGATGAATTAATATTCAACAAAATTTTTCAATTAAATTGAACCGACAATATTAACACTTTATAATTGTTTGGCAAATGTAGAAGTTAATTTACTGCTTAGATTAGCTATATTTTAAAATTTACTATTTATAAAAAACGATATTTAATTTTTAACTTAACAATTTTATATGTAAGTAAATTGTTTTTTACCGAACTTTCGGCACTAAAAATTTTTTTGTGCATCAGTTTAAATTGATATTATTAAGTATTCTATCGGGGTTATTACTTTTTATTGCATGGCCTCCATTACCTTTTGCTTTCTGTATATTTTTTGCATGGTTGCCTTTATTATTTATTGCAGATAAAGTAACTAAGAAAAATTCTTTTTTTGGCTATGCTTTTTTAACCTTATTTATTTGGAATGTTTGTACTACTTGGTGGATATGGAATAGTACAGATATAGGAAGCATTTTTGCTATTGCAGCTAATAGTTTAGTAATGTATTTGCCTTGGTGGGGCTATATAAATTTAAAAAGAAAATTTGGTACTAAGATTGGTTATTTTTCTCTTATTGCTTTTTGGATGTTGTTTGAGTTTATTCATCTAAATTGGGAACTTAGTTGGCCTTGGCTTAGTTTAGGAAATGTATTTGCAGAAAAAACTAACTGGATACAATGGTATGAGTTTACAGGAATAGGAGGGGGCTCTTTATGGATTTTAATTTTCAATATTTTATTGTATGATTTATTAGTAAAAATAAGTCAGCAGCAACTAATTCCTTTAACCCTGCAATGGAAAATAAAAAGAATTACCACACTATTCTTAGTTATCATTATACCTGCTGTTATTTCTATAAGTTTACCATTAAATAATTTTGATGAAAAAAGTACAACTACTAATGTAGTTATTATTCAACCAAATATAGATCCTTATCAAAAGTTTGAAAGCACTTCTATCAGTAATCAAATACAAAAACTCATCAGTTTATCAGAGCAAAAAATTGATACTAATACTACATTAGTAATTTGGCCAGAAACTGCATTAAGTGCTCAAATACCAATTAATGAAATAACAATTGCACCAATTTATCAATCTGTGTTTGAGTTTATACATCGTCATCCAAACATTACCTTACTTACAGGAATTGAAACATATAAAATTTTTAATGAAACCACACAGTACACACAAAAAGCTGCTCAAGGTTTTTATTATGAAAGTTATAATGCAGCTATAGCATTAAATAGTAAAGATGGAATGCAAGTTTATTATAAAAGTAAATTAGTACCAGGAGTAGAAACATTACCATCTTTTTTAAATTTATTAGCACCATTATTTGAAAAATTTGGAGGTACTACAGGTGGTTATGCAAAAGATATTTCTTCAAAAGTTTTTACAATACATCATCAACCAACTATTGCTGCACCTATTATTTGTTATGAAAGTATTTATGGTGCTTATGTAGCTTCTTATGTACAAAAAGGTGCTAACTTAATAACTATTATTACTAATGATGGTTGGTGGGGAAATACAGCAGGTCATCAACAACATTTAGCTTATGCAAAACTTAGGGCAATAGAAACAAGACATTGGGTAGCTCGTAGTGCAAATACTGGCATTAGTGCTGTAATTGATAATTATGGAAATATAAAAACATCTAAAGGTTGGGATGAAGAAGGAAGTTTGCAATACACAATTCCTATACAAAATAATAAGCAAACATTTTATGTAAAGTATGGCGATTATCTATATAAAATATTTGCTGTAATAGCTTTGATATTAATAGGGTGGAATATTATTGATAAACTTAAAAACAGAAATCAACTAATAAAAAAATAAAATAAAATGCTTACAACAAAAGTTTTTGATTACAAGCAAAGTAGCATTTCTTATACAATTATTGGTAAAGGAAATCCTGTGGTTTTATTACATGGTTTTGGCGAAACATCTACTATTTACACTAAACAAATTAATTTTTTAAAAGAACATTGTTTACTCATTATTCCTGATTTGCCTGGTAGTGGAAAAAGTACTATGCTAAAAAGAAGTGAAGAAACAAATAATAAAAAACTTTCTGTAAAATATCCTGCATCTATTAATGATTATGCAGATTGTATTGCAGCTTTATTAACACATGAAAATATTGCTACATGCACTTTATTAGGTCATAGTATGGGTGGTTATATTACAATGGCTTTTGCAGAAAGACATGCTCATAAATTAAATGCTTTTGGTTTAATACACTCTACAGCTTTTGAAGATAATGAACAAAAAAAAGAAAATAGAATTAAAGGAATTAATATGATAAGAGAGTATGGTGGATATGCTTTTTTAAAATCTATTATTCCAAATTTATTTGGCGAAAAATTTAAACACACTCATGCTGCACAAATCAATGATTTAATAGAAGAAGCTAAACAATTTAATGATGATGCATTACAACAATATTATTTTGCTATGCACAACAGACCCAATAGAGCAGCAGTTTTACAAAATACTACATTACCTGTTTTATTTATTGCAGGTACAGAAGATATTGTAGCTCCTATAAATGATGTGTTGGCACAAGCAAGTATGCCTCAACAATCTTTTATTCATATTTTAGAAAATGTAGGACACATGGGAATGTGGGAAGCTACAGATAAAGTAAATGAGTACTTATTACAATTTATAAACAGATAATACAATATAAAATTTTATAAGCAGCATAAACTTATCAAAAATGTTCTTATAGTGTTGATTTAAAAGTTATTATTGCAATGTTAAAAGTTTACATAAAAAAGATTGATTAATTAACTTTGAACATTTAATGTTTGAGAATAAAGATGAATAAAAAAATATTATTTACTTGTTTGGTATTATGTACATTTAGTATAGTGAGTTATGCAACACATATTTCTGGAGGAGAATTGTTTTATAAATATATAGGTCCAGGTGCAAATAATACAGATAGATACGAAGTAACATTACGATTGTTTAGAGAATGTGGTCCTGTAGGTCCAAGCTTTGCAGGTTTAGATGGAGAGAATGTAACAATTGGTATTTATAATAATCCAGGATTAACTTTAGTAAGTACACAACAATTAGCACAGCAATTTTCTGGTACACCACCTATTGTTAAAAATACCAATGGTGCTAATCCTTGCTTATTACCATTTATAGATGTATGTTATCAAATAGGTACATGGAAGGCTAATATAGATTTACCTAAAACAGCAGATGGCTATACATTATCTTGGATAAGATATACAAGAACAAGTATTACCAATGTATCTAACCCATCATCTCAAATGGGAGCAACATTTACAACAAAAATTCCTGGTACTAATCAATTGCCTTTAGGTAATAATAATTGTCCTACTTTTTCTGTAAGAGATACCAATACAGTTTGTATAAGTACAGATTTTATTTTAGACTTTAGTGCTACAGATGCAGATGGAGATTCATTGGCTTATAAATTAAGTCCTGCTTATGATGGACAAGATGGACCAAATCCTAGTCCTTCACCTGCACCTCCTTCTGTATTAAATCCTACATCTTTAGTTTATCCTTCACCCTATAGTCCTACAAATCCTTTTGGTACAGGAGCAACAATTAATGTACAAACAGGTATCATAAATGGTATTGCACCACCTGTTGCAGGTAAATATGTAGTATGTGTAACAGTAGAAGAATGGAGAGATGGAAAATTAATTAATCAGCATAGAAAAGATATGATTTTAAGAGTAGCAAATTGCTCTTCTGTAAAACCTAATGCAGGACCTGATGATAAAACTTGTGATGGATTTACTTACAATTTTGAAAACTATTCACCCAATGCATCTATTATAACTTATTTATGGAAGTTTGGCGATGGAAACACATCTACAGCACCAACACCAACATATACTTATACAGATACTGGGAAATTTTTAGTAATGCTTAAAGTAACTGCAACTGGTGGTTGTCAGGATTCTTCTTATAAATATGTATATGTTTATCCAGGCTTCATCCCTGGTATTACAGTACAAGGTTCATGTGCTATTGCACCTATTAAATTTTTTGATGCTACTACTACTAATTATGGTGTAGTAAATCAGTGGAGTTGGGATTTTGGTGATTTAACTACAAATGCAGATGTTGCAACAAGTAAAGATTCTGCTTGGTTATTTCCTTCTGCAGGTACATATACAGTAAGTTTACTTGCTGGTAATAGTAAAGGTTGTATAGATACTGTAACTAAAACTTTTTCTATCAGAGATTTGCCAATTATTAATTTGCCTTTTAAAGATACATTAATTTGTAGCATTGATACTTTACCTTTAATAGCAAACTCAACAGGTAATTTTAGTTGGTCTCCTAACTATAATATTTTAAATATAAATTCAAGTAATCCTTTAGTTTTTCCAAAAGATACTACACAATATATAGTTACTGTAAATGATGATGGATGTATTAGTAAAGATACAATTACTGTAAATGTGTTAGATTTTATCAATGTATATGCAGGGGCAGATTCTACAGTTTGTTTAACAGATTCGTTTAGGTTAAATCCTCAAAGTCATGCATTAAGTTATATATGGACAGCTTCAACTGGCGAAATTGTCAATCCAGAAAAATATGCTTTAGTAAAACCAACTACTACAACTAAATATTTTGTAACAGCTAATTTGGGTAAATGTCAAGATAAAGATTCTGTAACTATTACAACAATACCATATCCACAGTCACATATTAATGCAGTAGCACCAATTTGTTATGGACAAAGTATAAAGCTTACAGCCAATATTGTTGGTAGTACTTTTAGTTGGTTACCAACTACTAATATTTTAAATGAAACAACACTTTCACCAACAGTTACACCATTACAAACAATGTATTATTATTTAACAGCTAATGATACATTAGGTTGTCCTAAACCAACGACAGATTCTGTATTAATAGAAGTAATACCAAAAGTAGAAGTGTTTGCAGGTAATGATACTGCTGTAGTATTAAATCAACCTTTACAATTAAATACTATTACAAGTACTATTCCATCTACCAGTACATATAAATGGACACCAAGTGTAGGTTTAAATAATACAACTATTGCAAACCCTATTGCTACATTAAATATTAATGTAGATTCAATAAAATATAAAGTAGTAGTTACAAGACCAGAAGGATGTTTTGGCTCTGATGAAATTGTGGTAAAATTATTTAAAACACAACCCGATATTTTTATTCCTACTGCATTTACACCAAACAATGACGGTAAAAATGATGTATTAAAACCAATACCAGTAGGTATTGCAAGAATAGATTATTTTAGAATTTATAATCGTTTAGGACAATTAATTTACGAAACAAAAGAGTATATGAAAGGTTGGGATGGAAATATAAATGGAACACCACAAGCAAGTGGCACTTATGTATTTGCTGCACAAGGTGTAGATTATACAGGTAAAATAGTATTTAAAAAAGGAACAGTAGTATTAATTAGATAATTAGAAAAATTGAAGTAGCATTTTATTGTAACATTGAAAATATAAGTTTTTAAAATATTTTTTTCAATATCCATTTTTAATTGCTTCAATTATTCTGCAAATATTTTTACAGTTAAATTTTTATTTTATAATTAGCATATATTTTAATCGATGAAAAAATTTTTACTAACACTTTTGATTGGCATTATTGCATTTGCAGTACAGAGTCAAACTCCTGTACCAATGGCTTCTCAAACTAACTTAACATATACTGAAACATTTGCAGATATTAATAATTGGGTTTTTAAAACAAGCCCTGATGATGGAACTTTTATTGCAGGAAATGGTGCAGCAGCTTGGCTTGGTTTAGATGTGATGAGTATAGGTACTATTCCTAGTGCAACATTCATTACAAAAAGTTCTACCTTTTTTCAGATAGCACCTACAGGCAATGGAGGTTATAGTAGTGGTATTATTAAAGGCAATCAAAAGATAGAAATGTTAGCTACGGGTACTACTAATAATACAAACTCTGTAGCCATAGATTTTTTAATGGATTTTACAGGTATAAATGCAGGTACTTTAAGTTTCGATTGGGCTTCTATTAATAACTCTACTGGTAATAGAAGTAGTTCTTTAAAAGTTTATGCATCTGTAGATGGTGTAAACTTTACAGAAATTACCAGTGCACAAGTTTTAAATTTTACCAATAATAATCCATCTGCAGGTAGTATTGCAAATGTGGCATTACCAACAATATTTAATAACAGTGCAACAGCACGTTTACGTTTTTATTATTATAATGGTACAGGAGGTTCTACAGGTAGCAGACCAAGATTAAGTATAGATAATGTAAAAGTTACAGCAGTATCTAATGTGCCATGTACAGCACCAACAGCACAGCCTACAAATTTTTTATTAGGCACTGTAATACATAATGCAATTAGTTTTTCTTATACTGCTGCAAGCCCTGCACCTAATAATTATTTAATTTTAATGAGTAATAATAGTAATCTTACATCATTGCCAGTTAATGGTATTAACTATAATATTGGCGATGCTTTAGGCGATGCAACAGTTGTAGGTATTACTAATAACAACAACTTTACTGCAACAGGTTTAGATTTATCTACTACTTATTATTTCTTTATTTTTTCTGTCAATAATTCTTGTACTGGTGGTCCATTGTATTTAACAACATCGCCACTTACAGGCAATGCAACAACAACAGCAGGTGCTTTGCCTTGTACTGCACCAACTACACAACCTACTAACTTAACATTTACCAATAAAACTACAAGTAGTATTTCTGGTAGTTTTTCTCCAGCAGCAAATACAGATGAGTATTTAATTATTAGAAGTCTTTCATCTACATTTACTGGTACAATTAATAATGGTACAGTATATAATGGAGGATATTTTTTAGGAAATGGAAGTGTTGTAACCAGAACAGCAGATACAAATTTTACTGCTAATAATTTAGTGAGTGGTACTACTTATTATTTTTATGTTTTTGGATTAAATAGATTAAACTGTACCAATGGTCCTGCTTATAATACTACTAATCCATTAACTGGTAATACACCAACAATTGCATTACCAACTTGTGCAGAACCTACTGCACAACCAACACAATTAAATTTAGTAGCATCAAATAATTATATCAATGGTTATTTTAAAGCTTCTACTTCTGCAGATGGATATTTAATTGTTAGAACTACAAGTGCTACGCTTTCATTATCACCTCAAAATAGTACTACATATACAGAAGGTAGTAGTTTAGGTAATGGAATTATTATTCAAAATAGTGCTGCTACTGCATTTATAGATATTAATTTATCTACAACAACAACTTATTATTATCACATTTTTGCAAAGAACGAAAATTGTGTAGGTGGTGTAAAATATTTAATTGTAAATCCATTAATGGGTAATGCTACTACAACTGCATTAGCAATATCAAATTGGTATTATGGAAATTTACATGCACACTCTGCTTATTCAGATGGTAATCAAGATAATTTAACATTAACACCTGCTAATGATTATGCTTATGCAAAAAATTCTTTGTGTATGGATTTCTTAGGTATCTCAGATCATAATCATGCAGGTGCAGGTATGAGTATTAATCATTGGTTGCCTGGATTAAATCAAGCTGCTGCAGCTACTACTACAGATTTTCTTGCATTATATGGAATGGAGTGGGGTGTAATAAGTAATGGTGGACATGTGTTAGTGTATGGTACAGACCAATTAATAGGTTGGGAAACGAATAACTATAATGTATATGTACCTAAAAGTAATTATTTAGGTACACCAGAAACTAATGGTACTACAGGTTTATTTAGAACAATTAATAATTTAGGTGGAAATACTTTTGCAACATTAGCACATCCATCTTTCTCTGATTATAATGGAATTGCCAACATTGCATTTAATGCAACTGCAGATAGTGCAATTGTAGGTGCTGCTGTTGCAAGTGGTATTGCTTTTAGTACAAACACTACTTACTCAAATCCACCAAGCTCTTTTAGTTATATAGATTTTTATACAAGAATGTTAAGTAAAGGATATCGTATTGGCCCAACAATGGATCATGATAATCACTATACTAATTTTGGTAGAAGTAATCATAACAGATTAGTAGTTGTTGCACCATCACTTACACAAACTAATTTCTTTAATGCTATGCGTAGCAGAAGTTTTTATGCTACAGAAGATTGCGATACTAAAGTAATATTTACATTAAATAATGCTACTATGGGAAGTATCATTTCTGGAGATCAAGCACCAGCAATAACTGTATATGCTTACGACCCAACAAATCCAAGTTTTGTAGCTACTATTCGTTTAATGTATGGTGTTGCAGGTAGTGGAATATTACCTGTACAAATTGCCACAGTTAATAGTGATAAACTAACATTTACTGATATTGATTTACCAGATAATGTAAATGGATATTATTATGCTGATATTTTAATAGGTGGTGGAAGAACAATTACTGCACCTATTTGGTACACAAAAAACACTGTAGTACCTGTTAAGTTAGTTTCATTAAATGCAACATTAAATAATGAACGTAATTGGGTAAATATTTCTTGGTTAACTACTAATGAAGTAAATAGTCATTTTTATGTTGTAGAAAAATCTGAAGATGGTATCAACTTTAAATCATTTGATACTATAAAAGCTAATAACTATCATGGTTTAAATTATTATGATGCTTTAGATAAAACGCCTTTTGCTAAAACAACTTATTACCGTTTAAAACAATTTGATGTAGATGGTAGTTTTACATACTCTAAAATTGTAGCTGTACAATTAAATAATCATTTTTACTTGTTTAATTTTTATCCAAACCCTGTACATAATTCTGCTGTAGCAGAAATTAATGTAAATACAAATACTGAAACTGTTATTACAATTACAGATATTACAGGCAGAGTTGTAAAAAAACAATCAGTAAAATTACAAAGAGGAGTACAACAAGTAACTTTAGATTTTAGCAATTTACATGCAGGAAATTATCAAGCAACTATGTATATAAATGGACAAACCATTACTCGTAAAATTGTAAAATTATAATAGTAGAAAAATTAATTTGTAAAAGTTAGTCTTTACTTAATTGTAAGTCTAAAAGTTTAATTTGTAAAGATTTTTCGCCATTCCATTCATTTATATCAATGGTAAAAACAATATCCATTGGTTTGTTTTGTTCTATTAATGCAAATTTATTAGCCATATTAAAACCAATGCCACTAAAGGTTGTATCGTTTTGTTTAACTACAATTTTTAAATGAATATCTTTTACAACTTTAGAATAACCTGTATCTATTACATTTTTTGCAATAAAAACTGGTCGCATATTTTCTGGACCAAAAGGCTCCATTTGTGTAATGATATTAAAGAAAGAAAAGTTTATTTCATCAAAATTAATTTCAGCATCAATGACAATTTCTGGTATTAATTGTTCTGGAGTTATTGTATTAGCAACTACTTGTTCAAAAGCGTTTTTAAAATTCTCTAAATTTTCTGGTAATAAGCTTAAACCAGCAGCAGCAAAATGCCCACCATAAGCAGTTAAATAATTTTTACAAGCATGTATAGCTTCATATAAATTAAAGCCAGCAACACTTCTGGCACTTCCAGCAATTATATCTCCACTTTTAGTAAGTACAATAGTTGGTTTGTAATAAGTTTCAATTAATCTGCTTGCTACAATACCTACTACACCTTTATGCCAACTTTCATGATATACAACAGTTGTGTTTTTTAAAATGGTAGATGAGTCGTTTTCTATCATTGCTAAAGCATGTTCAGTAATGCTTACATCTGCTTCTCTTCTTTCATTATTATCTGTATGTAAAATAGCTGCAAGTTGTAAAGCTTTTTGTTCATCTTTTTCTATAAAAAGTTGTACAGCTTTTTTTGCATCATCCATTCTTCCTGCAGCATTAATTCTTGGTGCTACAATAAAAACTAAATTATTAACTGTAATATTTTTTTGCACATTAGCTAATTGCATTAATGCTTTAATACCAATGTTGGGGTTTTCATTTATTTTTTTTAAACCATAAAAAACAAGTACTCTGTTTTCGTCTGTTATAGGTACAATATCTGCAGCAATTGCAGTAGCTACTAAATCTAAAAATTGTAAATAACTGTTTTCATCTAATTGTAATTTTTCTGCAATAGCTTGCATAAATTTAAAACCAACACCACAGCCACATAATTCTTTAAATGGATAATTACAATCTTTTTGTTTAGCATTTAAAATAGCAACTGCATTGGGTAATATATTATCAGGTAAATGATGATCGCAAACAATAAAATCTATATGTAAAGTTTTTGCATAATCAATTAATGCTACACTTTTAATACCACAATCTAAAGAAATGATTAATGAAATATTTTTAGCTGCAGCATAATCTATACCTTCTTTACTAATACCATATCCTTCTTTGTATCTATGAGGAATATAGAAATCTATGTTATGATAAATGTTTTGTAAAAAACTGTACATAGCAGCAACACTAGTAGTTCCATCTACATCATAATCTCCATAAACTAAAATATTTTCTTGATTATTGATAGCTTGTAATAATCTATCAACAGCTTTATCCATGTCTTTCATTAACCATGGATTGTGTAAGTGATGTAAAGATGGACGAAAATAATTTTTAGCAGCATCAAAATTATCAATACCTCGTTGTACAAGTATTTTACAAATAGTATTATTAATATTTAAAGCTTGTTGTAAAGCAGTTGTTTTTTGTGTAGCTGCTTCTAAAATATTCCATCTTTTTTGCATGATAAATTTTGTCTAGTATGTTCTATCAGTTGTATATCTTACTAACTCTTCTAAAGCATCTCTTACATCAGATTTTGGAAACTTGTATAAAATATTTAAAGCTTCATCTCTATATGCAATCATTTTTTTTGTAGCATAATCAATTCCACCATGTTCATTCACCATATTAATTACATAATTTACTTTTTCTTTTTCTGTGTTTTGATTTTTTACTATGTAAATAATTTTTTTTCTTATTTCAGGCTTACAATTATTTAGGGTATAAATGATTGGGAGTGTAAGTTTTTTTTCTCTAATATCATTGCCTGTTGGTTTGCCTATATTTTTTCCATTGTAATCAAATAAATCATCTTTTATTTGAAAAGCCATACCAGTTTTTTCGCCAAATAATTTCATCTTCTCAATATCATTTTCATTATTAAAAGTAGATGCTGCACCAGCGGCACAAGAAGATGCAAGTAAAGAAGCAGTTTTTCCTTTAATAATTTCGTAATAAACATCTTCTTTTAAATTAAGGTTTCTAGATTTTTCTATTTGTAATAATTCTCCTTCACTCATTTCTTTTACAGCAGTAGATAAAATTTGTAAAATTTGGTGGTCTTTATTATTTAATGAAAGTAATAATCCTTTTGATAATAAATAATCACCTACTAATACAGCAATTTTATTTTTCCAAAGTGCATTGATAGAAAAAAAACCTCTACGTTGCATGGCATCATCTACAACATCATCATGTACTAAAGTAGCAGTATGTAATAGCTCTACTAAAGATGCTGCTCTATACGATGTTTCATTAATATTGCCACCCAATTTTGCAGAAAGTAAAACAAACATAGGCCTCATTTGTTTCCCTTTTCTTTTCACTATATATTCCATTATTCTATCTAATAAAGCAACTCTACTTTTAACAGCTTCTTTAAAGTGAGATTCAAATAGTTTTAATTCGGTAGCAATTATATTTTTGGCAAGATTCATTGGTTTAAAAATAATGTTGCAATATACTTACACAAAATTTAATGACAAGTAATAGTTGTAGCACTAATTATCCTATAAATCATATATTGTTAAAATATAGAAATATTTTGATTTTTTATTTAGTTTAGCTACTTTTGCCCTCTGATTAAGTCTAAAACACTTCAACAATAACTTATAAATACATACTATGACAAGCAAAAAGTACACATTACTTGCAATTTTATTTACACTTTTTCAAGTGGCAAGTTTTGCTCAAAACACAGATTGGGGGTGGGATTGGAAAGATAGTTCTAAAATCCCTGCAAAAAGATTACCTCAACACAATGAATTTTTAAACAATAATTACCCTTATCCTGCTCAACCACGTGATCAGTGGGAATTAGGTATTGCTGCAGGCCCATCATTTATTATTGGTGATATAGGTCCAAAAATTGGGTTTGGTGGTTCTATTACTGCTCGTAAAGCAATTAACCATACATTCTCTTTAAGAGCTGGTTATATCGGTTCTGTAAATTCTGGTAAACCAAGTACATGGGGTGGTATTATAGGCCAAAATGAATATAAAAACTGGAGACATAGTGGTGCTCTTGATGTAATAGTTTCGTTAAATACAAAAAGCTACTACAGAGGAAACCATAAAACTAACTGGTATTTAACTGCAGGTTACGAATTTATTGCAACTAGAGTTACCTATAAAGATCCACTAACGGGTAATTTTAGAACTTTTTATGGTTTTGGATTTCCAAATTCTCAATCTGGAATTATTGGTACAGTTGGTGGAAATAAAATTAATGGCAGAAATGCATGGACTATGTTACATGGTGCAAGTGTAGGTGCTGGTGTTGCTTATAAATTAAGCAATAAAACAAATATTAAATTAGAACAAAGATTTACTAAAATCCTTACAGGATACGATTATTTAGATGCTGTAAAAAGTGGTAATAGTAATGATATGTATAGTTTTACAAGTGTAGGTGTTAATATTAATATGGGTAAAACATCTAAACGTGTACAACCATTATGGTGGATTAATCCAAACAACTTTGCTTATAACGAGTTAAATGCTCCTAAGCACATGAAAATGCCAAAAGTTAAATTGGATGATGCAGATGCTGATGGTGTTACAGACCAATTTGATTTAGAGCCAAACACACCAAAAGGTGCTAAAGTAGATGCTCGTGGTCGTGCATTAGATACTGATGGTGATGGTGTTCCTGATTATAAAGATAAAGAACCTCTTACAGCACAAAAATGTTTCCCTGTAAATAATGATGGCGTTGGTACTTGTCCAGAACCTCCTTGTTGCAAAGAATTAAGAGATGTTTTAAATAAATTAAAAGAAGATTTAGATAATGGTTCAATAGGTACTAAAAATACTTGTACTATTGAAGAATTACCAAGTATTCAATTTAAAGGTAATGCTAAATTAACTAAAGATGCACAAGCAGTTTTAGCAACTGTAGCTCAAAAAATTAATGCAAACCCTAACTGTAAAGTAAAAGTTATTGGTTATGGTGCTACTAGCAAATCTGCACAACAAGCTAGTTGGGAAAAAGTAAATGCAGTAATTAAATACTTAGTAGAAAAACAAGGTATTGCTGAAAGCAGATTAATATTTACTTATGGTCAGGATGGAGATGCAAATTCTGTAGATTTACAAGGAACTACAGAAGAAGGTCCAAATAGTGTACCTGCTCCACATCCAAACTTAAGAAAGTAATTTTAGCTGAGTTATCCACATTTTTAATAAATTCTAAGGCTTCCTATTACAAGGAAGCCTTTTTTATTAACCAGTGTGGAATAATAATTTAAAAAAAGCTTGATATGCAACTATTTATTACAATTTACAGTCTGAAATTTGCGTTATAGGTTTTTTTAGGTTAAAAAACTTCTTATCCACATTCCTATGAATTGTTATAAACAATTTATTAAACTATGGCAAGAAAAAAAATATCACTCCTAATAATTGCTTTTTTAGCAATTTCCACTTTTGGATATGCTCAATTAGGTGGTGCACATGATTATTCAGATTCATCTTACATTGCTCCAAGAAATATGAAGCAACAAGATGACTTCTTAGCAAATAAAGGTAATTTCCCTTCTAAACCAAGAGACCAATGGCAGTTTGGTATTTTTGTGGGCTATCCTTATGTAGATGGTGATTGCCCTACAGCTTTTAAAGGTTTAGGAAGTGGTTTTCAATCTTATACTTATGGGTTTGGAGTAAGTTTAAGAAAAGCGATGGGTTATGTATTTTCTATAAGAGGATCATTTGCTTATTATAATATGCTAGGTTTAGATTATCAACCTAACTCTAATTTTAATAATAGCCCTGTAATTATGAATTTATATCAAGGTACAAATACAAGATATATTCATAATCATAGAACTATGGCATTTGTACCTTCAATTGAAGGTTTAGTTTCTCTTAGTAATATTATGTTTCATACAAAACAAAAACGCTGGAATGTTTATGGACTTTTTGGCTATGGAGCATTAATATATAACACCAAAATGAACATAATGAAGCCAGATGGTTCTTCTTATGCTGCAGAATTTCTTCAAGTTGCTAATGCGTATAGCTCTGGTGTAAAAAGAGTGGAACTAAGAAAAATGTTGAGAAACTTGTTAGATGGATCTTACGAAACACAAGCAGAAGTAAATGATAGAAGACCAGGGCTAAATAAAAATTGGCATATAAGACATTGCTTTACTTCTGGTTTTGGAGTAGAATATAGAGTTGGAAAAAGTTGGTCATTAAGCCTTGAATATAAAAGAATGCAAACCAGAGATGATTATGTTGATGGTTGGTACAGACAAAGTGGCGATTTAAGATTCCCTGTATTTACTTCTGAATGGGATAATGTGGCATTTGGTGGTATTGGTGCAAACTTTAATATTGGTAACTCTAAGAAAAGAGTACCTCCATTATGGTGGTTAAACCCATTAGAATTTGCTTATGCAGATTTAAATAATAATAAGCAAGCTATTGCTAAAATGTTTAAAGTTAAAGATGATGATAATGATGGCGTATTAAATGAATTAGATTTAGAGCCAAATACACCAGAAGGATGTCCTGTTGATACTCATGGAGTAACTGCAGATACAGATGGTGATGGTGTACCAGATTGTAAGGATAAAGAAAAACTTACTTTACAAAAATGTTTCCCAGTAGATGCTGATGGAGTTGGTAATTGTCCAGAACCTCCTTGTTGCGATTCTTTAGCCAATAAAATTAATAATATTGGTGTAGTTGGTACAAATTCTAAAGAATGTAATATTAAAGATTTACCATCTGTACAATTCCGTGCAAATAGTTATAAACTAACAAGCGATGCAGAAGCTGTACTATCAGTAATTGCAGATAAAATTAGAAATAACCCTAACTGTAATGTAAAAGTGATAGGTTATGGTAATAAAACAAAAGCACAACAACAACTTAGCTGGGATAGAGTAAATGCAATTATCAGATATTTAGTAGAGCAACAAGGTATTGCAGAAAATAGATTTATTTTTAGTTATGGCAGCGAGTCTGATGGTGATTTATTATCTGTAGATTTAATACCTACAATGGAAACAGGTCCAAATACTGTACAACCGCCACATCCTCAATTAAGAAAAGCTAAAACTACCAAAAAAGCAGCAAAGAGAAGTCCGTTTTAATTTGCTCAATGAATAATAAATTAAGCTATCTATAAAAATTATAGGTAGCTTTTTTATTTAATTACTATAATCAAAAATACTTAACCTTTATTTATGTATAAAAGTGCATACTTACATCATTAATAAGCTAATTTTCAACAATCAATATTTTCATTTATTTATAAATTAAGTTTGTATGAATAATTCATTTGGTATGGAGCAACATTTTGAAAGAAATAAAAATATACAAGCTACATCAGTAACTATTTTAGTAACAGTAAGTATATTTTTTATTTTCTTTTATATAAGATGGAATTTACCCATAATAGAAAAGCCTTTATTATCAGAAGGGATAGAAGTTAATATTGGCAATAGTGATGTTGGTAGTGGCGATGTACAACCTCTTGTACCTGGCGAACCTGGACAAGAATCTGATCCTGAAAATACACCTTCTACTACAGCAACTACAACACCTACAACTACAGAAAGTAATGAAAATGACGACCCAGATGCTGTAGCAACTCACAATAATAATACAACCAAAAAAGAAGTAAAACCTGCAACTACTGCACCTACACCACCTAAGCCAAAAACTGTAATGCCAAAATATAGTGGTGGTAAAGGTACTGGTGGAAATAATGCAGATAATTATAATGATAGTAGAAGCGAAGGCAACGATCCTTCTGGAAATGGAGATAAAGGAAAACCTTGGGGTACAATTGATGGTACAGCTTATGATGGCCCTGGAGGTACTAGAGTATATGGTTTAGGTAAAAGAAAAATTACACATTTCCCAACATTTACAGACGATTTTTCTGAAAATGCAAAAGTTGCTGTAAATATTATTGTAGATAAAAATGGAAAAGTAACTTATGCTGTAGTAAATCCTAATGGTACAAGTACAGCAAATAAACAAACCAGGGCTGTAGCATTAAAAAGAGCCAAAGAAATTAAATTTGAACCAAATGATCAAGAACAAAGAGGTACAATTATTCTTGATATGAGAGTAACAGGTTAAGTTTGTTTTATCTTAGTTTGCATAATGAATTATCAACAAACATTAGCTTATCTTTTAGAGCAATTACCTATGTTTAGTAAGACAGGTAGTGATGCGTATAAAGCTAATCTTGCTAATACTATTTTTTTATGTAATGAACTTAACAATCCTCAATTAAAATTTCCATCAGTACATATTGCAGGCACAAATGGCAAAGGTTCTGTTAGCCATACATTAGCTGCAATTTTACAAACAGCAGGTTACAAAACTGGTCTATATACATCGCCACATTTAAAAGATTTTAGAGAAAGAATAAAAGTAAATGGTATCATGTGCTCTGAAGAGTTTGTTGTAAATTTTACAAGTAATATGCAACAAACTATTGAAAAAATTAAACCTTCTTTTTTTGAAATTACTGTAGCAATGGCTTTTGAATATTTTGCACAGCAAAATGTAGATATAGCAATTATTGAAACTGGTTTAGGTGGCAGATTAGATAGTACAAATATTATTACACCACAACTGTCTATTATAACAAATATTGGGTTAGACCATATTCAAATTTTAGGAGATACTATTGAAAAAATTGCTTGGGAAAAAGCAGGAATAATTAAAAATAAAGTACCTGTAATTATTGGTGAAGCAACTGAAGAAACAAAACATGTATTTGATAAAGTTGCAAAAGAAAAAAATGCTCCCATATATTATGTGCAAGATGAAATGCAAATGGAAAGTTTTATGTATAACAATTATTTATTGCAATTAAATGTTTTACATAAATCAACTAATAAACTACAAACTATTTCTACAGATTTATTAGGTATATATCAAACCAAAAATATACTTACTGTTTTAACTGCTATTCATCAATTACAAAAATTAGGATTTAAAATTTTGGAGCATCATATACATTTTGCTTTAAAAAATGTACAACAAATTGCAGGGTTTAAAGGAAGATGGCAATTACTTCAAACAAACCCAACTATTATAGCAGATGTAGCACATAATGAAGATGGTATTAAACAAGTGTTGTTACATCTTAAACAAATTAGTTTTAAAAACTTGCATATTATTATAGGAATGGTGAAAGATAAAGATGTAAGTAAAGTACTTTCTTTATTACCTAAAAATGCAAATTATTATTTTACACAAGCTCAAATTCCCAGAGCATTACCATCAATTGATTTAAAAAATTTGGCTAATACATTTTTATTAAAAGGGAATAATTATGCTAATGTTACATTAGCTCTACATGCTGCTAAAAATAATGCAACGACAAACGATTTAATTTTAGTAATTGGTAGTGTATTTTTAGTAGGAGAAATTGACAACTTATAAATCAATAATCAAAATTTTATATTTTTTAATCTTTTTTCATTAACCAAAAAAGGTAAATATTTTTTTTAGTAATATAAAGAACTATTACTATTAAATTGAACATTTATACAATTAACATTCGTTATTTTTTTTAATTTTTAATTTACAAGCATTAAATGGTAGCTTTTTACTTACTCAATTATTTTGAAATTTGATAATCATAACTTTCAAAGGCTTTAATTAATTTTGATTTTATATATCAGAAAATCAATTTGTTGCAATAATTTGTTTTTAATTAATATTTCAACAAAAGTGTGTAATTTTTAAAAATACGTAATTTCTGCAACTATATATTTTTTTTAATATACATTTTCTAACGAGTCATTTTCTTGTAGTTTAATGTTTTTTTACAACCTCAATTTTCAAATTAAAAATGTGGATAAAGATTCCAAGTTTTGGACAAATCCTCAAATTGGACATATTTAGAATATCGGTTGCAACTTATTAATTGTTAATCACATCATGTATCAAGTTTAAGTACTTTTGTGTTAGTTTTTCAAGATCAAAATTCCTATTTAAGAACTACTCACCAAAGTCCTTTTCAAGCCAAATAGCAAAGTAATATTTGCAAAATTTTGTTTTAATCCAATCCCTACAGAAGGCAATTTTTCAAGATTCCTATTCTAAAATTTATGAAGATTATGAAAGAATTTAACAAACTGAGTATTTTATTATTTGTATTTCTTGCCTTTGGGGGTATTCAAAAAGTACCAGCACAATTTAGCATTAATAATGCTGAAAACACATTTGTAAAAAATCAATATTCGCCTTCTCAAGGTTATGATTTATTTACAAATTTTGATAAATCAGTTGTTACTACTTCTGATGATAATGTTTATACAGGAGGCTCTTGTGTAGCATTAACAAGTGGTGGTACTATTGGTTCTAATCAGCAAAATTGTGGTTCATTTACTGCTGCTGGTTTTACTAATATCACTTCTGCAAGTGGTGGTACAGGAGGTACAATAAAATATCAATGGCAAAAATTAATAAGTTGTGGTTCTTTTACTGATATATCTGGTAAAACTGCAGCTACATATTCTGCTGGTGCAGTTACTAAAACTACTATCTATCGTCGTAAAGCATGGAGAGATTGTTCTGGTGGTACTGGTAATACACCAATTTACTCAAATGAAGTTACAGTATTAATTGTTTATCCTGGTACTATTTCAGGAGATCAAAGTGGTAGTTGTAATTATGTACCAACATCAATAACTGGTACAAATGAAAGTACTAATAACAATTATTGTTTAAGCGATGGTACTGCACAAAATCAAAGTTATCAATGGCAACAAAGTATAGATGGTGGCATAACTTGGACAAATATTAGTGGTGCAACCTCTCAGAATTATGCACCAGGGGCATTAACACAAACAACAAAATATAGAAGGGCTACTACTGTTAGTGGCTTTACTTGTTATAGTAATGTAGTAACTAAAACTGTAACAGTAACACCAGTTGTTTTATCAGAAGAAAAATTCCCAAATAGTTTTAATACAGGATTTTCTGCACCTATTAATACTACATTTGCAGGCTCTATAGGTACTTGGAGTGCATACTCTACAACAAATAGATCTACTATTGTAGTTAATAATGCATACTATCAATCATCACCATATGCAATTAAAATTGTAAATTATAATACTAATGGTTATGCAGCAAGTACAGCAAGAGCTACATCACCTAAAGTAGATTTATCTACAGCATCAAATGCTAATTTAACTTTTAAATTATATACTTATGCTGTTTCTGCATCAAACACTTGCTATACATTTAAGATAGAATTTTCTAATGATAATGGTAGTACATGGAGTACAGCTTTATCATTAACATCTCAAGATATTTATAATACTTATGGCCTTAATCAATGGGGTACTGTAAATATACCAATTGCAGCAGCAAATTATAATAGTAATTTTAAATATAGAATAAGTGGTACATCAAATGCAGGATGTAATTTTGATACATATATTTATTTAGACAATTTTGTAATTAACTCTTACCCTGTATGCGTTAATTGTCCTACTGTAACAGAAGCAGGTGCAGAACAAACAAATTGTAATGATAATACATTTACCATGTCTGCTACTGCTGCACCAAATGGCTCTACAGGTACATGGAGTGTAATTAGTGGAAGTGCAACAATTGCAAATGTAAATTCAGCAACTTCTTCAGTTACTGTTACAAGTTCTCCTGCTGTTTTAAGATGGACAGTAACAACACCAAGCTGTTCTGATATTTATGATGAAGTAACATTAATCAATAATATTCCAGGTATTACTACATTATCTGATGAAAAATTCCCTAATAGTTTTAATACAGGATTTACAGCACCAATAAATACAACATTTACAGGCTCTACAGGATCATGGGGTGCTTATTCTACAACAAACAGATCTACCATTGTAGTACATAGTAATTATTATCAATCATCTCCTTATGCTTTAAAGATTGTAAATTATAGTACTAGTGGTTATGCTGCAAGTACAGCAAGAGCTACATCGCCTAAAGTAAATTTACAAGGTGGACATAATATAGATTTAAGTTTTAGATTATATACATATTCTGTTTCTGCTGCTAATACTTGCTATTCATTTAATGTAGAATTTTCTAATGATAATGGTGGCAGTTGGACTACAGCCTATTCAAAAACAGCACAACAAATTGCCAATAGTTTTGGTCAAGGTACATGGAGTACAATTACAATTCCTGTAGATCCTAGTTTTTATAATACTAATTTTAGATATCGTATAAGTGGTGTACAAGCTAGTGGTTGTGGTTATAATACTTATTTATATGTAGATAATATAGTAATCAATACTTATGGTTCTTGTGAGCCTTGCCCTGAATCAACAAATGCTGGGTCTGAGCAAACACATTGTAATGATAATGTATTTACAACTTCTGCTACACCAGCACCTGATGGTTCTACTGGTACTTGGAGTGTAGTAAGTGGTGCAGCAACTATCAATGATGTAAACGCACCTGCAACATCTGTAACTGTTACAAGTTCACCTGCTACTTTAAGATGGACAGTAACAACACCAGGTTGTCCTGATGTTTATGATGAAGTTGTATTTACTAATGAAGTTACTGGATCTACAACAATCTCTTATGAAACATTCCCTAACTGTTTTAATACAGGTTTCTCTGCACCAATTAATTCATCATTCACAGGTTCTACTGGTACTTGGGGTGCATATTCTACAACTGCAAGATCTACAGTTGTAGTGTATGATGCAGTTTATCAATCATCTCCTTATGCATTAAAACTGGTAAATTATAGTACAAGTGGATATGCTGCAAGTACATCAAGAGCTACATCTCCAAAAATAAATTTAACAGGTGGTAATAGTGTAGATTTAAGTTTTAAATTATATACTTATTCAGTATCTGCATCTAATACTTGTTATACATTTAAAGTAGAATTTTCTAATGATAATGGTAGTACATGGAATACTGTACATACTGCAACTGCACAAGAAATTTATAATACTTATGGTCTTAATCAATGGGGCACAGTAACTATACCAGTACCTGTAAGTTATTATAATGCTAATTTTAAATATAGATTAAGTGGTGTACAAAATGCAGGATGCGATTATAATACTTATATTTATATAGATAATATTGCTATAAAAACTTACACTTCTTGCGAACCTTGTCCTACAGAAACTAATGCAGGTACTAATCAGTCTAATTGTAACAACAATACATTTACAATGGCTGCAACACCAGCACCTGTTGGTTCTACAGGTACTTGGAGTGTAATGAGTGGTAGTGCTACTATTGCTAATGTAAATTCAGCAACAACATCAGTAACAGTTACTAGCTCTCCTGCAATTTTAAAATGGACAATAACAACTCCTGGCTGTCCAGATATTTATGATTCAGTAGAATTAATTAATAATATTAACTCACCAGTTAATATTTCTACAGAGTCATTTACAAACAGTTTTAATACAGGTTTCTCAGCTCCAATAAATTCTACATTTACAGGTTCTGCTGGTACATGGAGTGCTTATTCTAGTACAAGCAGATCTACTATTGTAGTAAATAATGCATATTATCAATCATCTCCTTATGCTTTAAAATTATATCATCAAAGTACAAGTGGATATGCTGCAACTACAACTAAAGCTACATCTCCTACTATTAATTTAAGTAGTGGTAATAGTGTAGAGTTAAGTTTAAAGCTTTATACACATACAATTTCTTCATCTAATACATGTTTTTCATTTAATATAGAAATTTCTAATGATAATGGATCTACATGGAGTAATGTTTATACAAAAACTTCTCAACAATTAGTTAGTGCTTTTGGACATGATACTTGGAATACAATTACAGTTCCTGTACCTGTAAGTTATTATAATGCAAACTTTAAATATCGTATAAGTGGTGTACAAGCTGCTGGTTGTAATTTTAATACTTATTTGTATATAGATGATATTAATTTAAAATCTTATCCTCCTTGTGTACCTTGTCCTACAGAAACAGAAGCAGGTGAAAATCAAATAAACTGTAATAATAATACATTTACAATGTCTGCAACACCAGCACCTGTTGGTTCTACAGGAACTTGGAGTGTAGTTAGTGGAGCAGCAACTATTGCTAATGTAAATTCAGCTACAACTACTGTAACTGTTACAAATTCTCCAGCTATTTTAAAATGGACAATTACTACACCAGGATGCCCAGATATTTATGATTCAGTTACATTAACTAATAATACAAATACACCAACAGTTATTGCTCATGAAACATTCCCTAATTGCTTTAACACAGGTGGTTCTAGTCCTGTAAATACAACTTTTGTTGGTTCTACAGGTACATGGAAAGCTTACTCTACAACAAGTAGATCAACAATTGTTGTTGATGGTTTTGTCAATCAATCATCTCCTTATGCTTTAGAATTAGTAAATATTAGCACAAGTGGTTATGCTGCAAGTACATCTACTGCTACTTCTCCTAAATTAAATTTAAGTAGTGGTAATAATGTTGAGTTAACATTTAAATTATATACATACAATGTATCTGCTTCTAATACATGTTATACATTTAATATAGATATTTCTAATGATAATGGTACAACATGGTCAAGTGCTTATACACAAACAGCACAACAAATAGCTAATGCATACTTGCCTCAAACTTGGAATACAATTACAATTTCAATTCCTGCAAGTTACTATAATGCTAATTTTAAATATCGTTTTACAGGTGTACAAGCTGCTGGTTGTAATTTTAATACTTATTTATATATAGATGATGTTTCTATTAAATCTTATGAGCCATGTGTAGTTTGTCCTGAAGAAACTAATGCAGGTATTGATATTACCAATTCTAATAACAATAACTTTACAATGAATGCTACTCCAGCACCTATTGGTTCTACTGGTACTTGGAGTATTGTTAGTGGTAGTGCAACTATTGCAGATATTCATTCTCCTACAACAACTGTAATCATTGCAAGTTCTCCTGTTACTTTAAAATGGACAATAACAACACCTGGTTGTGATGATATTTTTGATTTAGTAGTTTTGGTAAATAATGTAGATTGTGGACCAAATACATTTAGCCCTACTAAAGAAGCTAAAGGTTTTGATATCTTCTCTAAAGAAGGTGTAACATTAACTGGAGGTCATACAGATGGTGGTGTTGCATTAGGTGGAAACTTAACATTAAGTGGTGCTTCTATTTTAACAATGAATCACACAGGTTATTATCCTAATGGCTATAATGTAGCTGGTAACTATGGTTTAGTAATTGGTGGAAGAGTTTATTATAATTCAGGAAATCAAACAAATGTAAACTCTGGTGCAAAACTAAGAATAGGAAATACTACAGGTTCTACTTTATGGGATCAAGATCCTAATAATGCTACTGTTAATTTACGTTTAACATCAAATGCTTCTTCAGGATGGACTGGTTATAACAGTACACCTGCAATACTTTTAAATAGTTTACAAACTGCTGCAAGTGCTATTACACCAAGTGGTATAAACTTTACTTCAGCTTTTTCAACTTTAGTTGCAAATGCTAATTTAATGAGTACTTATTCTGCATCTTCACCATGTGCAAGTCAGTTAAATATTATTACTTTAAGTGGAACTACACCAACGATTACTTTAGTTAATAATAAAGTAAACGTAGTAAATATTGATGGAGATGATTTTGCTGCAATTACTAATATTACTTTTAATAATGCACCAACAGCTACAAGACCATTAATATTTAATATTAATTATACTGGTTCTGGTACTTACTCACCTTATAATTCTACAGGCTTACAAAATACTGATGGTAGATTTATAATTTATAATTTATACAACTGTACAGGCACTGTAACTTTCAATGCATCTAATGTATTAAGAGGTACTATACTAGCACCAAATGCAGAAATTATTTGGAATGGTAGTAATAATTTAGAAGGACAAATTATCGCTAAAAATGCAACACTTGTTGCTGGAGAAATACATACACAAATTTTTGATGTTTGTTTACCAAGTTGTAATCCTTCAATTTCTATTAGTGGTAATGTGTATGCATCTATTGTTTCTTGTACACCAAATGTAGTTGGTGGTGTAAGAACTAATGTAAACAATACTTTATATGCTAACTTAGTTGGTACTGATAATAAAGTTGTAAGTAGTGTAGCAGTTGCTTCAAATGGTACATTTACTTTTGCAAGTGTATTTGGAAATACTACTTATAATATAATACTTACAGAAGGTGTTAGAACTGTTGGTAGCAATTTAACTGCTGCTGATTTACCTGCTCATTATCTAAGTGTAAAAGAATTTTTAGGTGCAGGTGCTGGTAATGATGGTACTGCAAATAGTATTTTAAATGTTGTAACAACTAATACAAATGTTACTAATGCTAATTTTGAAATAGGAAAAGATACTGATGGCGATGGTGTACCTGATTATTTAGATATTGATGATGATAATGATGGTATTACTGATGTAAATGAACATGGTGGTATTGATCCTTTAGCTGATTGTGATTGCGATGGAATACCTAATTATTTAGATACAACACCAGGCTGTGGTATTGTTTGGGCAGATTGTAATATGGATGGCATTAATGATAATTTTGATTGGGATAGAGATGGTATAATTAATTCTTTAGATTTAGATAGTGATAATGATGGTATAGTAGATGTTGTAGAAGCAAGACCAAATGGTGTAGCATTCTTAAACCAAGTAAATGGTACTATTACAGGTACAGATGCTGATGGCAATGGTTTAATGAGTTCTGCAGATAATGGTTCTGGCTTTAATAATCCTAACTTAAACGGATTAATACCTCAAGATTTTGACAGAGATGGTACTCCTAACTTCTTAGATTTAGATAGTGATGGAGATGGTATTACTGATTTATCAGAAGCATTTAGTGTTCATTCTCCTACAGGTGTTGTTGGTGGTTCAGATACTGATGGCGATGGTGTAAGAGGTGAAAGCTTTGGTGATAATTCATTTGATGTTGCTGATAATTTTGATGGTTTTGGTGCAAAAGGTTTAACACTTGTAGATAGTGATGGAGATGGTAAACCAGATGTATATGATGTAGATAGCGACAATGATGGAATTACTGATAATACTGAAGCTCAAGCTACATGTACATTTAAAATGCCTACAGGCAATGATTGTGATGGTGATGGTGTAGATGATGCTTATGATATTGGTGGTTGTACTTCTTGTACAAGAACAAGTAGTGGCCTTTCTCCTTTTGATAAAGATGGAGATAATACACCAGACTATTTAGATACTGATACTGATAATGATGGAGTTCCAGATATTTATGAAGGTCATAATGTAAAAACAAATAACTATTGGCAAGGTGGTACAGATGATGCTGATAAAGATGGTTTAATGGATTACTTTGATGGATTTAATATTATTAATGCTACTGCAAACTTCTGGAGAAATGCTATTAATAATAATATGGGTAATGATGGTACTTGGGATACAGGCGTTGGCCCTACAGGTAGTATTTCTCAATTACCTAAGAGCAGACAAGGAGATTGTAATGTAGGTGATAGAGATTGGAGAGACTTTATGATTTTACCTACAACATTATTAGACTTTACAGGAAATGTAAACAATGATAATATTGCTAAATTAACTTGGTCTGTTACTTCAGAAATTAATATGAGCCATTATGAATTAGAAAGAAGCACTACTGGCAACGACTTTGTACAAATTGCCAAAGTTCAAGCTATCAATCATTCTGCTGTTTCTACAATTAGTGATTATAATGCAGACGATAATTTAGCTAATATTAATGCTAATACAGTTTATTACAGATTAAAACTTGTAGAAAAAGACAATAGCTTTAAATACAGTAAAGTACTTGCCTTTAAATTAGTGAAGAATGATAAAACAAATATTGCTGTTCATCCTAACCCTGCAGTTAATTACTTTAATCTTAAAGTAGTTACAGATAAAGATGAAAATGCTCTTGTTCGTGTAGTAGATTTATTAGGCAGAACTTTAATAACTAAACAAACTAAAGTTTTAACTGGTATTAACACAATATCTTTCAACGATATTAGCTCGTTAAGTGCAGGCACTTATAGTGTACAAGTTATTTTAAATAACAATGTTTATACAGAAAAATTAATTGTAACAAAATAATTGACCCCCTATGTTATCAGCAGGTTGTTCTTCATTGGGCAACCTGCTTTTTTATTGTATTAATGGAGTGTTGGTATAAACTCTATATTCAAAACCTTGCAATTCAAATTGCTCATCATTATTAAAATGAAAATTGATACCTGTAAATACATTATAGAAATTGCCTTTTAACCAATCATGTGTAATATTTATTTTCAGCTTATTTTCTTCAGAAAAATTTAATAATACAAGTACTACTTCTTCTTTATATCTTTTAAAAAAAATAATTACATTTTTAAAGTTAGATGTAATGAAAAATGTTTCTCCAACTGCTATTGCATTAGTAGTATGTAGGTGTAATAATGTTTTATAAAATTGATGTAGTGTTGTTGGATTTTTCCAAACTAATTCGTCTTTATCAAAAAATAATAATCTTTTTTCATTACTATTTTCTTGTCCACTATAAATTAATGGCATTCCTTGCCAAGTGCAAGTAAATACAGCCATTGCTTTTGCAGCTTTACCATATTTTTCATACTCAGTACCATTCCAACTATTTTCATCATGATTAGCAGTAAAAAATAATTTTTCATTTCCAATACCATAAGCTGAATATGCTTGTAATATTTTATTTACTTCATTGTATTCAATTTGTTTTTTAAAATATTTTTCTGTTGCATGCATCCATTGCCAAGCATAACTAACATCAAATACCTGATGATATTCTTTTTCATCACACTCAGCTAACCAAAATAATTTTTTTATTTCATCACAAGCTTGTCTTGCTTTTAGCCAAAAAGATAAAGGAACAAGATGTGCCATATCGCATCTAAAACCATCAATTTGACAAGTAGTTATCCAAAACTGCATAGCTGCTATCATTGCTTCTTGTAATGCTTCATTGCTATAATCTAAATCAATTACATCTTGCCATCCATTTTTTTCTGTAAAATTTCCGTCCTTATCTTTTAAATAAAATTCAGGATGCTCTTTCGTCCAATGATGATCGTAACCTGTATGATTAGCAACCCAATCGATAATTACTTTAAAATCCAATGAATGTGCTGTTGCTACTAACTGTTTAAAATCTTCTATACTCCCAAATTCAGCATTAATTTTTGTATAACTACTACAAGCATAATAACTACCTAAACTGCCTTGTCTTTTAGCAATACTAATAGGTGTAATAGGCATTAGCCATAAAATTTTTACACCCATATCTTTCAATCGTGGTAAGTGTTTGGCAAAAGCAACAAAATTTCCTTCTGGTGTATATTGTCTAATATTTACTTCATAAATATTTGCACCAATTGCCCAAGAAACAAGAGGAAAATTTTTTGCCATTTAAGCTAACAATGATTTACTTAAAGTTAAGAGGTTTTAAGTACTAACAAAAGTTTAAGCAGTATTTTACTAAAGAAACTATTTAATAATTTTTTGAAAAATTAAACTAAGTAATATAACGAATAATGCACCTACAACATTTAACCATAAAAATCCTAAACCTATTATTCCTTGTTTGTCTAAAATAAATAAAGCAATAACACCAATTTCGCCAATAATTGCAGCTAAGAAAACTGCATTACCTTTTATATGTTTTATATAAAAGCCTACTAAAAAAATGCCTAAAATAACACCATAAAATAAAGAGCCTAAAACATTTACAGCTTCAATTAAACTGCCCATACCAACTACAGTTTCTGCAACTATTATACAAAATACACCCCATAAAAAAGTATATAATTTAGAGTAGCGATAATCTTTTATTGCTTGTTTTGTTTCATCTTCATTACTATGTTTTTGTTTACGAAATCTTTTATGAAAATCTATCATAGTACAGGCTGCCAAAGAGTTTAAAGCTGCAGCAATACTGCCCCAAGCTGCTAAAAATATAATAGCAATGATTAAACCTATAAGTCCTTTAGGTAAATAATCTATTACAAAACGAAGAAAAATATAATTAGTATCATTATTATCTCCTGCTATTTGTGCACTCTTAAATAAATTTTTGTATTGTGCTTTTATTTTTTCTCCATTTGCATTGAGTGCATGAATTGTTTCTTTAGTTTTTTCTTTATCTAGCTGATAATTTTTTAAAGCAATTTCTTTTTGTGTATTTATTTCTTGAAACTGTTGTTGTAATAAAATGGCACTATCTTTTTTATTGCTTTGTAATAATTTTTCTTGTTGTACAGGATTAAAAAATATGGGTTGTGGTTTAAACTGATAAAATGCAAATAGTAATACACCAATTAATAAAATAAAAAATTGCATTGGTACTTTTACCAATCCATTCATTAATAAACCAATCTTGCTTTCTGTATTATTTTTTGCTGTTAAATATCTACCAACTTGACTTTGATCTGTTCCAAAATAACTTAGTGCTAAAAAAAATCCTCCAATTACACCACTAATAATATTGTATTTATCTTTCCAATTATAACCTTCATCTGTAAAGCCTGTAGTAATAATATTCATTTTATTATTGCTACCACTAATTTTTAAAGCATCAATAAATCCAATATTTTCAGGTAATAAATTTACAATCATATATCCTGCAAAAAACATAGCAGCAAAAATGATGATGAGTTGTAATTGTTGTGTATAAGCTACAGCTTTAGCACCTCCAGATACTGTATAAATAATTAACAAACCACCCATTACAATATTGGTAAAAAAAATATCCCATCCCATTAATGAAGATAAAATAATAGAAGGGGCATAAATACTAATACCTGTACTTAAACCTCTTGACAATAAAAAAAGAAATGAAGTAAATGCTCTTGTCTTTACATCAAATCTATCTTCTAAATATTGATATGCAGTAAATACTTTTAACTTACTAAATAAAGGAACAAATGTGATGCTTAATACAACCATGGCTATGGGTAAGCCAAAATAATATTGCACAAAACGCATACCATCTGTAAATGCTTGTCCTGGTGCAGATAAAAAAGTTACAGCACTTGCTTGTGTGCCCATGATGCTTAATAATACTAAGTACCATGGCATAGATCTATTACTTAAAAAATATCCTTCTAAATTTTTTGATGTACTACTTTTATATAAACCATAGGCAATAATGGAAGTTAAAGTTATCAATAACACTATCCAATCTAATTGACTCATAGTTTTATACTTTGTTATTTGCTAAAATAAATAGTAGCACAATAAAATAAAATGATTAATAAAAGTAAAAATGCTAAAACAAATACATACCAATGAAGCCATTTTTTAAAAAGCGGTATATTGTTTTTATCATGCATATTTTATTTGTTTTGTGGCAATGCAAGCATATTTGCTAATAAACGATATGCACCTGTATTACCTGCTGGTAGTTGCCTAAATAATACTAAGCCACAATATACAAAATTTCCTTTTCCATATTTAGCAATTAGTAAACTACTGTTAGTTTCTTTTTCTCCTGTATCATGCATACCTAAAATACAAGCAAAGTTTTTATCAAACTGTTCTGCTTGATAAGTACTTCTTTCTTGCACCCAATTATCAAAATCTTGTTGTGTAATTTTATTAGGATAATTTAAAACTGCATGTTCAGGTAATAAAAAATTTACTGTTGCATTTTCTTCTGTAACTCTTGAACGTGAGTTGACAGAAAATGAATAAGGACCTGCTTTAATTTGTTTGTTACCAATTTTATTGGCTTTAATATATTGTACAATTAAGTTGCCACCATTTTTTATGTACTCATTAAGTACATTATTTTTATCAGTTAAATATTCATGAATGTTATAAGCTCTAATACCTGTTACAATTGCATCAAACTGTTTAAGTGTTGTAGTATTCAAATCTTTTTCTGTAAGTAGTGTAACAGTACAATTTAATTGCTCTAATGCTTCTGGCACTTTATCTCCTGCACCAACAATAAAACCAACTTTTAATTGTTTTGTTTTAATAGGCGAAGCAATTAATTGTATTTTATCTTCATAAAAATAATGTTGGTTAGGAATATGTTCATAAGCAATTTTCTTTAAATTATTTGTATAAGTATTAACTGCTTTATTATCTATAACACTTACAGATGCTTTTAAAATAGCATTGTTATTTGTATTAAATATTTTACTTAATGGAATGTGTAATTGATAACTTACACCTTCTGTTAAACTTTGTACTGTATCTTTTGTATAAACAATTTTATTATCTTGATATACATTAATTTTTATTGCAGCATCTTTTTTATTAATGAAAGATTTGTATTGTACATGTACTAACTTTTCTTTACTTTTTTGTTGTTGATTAATTGCTTTTGTAGTTATAATATTGGGCAATAATGATACAATGATTGGTGTAGTAACAATAACAGGCTGATACACTTCGCCTCTTACAGGATGTACATATTTATATTGCAATGGTGTTTGAAATGTAAAATCTGTTCCCTCAATAGTAAAAATAAATTTAGCAGAAAAGGTTGGTTGATTTTCTGCACTTCCTGCTATATCATCATTTGCTTTTGGAAATAAATTATTTTGTATAGGCTGTTGTAGCCAATAAGGTTGTGTAGGTTTTAAGGTAAATGGAATTTCAAACATTTTATTGAAAGTGTAGTTTGCATTTTGTTTTAAAGCTACATTATATAAAGTATCAAATGTTTGATTATTTATTTGAAACAATACATTTTTAAATTGTATGGCATTGTTTAATCTTTTATTTACAAAGAATGTTACTTGTAAATTTTCTCCTTGTACAGCATATTCTGTATTAGTTGTAGCTTCTACAAATAAGCCACTACAAGCCATTATCAAATGTTGTACTTCTTGTAGTTTTAATGTTACCCAACTATTTTGTTTAGGTAATTGTTGCAAAGTGTTATAAACATTTACCAATGCAGCAACACTTAAAGATGGATTATCAAAATTAAAATCTGCAATAATTTTATCAATAGTTTGTTGCAAATTAGCTGCACTATTAATTCTAGACCAATTAGTATTTACACCATCCATTAAATCATTTTCAAAAGTGCTACCATCTACAAAAGAAAAATATTCTGTAATACTACCTTTCCTTTGTGGTCTTCCTTCACCTTGACTTTTGTGCATGCTTCTTGCTTCGCCTCCAATTTCGCCATAACTTTTTCCTAGCAATGCATTGTAATTACCAATTTCAATTTTTAATTGTGTTTCATCTGTAGTATTGTTAGAGCCAAAGTTGTAAGTATTCCAAACAATTCTTTTAGCTTGCCAAACACTTACACCATGCAAAAGTTGTTCAGGAAATTTTGTACTATCAGCAGCAGCATTAAATGCAGTCATTGCTAAAATTGCAGCAGCAGCATGATGTCCATGCCCTGCTTTATTATTTGGTGGAAATCTATTTATAATAATATCTGGCTGAAATTTTCTAATCATCCAAACTACATCAGCTAAAACTTTTTCTTCGTTCCAAGTTTGTAAAGTTTCGTTAGATGATTTACTATATCCAAATTCATAAGCTCTTGTAAAATATTGTTCAGAGCCATCTATTCTTCTTGCAGCAAGTAATTCTTGTGTACGTATTAAACCTAAATCAATACCTTGTTCATCACCAATTAAGTTTTGTCCTCCATCGCCTCTGGTTAAACTTAAATAGGCTGTTCTGTACATTTTTTCTTTTGCCAAATAGGGGAGTAGCGAATTGTTTTCATCATCAGGATGAGCACCAACATATAATACACTACCTAATACATTTAATTTTTTTAATTGTAAATAAATTTCTGTACTACTTAATTGTTGTGCATGTGTTGTATAAAATCCTAAAAAAAATAATACTGATAAAAATTTTTTCAAAATATTTATTTTTTATAGATGAAAATAAATTATTAATTATCGCTTGTTAAGAAAACTGCATTACAAAATAAAAGTTTTCCATTCTCCCAAAATAGCCTAAACATTGGGTTTTCAGCAAAAAATATTAATTGTCCTTTGCCAATACTTGTAGCACCTAATACAGTTCCATTTTTTAATTTTTCTTTTACTTTATAACCTGTAAATCCTGCTACATAATTTTCTTTTTTTAATACACCTACATTCCATCCTTCTTTCATAAACTCATAAATATTAGCATCTGTTTTTAATGTGTAATAAATAGAGTCGTAACCAAAAGCTAATGGATGTGTATTATCTAATTCAATTTTATAAATAGCACCAGGTATATAAGAAGGTAAATAATCTTTTTCTCTATCAGCATATTTTTTTAGTAAACTAATATCTTCTTTATCTGTTTCTTTTTCATTATCTGCTTTATATTTAATACCAATTTCTAATTTAGCTATTTGACTAACTGCATTTTCTAGAGCAATAACTTTACCACCATTAGCCATAAATTCTTTTAATTTTTCTCCACTATTTTTATCATTTAAAAATTTATAATAACCATCTGGCATAATAATTACTTGATAGTTAGAGATATTTGTTCTATCAAAATCATTAGCATTAATAAGTGTTATAGGATAACCTAAAGTTCTATCAAAGAAATGCCAAATTTCTCCAGCAGCTAAAGAAGATACACCATCACCAGTAAGCAAAACAATTTTAGGTGCAGTAATTTGTTTTACAGATGGGCTACCAAAATCTACACCTTTATCCATAAATCCTGTTGCTACTTCATCAATTTCTACATCAATAATTTTAGCTAAATCATTCATTGCAGTATTAATATTTTCTATTGTATTGCCTGATTTTAT
>CAUJDL010000088.1 GCA_963169635.1 Bacteroidota bacterium
TTTAATGTTAGTTGGACACAGAATGATGATAAATGGGCTAAACTAAAAATAAATCAAGCAACCTCTCATAGCTCTGTACCTTTCTTTAAAATATTATTACCTATTACTTTTAAAAATGCTACACAACAAAAAACAATTTATGTACAGTGTAATCAAAATAATTTTGAAACATGGGTAGATATTGGCTTTACAGCAGATACAATTTTAATTGATGAACAACTACAACTCATTAGTAAAAACAATACTGCTACAAAAACTACAGCTATTACATCAAGCATTGATGATATTGTTATTTATCCAAACCCTGTTATAAATAACTTACATATTGGTTTTAAAACACCTGTAACAAGAAAATTACAACTACAATTATTTAATGCAATTGGGCAATTAATGTATCATAAAGAGGTAAATATTTCATCTATTCAAGAGGCTGTAAAAATTTCATTTGCCAATTTTAGTAAAGGACTTTACATACTTATATTAAAAACAGATAAAGACTGGAAAGTTGTAAAAAAAATTATTAAATAAGTTTTTTATCAGTTGCTAACAAGTATGAATAACTTTTTAACCTAACATTATTGTTACATCAATATACTATTAGCAAATTTGCATTATAAGTTTTTTAGTGCATGTCTGTTTATCATCAAAATAAAAGTAGGTTTATACAAATAATGATAGTAGCTGTATTTGCTATTATTACAGGGCAGCTTATACACTTACAAATTTTTTCTACCAAATACAGAATTATGGCAGATAACAATGCCATTTTTCGTAAAGTAATTTACCCTGATAGAGGAATTATTTTTGATAGAAAACATAGAGCCATTTTAGAAAATACCATTATGTACGATTTAATGGTAATACCTTCTAATGCAAAAAATATAGATAAAGAAGCTTTATGTAAATTATTAAATATAGATACTACAGAATATAGAAAAAGAATTGTAACAGCCATTATTAAAAACACCTCTGTAAAGTCAAGTGTATTTGAGCCTTTACTTTCTCCTGAATTATATGCAAGGCTAAACGAAAATATTTATAAGTTTCCTGGATTTATGTTGCAAGAAAGAAGTATTAGAAGTTATCCTTACAATACTGCAGCAGCAATTTTAGGATATTTAGGAGAAGTAGATACAGCATTTTTAAGAAAGTATAAAAGTGAAGGTTATGAAATGGGCGACTACACTGGATTAAATGGCTTAGAAAGAACTTATGAAAAAGTATTGATGGGGCAAAGAGGTATTAAAAGATTTTTAAGAGATAATAGAGGTCGTATTCAAGGAAGTTTTGAAAAAGGTGCATTTGATACAGTAGCAATTGCAGGAAGAAATTTAT
This sequence comes from Bacteroidota bacterium, assembly GCA_963169635.1. GTDB lineage: Bacteria > Bacteroidota > Bacteroidia > Chitinophagales > Chitinophagaceae > UBA1930. Next base: position 1,336 of record CAUJDL010000088.1, read on the forward strand.
ATACAAGTATTGATATAGAAGTACAACAATTAGCAGAAAAATTATTACAAAATAAAATTGGTAGTGCTGTTGCTATTAATCCTAAAACAGGTAGTATAATAGCAATGGCTACAAGCCCTAGCTACAATCCTAATACATTAATAGGTTCTGAAAGAAGAAAAAATTTTGGCAGACTATTATTAGACACTGCAAGACCATTATTAAACAGAGCTATAAAAGGTCAATATCCACCAGGCTCTACATTTAAACCTTTAGGAGGATTAGTAGCTTTAGATGAAGGTTTAATTACACCTTCTTATGGTTTTAATTGTTTTGGTGCTTATGTAAATTGTGGTAAAGCTGTACGTTGTACACATGCTGGTGGTGGACATGCTGCTAATTTAAGAAAAGCTATTGCCTATTCTTGCAACTCTTACTTTGTACATGTATTTAGAATGGCTGTAGATAATCCTTTATATGCTAATCCACAAAAAGGATATTTAAAATGGAAAAATTATATGAATACTTTTGGCTTAGGTGTACCATTAGGTATTGATTTACCTGGCGAAGTAAAAGCTAGTATTCCTGATACTAGCAGATATAATAAAGATTTTGGTGGCTTTGCAAGATGGAACAGTTGTAATATTCTTACATTAGGTATAGGACAAGATAGAATGACAGCAACACCTTTACAACTTGCCAATCTAATGTGTATTATAGCTAATAAAGGTTATTACTATACACCACATATTGTAGATAGTATAGAAAATGAAACAATAGAAGATACTGCATACCTTACTAAATACAGAACAAAGCATGATGTAACACATGTAGCAGATAGTATTTATCAAACTATACAAGATGGTATGGAAGATGTTACAATTTATGGTACTGCATCTTTCTTAAAAGTACCTGGTCATAGTTATTGTGCAAAAACTGGTACAGCACAAAACCCTCATGGAAAAAACCATGCTGTATTTACTGCTTTTGCACCAAAGAATAATCCTAAAATTGCTGTTGCTGTTGTTGTAGAAAATTCTGGTTATGGTGGTACTTGGGCTGGTCCTGTTGCAACTTTATTAATGGAAAAATATTTGAACGATACACTTAGTACAGCAAGTGCAAAAAAAGCTGAAGACTTTTCTAAAATTAATTTAATTCCAGAAGCTATTAAAAGATGGTATCATAGAAAAGATTCAATAAGAGTGGCTAGAGAAAGAGAGAAAGAAAAAGAAATGGAAAAAACTCATGAAATAGAAGCTGATAGTATTGTAAATACAAAAACAACCTTTGACCCTGAAGCTGAACCTAACAGAAAAAATGATGATAATAAAAACGAACAACAAAATATTATTAAGCAACCACCTATGTTAAATAATCAGCAAAACGATAAAAAGAAAAAGAAAGCTAATTAATTACTTATGACGCATCAATACCATAGCATGAGGGCTTCTCAAAAAGCAGACTATATAGTAGTTTGGTTGTATGCTATATTAGTGGCTATTGGTATTTTTTGCATTTTTATGGTAGAGTATAATCCTGATCATGATATTTTTCAAAGCTTTATTGGTGGTAAAACAAATTATAGCCGACAATTATTTTTTGCAGGATTTTGTATAATAGTTGCCACTTTTATTTTATTAAGTGATAGTAAAATTTATACTGCATTTTCAAATTTGCTTTATGCATTTGGTATTTTATTAATGCTGGCAACTTTTGTAATTGGCGAAAATATTAATGGTAGTAAAAGCTGGATAAGATTAGGTGGAGGTTTTAATTTACAACCTGCTGAGTTATGTAAAATTTTTACTGCATTAGCATTAGCAAAATTTTTATCAAGACAAGAAACAGATTTCTCTAAATTAAAATCGCAAATTATTGGTGCAGCAATTGCTATGGTTCCTGCAATACTTGCAATAGCACAACAAGAAACAGGTTTAGCATTGGTATATTCTGCATTTTTTATTGTAATGTATAGAGAAGGTATGCCTGCAACAATTCTTATTATTGGTTTTTCTTTTGCAGCTTTAGTAATTGCTACTTTATTATTAGAGCCTAATACACTTGCACTAATACTTACAGGCATAGCACTATTTTTTATTTACTTACTTCGCAAACAAATAAAAAAACAAAAAAAAATACTTACATCTATTATTGTAATTTGGGTAATATGTGTAGGTATTCAAAGATTTGCTGTACCCTATATTTTTAATAATGTTTTAAAATGCTATCAAAGTACAAGAGTTTATAGCATGGTGGGCAAAGATTATGATTGCTCTTTAAATAAACATGCTACTGCATCGCCAACAAAAACAGTACGTAAGCCAGATGATTATAATGTACGCCAAAGTAAAATTGCTATTGGCTCTGGTGGTGCTTTAGGTAAAGGATTTTTAAAAGGTACACAAACAAGAGGCAAATATGTACCAGAACAACATACTGATTTTATTTTTACATCTATTGGCGAAGCTTTTGGCTTTGTAGGTAGTTTTATTTTTTTACTCTTATACTTAGCTTTATTATTTAGAATAATCTTTATTGCAGAAAGACAAAGAAGTACTTTTAGTAGAGTGTATGCTTATAGTGTTGCCAGTATTATATTTTTTCATCTCACTGTAAATATTAGTATGACTATTGGATTATTTCCTATCATTGGTATTCCTCTTCCTTTAGTTAGTTATGGTGGCTCTTCTTTACTCACTTTTACAATGCTAATTTTTATTTTATTAAGATTAGATGCAGACAGGCAAATGGTTTTAAGATAATTGATTTTTTACTTTACTATTTTATAACAAATACTTGCATAAAGAATTCAACTCTTTGCAAACAATTCTATTATATTGCAACAGTTTATCTTTACAAATACTTAATTATTTTTTATACTCAAATATTTTGTTATGAAAAAAATATTTTTTCTTTTAATCGTAATGGCATGTAGCAACAAATTGTTTGCACAAAACATGACTATTGAAAAATTTCAACAATTAGGTAGAGTTAGTCCTATAGGTATTACAGATGATAAGCAATCTGTAATTTATAATGTAAGAACTTATGATGCTGCTAATGATAAAGTAAATGTTCAAAAGTATTTAATACCAATTAATGGTGGCGATGCAAAAGAAATTAAAACTGTAGAAGGGTTGATAACTAAAAGTTTTCAAACATCTGCTAATGGACAATATAAAATTGTAAGTAAAGAAGTGAAAGTGAAAAATATTTATGGGTCAGATTTTTATCCTGAAAAAAATAAATCTGATGTATTAATTATTGATGATTTAAATTATCGTCATTGGGATACTTGGGAAGATGGATATTTTGGACATATTATTTTATATACTTTACAAGACAATAAAATAATAGATAGTGTAGATATTATGCAAAACGAACCTTATGATTGTCCACAAAAACCTTTTGGTGGTAGCGAAGATTTTTTAATTAGCCCTGATGGCAAACAAGTAATTTATGTTACTAAAAAGAAATATGGAAAAGATTATGCACTAAGTACTAATACAGATATTTATGCTTATGATATAGCAACAAAAAAAACTACTAATCTTACAGCAGGAATGATGGGTTACGATACACATCCTGCATTTTCATCTACTGGTGCTTTAGCTTTTTTAAGTATGAAAACAGATGGTAATGAAGCTGATAAAAATGATATTATTGTTTTAAACAACAACACTAAAATTAATTTAACAGCAGCATGGGATGGTACAGTAAATGAATTTATTTGGAGTAATGATGGTAAAAAAATTTATTTCTTAGCTCCTGTAGATGGTACTATACAATTGTTTGAAGTAGATTATCCTGGACTTACAAAAAAAATGCCTTTAGTAAAACAAATTACTCAAGGCAATTTTGATATTAATAGTATAGTAGGTTTTAGTGAAAATACTTTAGTAGTAACTCGTTCAGATATGAACCATGCTAATGAAATTTATACTTATAACTTACAAAACAATCAACTTACACAATTAACTAAAGTAAATAACGATAAGTATAATGCAATACAATTAAGTAAAACAGAAAAGCGATATGTAACAACTACCGATGGAAAAAAAATGTTGGTTTGGGTAATTTATCCTCCAAATTTTGATGCTAATAAAAAATATCCAACATTATTATATTGTCAAGGTGGTCCTCAATCTGCATTAACTCAATTTTATTCTTTTCGTTGGAACTTTCAATTAATGGCAGCAAATGGTTACATAGTTGTAGCACCAAACAGAAGAGGAATGCCTGGTCATGGTGTTGCTTGGAATGCAACTATTAGTAAAGATTATGGTGGACAAGTAATGAAAGATTATTTAACAGCAATAGACGAATTAGCTAAAGAACCTTTTGTAGATAAAAATCGTTTAGGTTGTATAGGTGCAAGCTTTGGTGGTTATTCTGCATTTTATTTAGCAGGTATTCATAACAATCGTTTTAAAACATTTATTGCACATGATGGTATTTTTGATTGGAAATCTATGTATGGCACTACAGAAGAAATGTTTTTTGTAAATAATGATTTAGGTGGTGCTTATTGGAGTAAAGATAAAACTACACAAAAAGCATATAACGAATTTAACCCTATCAACTTTGTACATCAATGGAATAAGCCAATGCTGATAATTCAAGGTGGTAAAGATTATCGTGTGCCACCAGAGCAAGGCTTAGCTGCTTTTCAAGCTGCTAAATTATTAGGACTTAAAACTAAGTTATTATATTTCCCTAACGAAAATCATTGGGTGCTTAAAGATCAAAATGCATTTATATGGCAATCAGAATTTTTTAAATGGTTAAAAGAAACCTTATAAAAAATATACTAATAGTTAATCGTTGATTAAATTAAAATCAACGATTAACTTACTTTACTTCCTGCATCAATAGTGTTGTCAGGATTTACAAAATATAATTTTCCTGTTTTATCTTCTGCCATTAAAATCATTCCATTACTTTCAATGCAACGCATTTTACGAGGTGCAAGATTACAAACTACTGTTACTTGTTTGCCTATTACTTCTTCTGGTGTGTAGTGCATAGCAATACCAGAAACAATGGTTCTTTTTTCTGTACCTAAATCTACTGTTAAGTTTAAAAGCTTATCTGCTTTTGCTACTTTTTCTGCTTGAATAATAGTACCAATTCGCAAATCTATTTTTGCAAAATCATCAAATACAATAGTTGGTTTTATTTCATCATTAGTTGTTGTAGTACTTTCTTGCATTTTATTTTCTTTTGCTGCTAAGCTTTTCATTTTTAGTTTTTCTAATTGTATATTAATTTCTTCGTCTTCTATTTTTCTAAATAATAATAAAGGCTCTCTTAAACTATAACCTACTTTTAATAATTGAATATTACCTGCATTTTTCCATTCAAGCATTTTATCTACAACCTTCATCATGTGTAGCATTTTTTTAGCAGTAAATGGCAAAAATGGATGTATTAAAATAGCCAAATTAGCAGTAAGCTGTAAGCATAAGTGTAAGCAATTATCAATTAATTGTTGTGCTTGTGGGTTTGTATTAATTTGTTTTGCTACAATCCAAGGTTCTTTTTTTTGCATGTATTGATTAGCTTTTCTGGCTAAATCTATTACCTCAAATTGTGCATCTCTAAATTTATATGCTTCTAATAAACTAGTTACTTTTTGTTTGGTATTAGTAATATCATCTATTAGTTGATTATCTATATCATCTATTAATTCATGATGTAAAGCAGGAACTTTACCACCACAAAGTTTGTGCATTAATACAAAAGTTCTGTTTACATAATTTCCTAAAATGCTTACTAACTCACTGTTATTAGCATCTTGAAAACCTTTCCATGTAAATTCACTGTCTTTAGTTTCTGGTGCTATGGCAGTTAAGTAATAACGAAGTACATCAGCCATACTTTCATTGCCTTGCGATGTTTTAATCCAATCTTTTATATATTCATCCATTTCTATACTCCAACCTCTGCTTGTACTCATCTTATCTCCTTCTAAATTCATAAACTCATTGCTTGGTACATTATCAGGTAAAATATTTCCATGCAATTGCAACATAATAGGAAAAATCATTGCATGAAAAACTATATTATCCTTACCAATAAAATGTACTAGTTTAGTTTCTTTATCGTACCAATAAGGTTGCCAATCTTTACCATTATCTAATGCCCATTGCTTTGTAGCAGAAATATAGCCAATAGGTGCATCAAACCAAACATAGAGTACTTTACCTGCTGCATCTTTTACAGGAACATTAATACCCCAATCTAAATCTCTTGTTACAGCTCTTGGCTGCAAACCCATATCAATCCAGCTTTTCACTTGTCCTACAACATTAGCACGCCAATCGTTTTTATGTTGTGTTAATACCCATTCTTTTAAAAAATCTTCATGTTTATTTAAAGGCAAATACCAATGTTTCGTCAGTTTTTTTATAGGAGGTTTACCACTTAAAGTAGATACAGGATTTATCAATTCTTCAGGACTTAAACTCTTACCACATTTTTCACATTGGTCGCCAAAAGCATTATCATACTTACAATTGGGGCATGTGCCTTTAATAAATCTATCTGCTAAAAATATTTTTGCTTCATCATCGTAATACTGTTCAGACTCTTTAATTTCTAAAGCTCCTTGATCATTTAACACAGTAAAAAATTCTTGTGCAGTTGTATGATGTATAGGTGCAGATGTTCTATGATAAATATCAAAATCAATTCCTAAATCTCTAAAATTTTGTTCTATTATAGGATGATATTTATCTATAATTGCTTGTGCTGTTATGCCTTCTTTTTTAGCTTGTATAGGTATAGCAGTGCCATGCTCATCGCTACCACAAACAAAAACTACCTCTCTATTTTGTGCTTTTAAATATCTTGTATAAATATCTGCTGGTAAATATGCACCTGCTAAATGACCAATATGTTTTAAACCATTAGCATAAGGCAATGCACTTGTAATTAAATATCTTTTGGGTGTATTCATTTTAATGAACTAATCTTTAATAATACTATTAAACAGTTGTTGCGTCGCACACTTGTACTTTTTGTATGCTATGCAACAAATAAAAAGTTTACAAAAATAAGTAATAGCTTACTAAAAACCTTTATGAATACAGAAGTAAAGAAACTATTGAATAATAGCTTCCATTAATTATTTTATCATCATCAAATTATATTGCTCAATAAAATAGGAAAATGATATTTACACTTTATCTTCTTTTTTCTTTTTGTTGTCTCTTAATATTTTAGCACCATAGCCTACACCTGCTGCTAATAATAAAGATAAACCACCATCTACAGGTATATCATCATCTGGTGGATCAAAATCATCTTGAGCTTTTACAGGTAAGGATAATACCATAAATAACGACATTAAGCCAATTAGTTTAAACAACTTTGTCTTCATATTGTTCAGGTTTATATGTGTAAAAATTGGAGTGTTTATTGGTTAAATAAACACTCCAATCAATTTAATGAACTTAGTTTTTTACTAATTTTTCTGTTGTTCTATTGCCTTTGCTGTCTATGATTTCTACTAAATAAATACCATTGGTTAATTTATCTATGTTGATGTTTTGTGTACCACTATTTACCTTTTCTTGCATTATTACTTTACCTACTAAGTCTGTTATTTTTATTTGATAGTTTGTATTGTTATCTGCACTTTGTGGTAACTGTAAGGTTACTTGTTTATTAGCAGGGTTTGGATACATTTTTATTATGTTAGTTACATATACAGGCTCTATAGTTCTGTTAAATACTATGCTAAATCTTGCACTGCCTTTGGTTGCTGCATTGTCTTTATCTATACTAAAGCTATAAGTTGCATTTTGTTTTACATCTTGCTCTGTTTGTGTATAGTGGTCTTTTAAAATAATGCTTGCACCTGCAAAGTTTTCATAATTACTAAAGTTTAATTGATAGTTGCCACTAGCTGTTGCTCCTATATTTAACCATACTTCATCAGTAGTTAAGTTTTGTAATTCTCTAGTTTGTACTACCATACCTTTATTGTCTTTTAAGCTGGTAATATAAGTACCACTGTTCATTGATGGTATATCCATTTTACCAATTGTTGTATTGCTTACACCTGCATCATTTGCAAAACGAATGACTACTTCATCTACTTTTTGATTGTCTTTTAAGTAGTTTACTTTTAGTTTTTCGTTAAACACTCTTGCTGTACGGAAATAACCAATATTTTCATCAGTTATTTTCATGTTTTCATTAAAGTTTAAGCTAATATTTCCTGCAACTGTAGATTGTACAAAGAATGCTTGACCATTTGCTAAAATATTACCTGTATTATCATCATAACCTACACCACCTGTAAATGCACCATCATCATCGCTCCAATAAGAATAAACACCAGGGGCATTAGCAGGAATATAAACTGCATAGTTAGTATTAATATTACTCCAATTATCGCCTTGTATAGCAGCAAAACTAATATTGCTTGAATAAGGGTTTCCAACTAAAACATAATTGCCAATACCAACATTAAAATAGTTAATAGCAAATGTCCCTAAATTTTTATATGCATTACCAATAGCACCTTCTGTTTTAAGAGTAACTGCAGATGGTATTAAACCACTTGGTGTACCATCTAATAAACTACAACCTAAACTTCTATCTCCTCTTATATTTATTCTAAAGCCTTTACCTGCTTCTAAATTTGTATAAGTACTTGTTAATACTTTCCATCTTTGTCCTTGTATTTTAGATGCATCATAAGTGTACATATTTGGTGCATTAGTTAATGTTACATCAAACCCATTACTATTAGTAGTTAATGAAGGACAAGGAGAACCACCAGTACCTGCACCTGTTATATGTATTTGTTGTTGCCAACTATTAGCAATTGATTGAGTAAGTGGACTAGCCACTAAAATCCATTTTCTTGAGGCTTTAGCAGGTATATATCTTTCTTGAATTATATTACCACTTATTGTATTATTAATATTATTTCCACCATTAGTAATATCAGCAATATAAGCAGTTTTTGTTGCAGTAGATTTTAAAACCATTCTTCCTCCAGCATCAAAACTTCCACCATCTATATTACCAAAAGTATATGCATTATACACATTTAACCATCCTACACCATTTAATGTTACAGCACCAACAGCATTATGATTAAAATTATTTACATTAATTATAGATGAAGAAGCAGAAAGTGTAATAGATATAACTCCATTTATATTAAATGAATTTGCATAAACAGTACCTGTAACTACATTAATAATGCCACTAAAAGAAGGATTATTAATACCTGTATTAAATGTAATACCACTGGCATTAGCATTATTAAATGTAACTCTTGTAAAATTAGCAGTAGGTGATGTTTGATTGTTTCTAAAAATACCAGAACCACTAATAGTTTGTGCATTAGTACTAGCTTCTATACTTCCATTTGTATATTTTCCAAAATATAAAATATCTGTACAAGAAAGTGTACCATTATTAACAATATTTCCATTTACATATAAACCATTATTATTTAAAAACTCTCCATTATTAATAGTTAAATTTCCTCCTAATCTGATAGGGAAAGCATAAAAAGAAACTACTCTATTTGTGCCATTTCCTGCATTAGCTATTACATTATTAAAAGCATAATACGCATTTACATTTGGATAAATAAAATATCCATTTGTATTTCCTCCAGCATCTAATGAAATACCATCACCTAATTTTAAAGTATGTGTATTAGTAGCAGCAGTATTACTATTTACATTAATGTATATAGCATAATTTGTTGCAGAGGCAGCATGAGGATCTACAATAGTTAAAGTGCCACCAGTTAAATTTATTTTAGAAGATACAACTGATGTAGCTGAATCGCCTATTTGAAAAATTCTTGTACCATCTGCAACACTATTTACAATATTACCTCCTGCATTGCCATCTACTACAATGTTTCCTCCACTTTGATTAATAGTTCCATTTACCTGAAGGTAATTTCCATTAACTGTTAATGTACCATTTGTTACAGTAAGTATGCCATCATTATTAAATGTTCTGTTACTACCTCCATTATTTCCTAACTTAACATTTGCACCATTTACATTAAAGTTTGCTCCAGTATTATTTACAACTCCTGTTGCAGCACTACCAATAATATTAATACTTCCTGCATTAGCATTGATAATACCATTATTGTTGATTGATAAAACATCTAAAACATTTGCAGCAACAAATAATGTACCTCCATAATTTACAGTTAAAGTTGCTGCAGCTGCTGCAGCATTTTGAACAGTTACTGTGTGAGCATTATCTATAATTACGTCATCACTTGCAGAAGGAACACTGTTTTGATTCCATGTTGTTGGATTTTCCCAATTGCCAGAAGTAATTGAAGTAAATAACCCTCTGGTAAGTGCATTATCTGTTAAAGGATTTACAGTATTATAAGTAATACCAATACAGCCAGAATGATTGTAGGAATAAATAAAGAAAGAATATGTTTGTCCAGGTGATAAACCTACTGCATTAAAACTTGTAGCATTTCCTGCAGCTACAACTACACCACCTAAAGCAGGTCTGCCAACAGTATAAACAATTCCATTTACAGGGCTTGATGGAATATTTCCATCTGTTCTTACAACTAAATAACCTGTAGGTACAGGATTAGCAGCAGTAAAACTTCCTGCAATAGATGTTGCACTTGGATTAAGTATTAAATTAGTTGGTTGTGCAGAAGGCACAGGACATCCAGGACCAATTTTAAAATTATCAAAAGCAATATCAAAATCGCCAATTGTACGTGTAGCTTCAATTTTAATTCTTATCGTTTGTCCTGCATAAGCACTAAGTTCATAAATTTTACTTTCCCATTTTATAGCTGCTGGACTGCTGATAGTTTCTAACTCAACCCAAGTACTATCATTAGTAGTTATCAATACTTTAAAATTACCCCAACTACTAGGTGCTAAATATGGTGGCTGAAATTCTGCAATTTTAAAGTCAAATGATAATCTATCGCCAAATGCAATAGGACCAATTGGTGCTGTTTTAAATTCGCCAGAAGGATTTGCATTCCATAAGTTTTTATAAATAGCATTACCAGGATTTCCTTTTACACCTCTTACACTTCCTATTTGCCAAGAAGTTCCATTTACCCAACCAGCAGGAAATGATAAACTGATAAACTCTTCTATCCAAGGTCTATTGATTGATGTTGTAAATTGAACCCCATTAGACCAAGAACTTGTGTCGCCAACATTGCAAATTGCTCTTATATAAAACTTATAAGTTGTAAGGGTAGCTAATCCTGTAAAATTTAAACTATCATCATTAGTAATACCATTAAAACTTAAACCTGTTGGGCCACTTCCTGCTGCACCACTTGTTCTTAACTCCCATTGATAACCTAAATTAGGAGCAGGATTTGATGTATCATAACTAATGGTAGCACTATTATTGTTTATAGATGATGCATGTATATTACTTGGTACAATACATGGTGGAGAAAGTTCTACACTTATATCATCTACATTAATATAGTACTTATCTGCATTTGAGTATGCATTAAAACCTATATAATATACACCTGTAGCATTAGGTGTAAAATCTACAATATTTGTTATATAACTGGTATTAGTAAAGTTTATATGATCTGCTAAAAGCGTTGTCATTGCTGTATTTACAGTTTGATTGCCATACATTACTTTTAACTTTTCTGGGTAAGCACCACTGGTTGCACTATACTTATAACTTAATCTATAAGATATTCCTGCAGTTAAATTTATTGGTGCAGTATAAAACCAAGCATTTGCAGCTTCTGTAGTATGATATGCGTATCTTAAAAATCTATTAGGTGGAATAAATGCTGTAGTCCAATTATTTCCTGTTCCTGCATTTTGAATAGCTGCACAAGATGGAATATTAGGAGGCATAACAGATTCAAAATTCTCTAAGTATGGTACATTTACAGCATTACAAGGTGTTTTAAATTCTAAGCCTACCGTCCAACTACTAAAGTTTCCACTACCACAAGCAGACCTAATATAAAAAGTATATTGTGTATTTGCATTTAAGTTAATAGGGTTTGCAGATAAACCTGCTGTAGCACTAGATTGTTTTAAGCCAATTGGTCCACTTCCTGGCGAACCAGCTGTTCTTAATTCCCATTGATAACCTATTGCAGGTAAAGGGCTTGCTGCATTCCAATTTATTACTGCTGATGTTGCAGATAATGACGCAACATGTATATTATTTGGTGCAATACAAGATGGTAAAACACTTGCTACAATTTGTATTTGTGCAATAGTTGCATTGGGTCCATAAGTAGCTGTTGGTGGTGTAGTAGGATTTGGATTAGTAACATTATTGAAATATAATAAGCCTCTATTAGTTGCTACATCAAATACTGCAAAAGACGATGAGCTATTACCTGGCGAATTTTCATCAACTGCTACTACTAAATTATCTACACCATTCCATACAAAAGGAGTTGTTAAGGTAATTTCAAACCAAGTATTTGCTGTAATTGTTAAATCACCAGAAAATACTTCTGTAATTTCATTATAAGGTACCCAATCTGTTGTATTACTAAAAGATTGTTTGGTGGTATTACCTAAATAAACTGTCCAGTTATTATAATTATTTGGTGCTCCTGCACTTAATTGTTTAAATCTTAATTTAGTGATATAAGTGTTACCTGCACCTAATGCTGCAGTTAATTCACTGGCTAAATAAATTTGTTGAGAATAATTAAATCGATAACTGGTATTAATAGGAAAACTATTATTACTACTAGCATTTCCACTACCTATTTGTCCTAATTCTAAAGTAGTAAAATTAGTAGAAGCCCAAGTACTATAATCATTATTACTACAATCGGAACGTATATAAAATGTATAATTTGTATTACCTAATAAGGCAGTAAAATTTTTACTTAAAGAAGCAGTATTGCCACTTTGTACTAAACCTGTTGGACCACTACCTGCTGCACCACTTGTTCTTAACTCCCACTGATAACCATTTAAAGGAATTGGGTTTGCTTCTGTCCAAGATAAATTAGCTGTTGTAGCATTTAAGTTTGATGTAGTTAAATTGGTAGGAGGCAAACAAGTAAGTACAACTCCTACATTTACTGTATAATCTTCTGCCTCTCCTCCATAAGCTGCATTCATACAAGGATTTGGTACAGCTGTATTATAAGCATTTATAATACGCATTCTTGTATTGCCTAAAGTAGCAGTTAAAGGCACTGAAATATTAATTGAATGTGGTCCATTTGATGATGTATTGGCTGCTACTGTATAAGTTTCTCCTGCATCATTTAATACGCCATTATTATTCCAATCTATAAATGCATAAACATATTCATTAGCATCTGCATGAATAGTAACAGATAAAGCATAAGTTAATCCACGATTTACATTTGCTACATGCGATGTATAATTTACAGGAGTTCCATCTGTACAACTTGTAGTATTATTAATACCTACAAATGTTACATTAGATATACACTCTAAAGATGCATTACCTGTATTTGGGCTGCAATATTGTGCATAACTACTTTTTATAATAAACAAAACCCCAATGATAAAAAGTATATATTTTTTCATGGTTTATTTTTTAAAAATTTAGTAAAGAGGCTTTAATAGAATAAATGAACAAGCACATGTAAAAAACACGTGAAAATAAAAAGTTTTACATTATTTTCTCAATTAATTATTTAAAGTACAGTTTTGGTAAAAAATTTTTATAACACATTTAGTTTGAATAAATTATTGTTTGAAAGTTTAATATGATAGTATATTTTTTTTATTATCAATTCATAACATAATCTATTTAATAATATTAGGATAATAATGTTTTTATATTCAAAAAATTATATAGTAAGTAAGTTTTCAATATATATTTCTATCAACTATCAATTAAAAAATAATTATTTATTAAGCAAGAATAAACTTTGGCATAAAATTAGCAGCAATAATTGATGTTATTTATAAAAAAGAATAACTTTACACCCCTTTTATTTAACAAAACAATTTTTTTAAAACCAAAAAAAGAACAACAATATGAAAAAGTGTACTTTCATTTTAGCTGCTATGCTTTTAACATTTGGAGCATTTGCACAACAAAAAACTGAATCTAATCCAGCAACAGAAAAAACAACACAACCAAAAGATATAACTAAAGTATTAGAGTTTCAAAATGATGCATACGATTTTGGTAAAATACCTTTTGGCAAATCTGCTGAATATAATTTAACCATTAAAAATATCAGTAAAGAAACTGTAACTTTAGAAAGAGTACAAGTAAGCTGTGGTTGTACTACTCCTAAATATCAACAAGGACAAAAAATGGCTCCAAACGAAACTGCAACTGTAACTTTAGGTTTTAATGGTAGCTCTCAAGGTCATTTTACAAAATCTGTTACTTTATATTTTAGTGATGGCATGAGTAAAGTAGTAACTTTTAAAGGCGAAACTTATAAAACACCTGATGAAAGTGCACCTGTTAATGGTGGTGTTGAAAAAATGAAAAAAAGTGGTAAATAATTATTGTATTAAATATTAAATTATAAGATGAAAAAATTATTATTAGTTGCATTTTTATTTAGTTGTTTAGGCGTATTTGCACAATCATCTGTAGAGTTTAAAGTAGTAAAACACGATTTTGGAAAAATTAAACACAATGTTCCTGCTACTTATACTTTTAAATTTATTAATAAAAGCAATAAACCTTTAATTATTGAAAATGCTGTAGCAGGTTGTGGTTGTACTACACCAGAATATCCTAAACAACCTATTGCACAAGGAAAAGAAGGTACTATAAAAGTTACTTACAACGCAGCAACAATGGGCGTTTTTACTAAAGATGTTACTGTAAAATTTGTAAACGAAAAACAACCTGTAGTTTTAAATATAATAGGCGAAGTAGTAGAAACTGTACCTACAAAAACTAAGAAAAAAGGATAAATTTTTATCCCTCAATATTGCAAAAAAACACTTCAACAAAAATTGAAGTGTTTTTTATTTTCTATAACTATTAGATAATAAAACGCTATTAATATCCTACTTATATTTGCCACATGTTACCAATAAGTAAAAGAGGCGATGCAATGCCTGCATCTCCCATCAGAAAATTAGTTCCTTATGCAGAAGCTGCTAAGAAAAAAGGTAGAACTGTTTATCATTTAAACATTGGCCAACCAGATATTGAAACGCCAAAACAAATGAGAGATGCTATACATCATGCAGATTTTACTATTTTAGAATATACACATAGTGCAGGTTTAGAAAGTTATAGAAAAAAATTAGCAGGCTATTATAAAAGTGTTGGTATTAATATAGATTATAATGAAATTATTATAACTACTGGTGGTAGCGAAGCTATTTTATTTGGTTTTATGGCTTGTTTAGACCCAGGCGATGAAGTAATTATTCCAGAACCTTTTTATGCAAATTATAATGGCTTTGCAATTGCTGCAGGTGTAAATGTTGTACCTATTACTTCTTATATAGAAAATGGTTTTGCACTTCCTCCTATTGAAGAATTTGAGAAAAAAATTACCAGCAAAACAAAAGCTATTGTTATTTGTAATCCTAACAATCCTACTGGTTATAATTATAGCGAAAAAGAAATGTTGGCACTAAAAGAAATTATTTTAAAACACAACTTATATTTATTTGCCGACGAAGCTTACAGAGAATTTGTGTACGATGGGAAACAGTTTAGTGCAATGCACTTAACAGGTGTAGATAATCATATTGTTTTAATGGATACTATTAGTAAACGTTATAGTGCTTGTGGTGCAAGAATTGGTGCATTTGTTACTAAAAACAAACAACTATTAGATACTACAATGAAGTTTGCACAAATGCGTTTATGCAGCCCTTATTTAGAGCAAATTGCAGGAGAAGCAGCCATAGATTTACCTGCAGATTATTTTAATATTACTAAAGCAGAATATTTATCTAGAAGAAATTTATTGGTAGAAAGATTAAATAAAATGGAAGGCGTTTATTGTCCTAATCCTGGTGGTGCATTTTATGCTATGGCTAAATTACCTATTGATGATTGTGATATTTTTTGTCAATGGCTTTTAGAAAATTTTGAATATAATAACGAAACTGTAATGCTTGCACCTGCTACTGGTTTTTATGGCACCAAAGGTTTAGGTACAAAAGAAGTGAGATTAGCTTATGTTTTAAATTGTAATGATATAGATAAAGCTATGAACTGTTTAGAACAAGCACTAAAAGTTTATCCTGGTAAAACTATTTAATCAAACTAAAATCATTAAAAAATAAATTATTTATGAAAAAATTTTTGTTATCTGTTATTACAATACTTGTTGTAAGTAATGTATTATTTGCTCAATCAAATAAAGAGCCATGGACAAGTCAACAATTATTAGACCCTGCTATTCTTGCAAAAAAAATTACTAATAATCAAACAAAAAATATGCTGATTATTTGTATTGGTCCTGATGCAATTATTAAAAATTCTGTTGATGTTGGTGCTACACAATCTGCAAGTAATGTAGCTAAACTAAAAGCTCAATTAAAAAATGTAAGCAAAGACAAAGAAGTAGTAATTTATTGTGGTTGCTGCCCATTTGATAGATGTCCTAACGTAAGACCTGCTTTTAAAACTTTAAATGAAATGGGTTTTAAAAATGCAAAACTTTTAAACTTACCTAATAATATTAAAACTAATTGGATAGATAAAGGTTATCCTATGAACGATGAATAATGAAACATTTTTTTAGTTTACTATTTATTTTATTTTTTGCTTTTCAACTAAAAGCACAAGAACCCAAAATACAAGTAGGGCAATATGCTCCTGAAATTGCATTGCCTAAACCAGATGGTACTATTTTAAAATTATCTTCTTTAAAAGGCAAATTAGTATTAATAGATTTTTGGGCTTCGTGGTGTGCACCTTGTATTAAAGAGCAACCTGCATTAAAAGCTATGTACGATAAACATGCTAAAGATGTACAAGAAAACAGGTTTGAAATTTTAGGTGTATCGTTAGATAAAAGCAAAGAAAATTGGTTAAGTGCTATACAACGTTTTAATATTAATTGGCCACAAATTAGCGACTTAAAATTTTGGAGAAGTAAAGTTGCTGCTGACTATGCAATTGAAGGATTGCCTTATAATATAATTATTGATGCTACAGGAAAAATAATTGCTATTAACTTACACGATAAAGAATTAGCAGATTTTATTAGTAACCAATTACTATAAATTTATCTTAAAGCAGCTAACTTACAAGCATATTGCAACAGCTTAAATTTATTGCTCCAAAAAGCCATATCTGTTACTAACTCTTTTCTTAATGGCTTATTCCATTGCATAGGTTTGCCATATTTATTTTCGGTATTTTGTAAATGTTCTAAAGCCACTAAGGCAAAAGCATGTACACAAGCCATTCTTCTTATGGTGGTTAGTTTTCTTTTGTGTGGCACATTACAAGCTAATATTAATTGATGCAGTTTAGCACACTCTCTTAAAAATATTTCTTTGGCCTGTGCTATACTTTCAGTTTTTCTTACAATAGTATATACACCATCTTCTCTGTCTTTAAAAGTATCAAATAAATCGTTGACAATTTGCCCTACAAAACCACTTTGAAAAATAAAAGCATCATCTTCTTTTTTCCAATCTTCACTCATTACACTTGCCCAAAGTAAAGAGCTGTTGCCACATTTATTTTCAGAGATATATAAAGTTTCTTGTAGTGTAATATTTTCATCTAATTGTTTAGCAGAAATAATTTGCCAATCTGTAGCAACTTTTAATGCTTGTTGATAAGCTGTTGTAGGCTGCCAAATTTTGTGCAACTCATCTTCTAATGCAAAAATTAATTTTACTTTAGGTGTTTGTAATGTTGCAGGTAATGTTCTGTCTAAAACTTTTAAATAAGTTTCTTTTTCCCAATTTTCTTCATCTATTAAATCATCGTGCAAAGTGGCCATTGCAGAAATAATAGTCATTCTTTTGGTTTCATCAAGTGTAAGCTTTCTTCCTTTAATACATAAATAATTTTCGCAATTAACTATATGATTAAATAGAGGATAATAAAACCCCACTTTCTTTTGCTCTTTGGCAGATAAAGGATAATTGAGTGCTGCACAATGCTTATCTACCATAGGTTGTAGATAGTTTTTAATAAAGCTTAGTTGTTTATAAGCACTAAAGCCATAATTAAATGCATAGTAGCAAAGCTGTAAATAATTCACATTTGCAATATAAGTTATTTGCCATTTGAAGTTTAATAAGCTTACAAATTTCTATAAAATTTTTAAAGAAAATATTCTGTTTAAATACTGTTTTAGTGTGTATTAAATGTTTTATTACACTACATTTGCCACCATTTTATGATGCAATCTATTGAACAATTTTTTCCTAAACTAAGTACACCATCTAAAGTGGTTATTGTAACTCATCAAAAACCTGATGGCGATGCTATGGGTAGTTCATTAGGTTTGTATCATTTTTTAATTCAATTATCGCATCAAGTAACAGTAATTTCTCCCACTAATTGGGCTAATTTTTTAGATTGGATGCCTACTGCTAATTCAGTACTAAACTTTGAACAAAAAGAAAATGTTTGCAAACAAATTATTGCAGATGCTGATTTTATTTTTTGTTTAGACTTTAATGTACTACACAGAACAAAACATGTAGCAGTACACATTGAAAACTCAAATGCAATTAAAATTTTAATAGACCATCATCAAGAGCCTCAAGTAAGTGCATTTAATTATGGTATTAGCAATACTGCTAAAAGTAGTACTTGCGAAATGGTGTATGATTTTATAGTAGATAGTGGCTATCAACACCTTATTAATATTGATATTGCTACTTGCTTATATACAGGCACTATGACAGATACTGGCTCTTTTCGTTTTCCTTCAGCTACTGCATCTGTACATGCTATGATTGCTTATTTTAAAAGTATAGGTTTACAACATACACCAATTCATGAGCATATTTATGATAACTTTTTAGAAGGCCGTTTAAGATTTATTGGTTTTGTATTAACCAACAGAATGGAAGTTTTATATCAATACAATACAGCTATCATGTATGTTTATAAACAAGACTTACAACGTTATGATATTAAAACAGGCGATACAGAAGGTTTAGTAAATTATTTATTAACTATTGAAGGAATAAAATTTGGTGCTATTGTTATTGATAGAAATGAAGAAAGAAAATGGAGTTTTAGAAGCAAAGGTAATTTTGATGTAAATACTTTTGCAAGACTTCATTTTGAAGGTGGTGGGCACTTTAATGCATCTGGTGGAAGAAGTGATGAAAGTGTAGATGAAACTGTACAAAAATTTAAACAAATATTAAAACAATACGAACAAGCATTACAATGAAAAAAGTATTAACCTTTACCTTGATAGCTTCTCTATTTTTAGGAGCTTGTAATCAATATCAAAAAACGCCTACTGGTATGCCTTATAAAATTACTAAGGGACCACGTAAGCATAAAATAGCTCAAGGCAATTTTATTAATATGCACTATGAATATAAAATAAAAGATAGCCTTATTGCAGGAACTTTTGGTCATATACCTGTTTATCTTTCTGTAGATACAATAAGAAATGGAAAATATAATTTTACAGAAGTAATGACACAATGCTATATAGGCGATAAAATAGAATTTACTATGAGTATTGATAGTATGGTAAAAAATGGTGTTGTGGTGTATAATGATGTATTTAAAAAAGGTGGTTTTATAACTGGTAAAGTAGAATATTTAAAATTATTTGCAGACCAAGCTGAGCAAGAAAAAGATTATTATAAAGAATTAGAAGCTCAAAAACAACGTGAGAAAAAAGAAGTAAAAGATTATATAGCTAAGAAAAAATATAAAGCTATAATTTCTGAAAATGGTGTTGGTGTAGTAATTGAAAAAGAAGGTACAGATACTACTAAAGCTCATGTAGGTAAAGTAATTTCTGTTTATTATACTGGCAAATTAATGAGTAATGAAAAAGAGTTTGATGGCAATGTAAAAAATGGAAAACCTGTGGGCGACCCACTATCATTTGGTTTAGGAGAAGGTAGTGTAATACCAGGTTGGGAAGAAGGTTTAAAATATTTTACAAAAGGTAGCAAAGGAAAATTAATTATTCCTGCAAGTCTTGCTTATGGACAAATGGGATCTCCACCAATAATTCCTCCTTACTCAAATCTTGTTTTTGATGTAGAGGTAACTAATATTAAAGATAAACATGTGTTAGAACCAGCAATACAAAAATAATATTGCTTCAATAAAATTTAAGTTGGTAGTAGCGATAGGTAATTTATCATCTTATCATTACTACCAATTTTTTTATCCATTCATTAAGGCAATATTTTCGCCTTGCCAATCTGGAAATAATATTTCTTTAGCCTGAATGTTTAAGTGCTTTGTAGCTACTTCATAAAAAACAGATCTAAAATCTGTAGTTACAGGTAAGTCTCTTCCATCTTCTAAATTTTCTACTGCTAAAGGTTGTATTTTTTCATATACTTTTCCGCCTTGTACATAATTACCTAAAATAAAATTGCAACTTGCTCTTCCATGGTCTGTACCTCCTGTACCATTTTGTTTTACAGTTCTGCCAAATTCAGTCATACTCATTACTACAACATTATCTTGCAGTTGTCCTAAATCTGCCCAAAATGCAGCAATGCTATTACTTAAATCTAAAGCATTACGAGCAAAAGTGCCTGTTTCTTTTCCTTGATTAAAATGTGTATCCCAACCACCTTGTTCTGCAAAAGCAATTTCTAAACCTACATTTAATTTTATTAGTTGTGCAATTTGTTGTAAGCTTTTTCCTAAATCTGTTGTAGGATATACAGCATTATTTTCAAGTGTATAATTTGCCATTGATGTTTTTTGTAAAATTTTAATTGCTTCAAAACTTTCTTTACCTGTTTCGCCAATTAAAGAAGATGAAGCATCATCATACATATCTTCTAAACTCTTACTTACAGTTGCAGCAGCATTTGGATTACCTTTCATTTGTAACGAAAAATTTTTTAAATCGCTAATAGCAATTGCTGCATTATTGCCATAAAAACTTTTAGGTAAAGATGTAGTAAGACTCACAGCTTTAAAAGGCGATGCTTCGTGACCCATTAAACCAACTGCTCTGTTTAACCAACCTGTTCTTGTATTTTTTTGAAAAGGTGTACCACACTCCATATAATCTTGTGCATCAAAGTGGCTTCTTGAATTATTAGGGCTACCCATGCCATGCACAATAGCTAATCTTTTTTCTTTAAATAAATTTTCAAATACTTTAAAGCTTGGATGCAATCCAAACTTTCCATCTAAATCTATCAAAGGTTTATTATTACCTGCTTCTAAAAATAAAGTTGGTCTGGCAGCTTTTAAAAAATTATCTGTAAATGGTGTAACAGCCATTAAACCATCCATTGCACCACGTTGAAAAATACATACTAAAATTTTCTTTTGCTGATATAAATTTTCTTTTTTAAAACTCTCCGCAGCTTTTACTACAAAAGATGGTATGCCACCTAAACCAATACCAAACATGGTAAGTCCTGAATTTTTGATAAATGCTCTTCTTGTACTCATAAAATAAAATTTATCTTCTTTGAAATTCTGGTGAACCTAAAATAATACCTACAATATGTTTTATCATTTCTTGATTGTCTATATAATTATTAGTTACAGCTTCATCATGCTTTACTAATTTTTTAGTAGTATATTCCATATTGTCATCATCTATATCATCATCATTAGTATATTTATTTTTAGCAGTAATATTATTTACCTTATTAATTAAATCTGTTTGTTGTAATAAGGGTTGTAATCTTTTTATGGTTGGTTGAATATCTCTTTGAGGTAATAATTTTTTAGCATAAATAGCTAAAGCTTTCTCTGCACTTTCTGGCTCTTGATTATTGGTTAATACAGCTAAATTTACTTTTAGTCCATTAATTTTATTTGCTGCAATTGATAATCCAAAATTCATTCTGTTTAATAAAGAACCTGTATTAATCCAAAATGAAGTATTATCAGGAAAGCCTGTTGGTGCTTGATAAAAGTACACTTTTTGTCCCATTTGTGTTATCCATCTTGCTATAGGCATAGGATTAAAAACTTCTGCTTGTAAAATTCTGACTGTGCTAATGGCAAGTTCAAAAGGCGATTTTATTTTTTCTCTTAAAGCATCTTTA
Organism: Bacteroidota bacterium; assembly: GCA_963169635.1. Lineage (GTDB taxonomy): Bacteria > Bacteroidota > Bacteroidia > Chitinophagales > Chitinophagaceae > UBA1930. The sequence continues at coordinate 23,478 of CAUJDL010000088.1, forward strand.
GTCCAAAATTCAGGAGCTTGTACCATCGTTAATAATACTTGTTTTATATTACCTTTTGTTTGTAAAAAAGTGTTAGCCATTTTATTAATTAATATTTGAGGTGGATTATCACTCACAAATCTTACAGCTAATTTTTTAGCAATAAATTTTGCTGTAGAAGTATGATTGGCCAACATTTTTAAAAGTGTTTCTCCTTCTTCATAACCTCTACCTGCATTAAATTTTTTTCCTAAAACTGTTTTTTCTTTTGTATCATGTCTGTTAGCAGCAAATAAAAAATCGCCTTCATGTACAAATCCATTTTCTGTTAATCTATCATGATATTTTTCTATTGCTTTTTTTATTTTGCCCATAGGTCCTTTATCTGTAAAAGGATAAACTGTCCAACCTGTTAATACACGTGCAGCTTCTGTTACATCATTTTGTGTATATCCTCCATCTACACCTAAAGTATGCAATTCCATTACTTCTCTTGCATAGTTTTCATTAAGACCAGCATTTTTATTTTTGGCTCTATTAAAATTTCTATTACCAAAAGCATCATTAAAACCTACACTGCTAAAATTATCTAAATACATTAGCATAGCTGGCGACTTTGCTGTAGCTATTAATAAATTTTCAAAACTGCCTAAACTATTTTTTCTGATAGTAGCATTTTCATAAACAGGAATAAAAGTTAAACACTGATTTTTAGCTGCAGAAATATTAAAATGATTGTACCAAAAATCTGTCATTACTTCTTGTAGTTGATTGTTGGTATAAATGGCTCTAATAATTTTTTGATTAACCATTTGTCGCATGATATTACTTGGTGGCAAAAAACCTTTAGCCTTTTTGTAAGCTTGTAGTTTTTGTTTTACATCATTGTTATCAGTAGCTTTTACTTCTTCTTTTGTAATAACACCTTCTTCTTCTGCCATTTTAATAACAAAATTATTCCTAGGATATTTTTCAAAAATTTCTTTGTTATTTAATTTTAATATTTCAAAAGCAGTTAATTTTTCATTCAATAAATTATCGGGCAAATCTGCATTTAATTGATGTATAAACCATTGCTCTAAACCTTCTTTTACTACATCATCTATCAATGTTGGTGTAACACCAAATGTAAATCTACTAAGCAAATGAGCTGCTGCTTGTTTATCTGTAAGACCTTGTTTTTTATAAGGAAATTTTATTGTATCGTCATATACTTTATTAGATGTATAAAACGATGAGAGTATAGTAAATGCTGTAATAAATAAAAAAGAAAAAGCTATTTTTTTAAGCATAAAATCAGCTTTTAATAATTGCTGTAAAATTCTGACTGAAAATTAAACAAAGAGTTTAATAAAAGAAAAATTAAATAGTATCTACATCTGGAATAATTACAACATTGCTTAAATTTTTGGTATTGTGTATTATAGCAATTTGTTGATGTATAGCATCTTTACAATGTTGTATAATATTGGCATCTTTAGGGAGTTTTATTAAAATTTCCCACAAATACAAATTTCTAATTTTATCTATAATTGGTTTTGATGGCCCCTGAATATAAGGTTTAAAATTTGCTTGTAAGCCATGCACCATAATATGTGCAGCTTGTTCTGCAATATGTGTTTGCTTGTGTTTAAATGTTACAGTAATAATTCTGTAAAAAGGTGGATAATGATAAATTTTTCTTCCTTCAAGTTCGTAGTGATAAAGTTTTGCATAATCGTGTTGCTGTACAAATTGTAAAACTGGGTGCTGAATATTATTTACTTGAATAAGTACTTTACCAATACCATCTTTTCTTCCTGCACGACCACTTACTTGCTCCATTAATTGAAAAGCTCTTTCATTCACTCTAAAATCTGTAAAGTTTAAAATGCCATCAGCATCTACAATACCTACCAAATTTACATTTTCAAAATCTAAACCTTTTACTACCATTTGTGTGCCTACTAAAATATCTATTCTTTGTTGTTCAAAAAGTTTAATTAAATTATCATGAGCATTTTTACCTTTTACACTATCAATATCCATTCTGGCAATTACTGCATCTTTAAAATGTTCTGCTAAAAGTTCTTCAATTTTTTCTGTACCAAAATTTTTCTGTATAAAATGATGACTACCACATACAGCACAAGTATTTATTGCAGGATAAGCAGTACCACAATAATGACAAGTTAATTTATTAGTAGATTTATGAAAGGTAAGTGTAACATTACAATGATTACATTGAGGTATCCATCCACAGGTTTTACAAAACATATATGGGCTATAGCCTCTTCTGTTTTGAAATAAAATAACTTGTTTTTTATTAGCCAATGAAATAGCTATTTCATTTAAAAGCTGTGACGATAAAATTATTTTTTGTTGTGCAGTATTTTTTTCTTTTGCTTGTTGTGTTGCAACAGCAATTTTTTTAAGGTCAATAATTTCTATTGATGGCATTGCAACATTGCCATATCTTTCATGTAATGTAACTAAGCCATATTTATTTTGCTGTGCATTAAAATAAGTTTCAATAGCAGGTGTAGCACTGCCTAAAACTACTTTTGCTTGATTAAATAAAGAAGCATAATAAATAGCTGTATCTCTTGCATGATAACGTGGTGCAGGGTCTTGTTGTTTATAACTTGCATCATGCTCTTCATCTACAATTATTAATCCTAAATTTTGAAATGGTAGTAGTAAAGAACTTCTTGCACCTAATACAATTTTTATTTCGCCTGTTTTTACTTTATTCCAAATTTCTACTCTTTCATTTGCATTAAACTTAGAATGATAAATCGCAATATAACCACCAAAATGTTTTTGTATTCGTCTAATAATTTGTGAGGTTAAAGCAATTTCTGGCAGCATGTATAACACTTGTTGCTCTTGAAGTATATATTGCTCTATCAGTTTTATATAAATTAATGTTTTACCACTTGCTGTAATACCATGTAGTAAGCAAACATTCAATTGTTTTAATTGTTCTTGTACTTGATGAAAAGCTTGTTGTTGTATTGCAGATAAAGTAAAATCAATATGTATTTGTTTTGGCAAATAAGAAATTCTATCAACACTTCTTTTTTCTACTATTAAAATATTTTTATCTATCAACGATTTTAAAAGTACACTTGAAGCATTTGCTTTTTTTAGTAATTGAGATTGCAAAACTTCTCCTGTTGTTTTAGCAAAATGTAAGTAAGCTAATAATAGTGCTAATTGTTTGGGTGCTTTGCTCCAACTATTTAATAATGCTGCTAATTTTTCTTCTTCTTTATATGTTGGATGAAGTGTAATATAAGTTTCTTTTCGTGCAGAAAATTTTTCTTTTAATTCTTCCCATATATAACAAACTTGTTTATCTATTAATTTTTTAATGATTGGATATACATGATTAGCATCTAAAATTTTTTGTACTTCGCTAAGCTTTAATTCTTTTTTAATTTCTAAAGCTTCTGCTACTATATATTCTTCATCTGTTAGGCTTATATCATTCAGATCTATTTCATTATTCCAAATTAAAATACTTTCTCCTGTCAATTTTAAATTAGCAGGTATTGCAGCTTGCATTACTTCGCCTTTGGTACACATATAATATTGAGCAATCCATTGCCAAAGTGCTAATTGTTTTTCATATACTATGGGTTCATCATCTAAAATATTTAGAATTTCTTTAGGCTTAAATTTTTCATCTATTGTAGTAAAAAGATTAGCAACTATACCAGCATATTTTTTATTTCTTAGTTGTACTTCTACCCTAATACCAATTTTAATTTCATGTTTAAATTTTGCAGGAACTTGCCAAGTATATGTTTGTGGTAATGCTAAAGGAATAATTACTTCTGCATATAATGAAGAAGAAGAAAGAATATGTTTGCTATCGTGTTGTGTAATGTGCATTAAAAAATTTACTTGCTTAATACTGTATATATTTTCTTAAACCTTCTTCCATCAATTCATAAACCTGCTGTTTCAGCATTGGTAAATCTTGCATGGTTAATCCTTTTACTTCTATTTCTTTTAAATAAACAATTCTATTTTTACCAGGTGTTAAGCTAAAAATACTTTTGTAATGCAATCTTTGTAATGTATCTATAAATAATAATGGTTTAATAGGTGTTTGTGTTTCTATAGCAATTCTAAAAGCACCATCATAAAAACTTTTTAATGGATTACCTGTTTCATTAAATGTTCCTTCAGGAAAAATAAAAACAGAAATTCCTTTGTTAATAGCAGCTTTTAATGCTCTTACACTTTTAGATCTTTTTTCTGCATTTCTTCTATCAACTAAAATTACACAAGACCTATAAATTTGTCCAAATATGGGCACTTTTACCATTTCATATTTTCCTAAAGCTCTAAATGGTTGTTTAATAGATGTAACAATTGGTGGAATATCCATATAAGAAATATGGTTGCCTACAAAAATGTATTGCTGATGCCTATCATGTTTTTCCTCATAAATAATTGACTGAAAAACGCCAACAAAAAAATACCATGTTCTTGCCCAAATATTGCAAATTTCATAAATAAAATTACCTCCTTTTATTCCAAATGCAGATGCTATTAAAATAAAAGGAAATGCTATGAGCATGATAATAATAAACATGATGAGTGCATAGATACAATAGATAAACTGCAAAAATTTTATTACCCATTTCATAAACAGAATAAAGATAATAGCTTAATATAAAATGAATTTATTTTTTTATTGCGTAAAAACTTGTAACAATCATTTACAAGCCAAATAATAAAAGCTATAACACTTATATTTGTTGCATAAATGTATATAGTATGAATAAAGTTGTAGCAAA
>CAUJDL010000089.1 GCA_963169635.1 Bacteroidota bacterium
AAAAGCTTTTAGCGAAAATTCAAAAAACCAAATTAGAATTACTTTAAACAATTCTTTTGGTAATAAATTACTTAAACAATTTGATAGTAGTAATGCATATTTTAGTAGTACACAATTTTCAAGTATGTTTAGAGGTATATCTATTGTACCTCAAAATAATGCTAATACATTACTAAAAATATCGCTTACAGATACTAATAGTAAAGTTGCTTTGTATTATAAATATAAACAACGTAATGGTGTAGATACTACTGTAATTACTTATTTTAGAACAGGTGGTGCAAACATGGGTTCTTTAAATAATATTGTTAGAAATAGAACAGGCTCACAGTCTGCTGCATATTTAACTAATGCTACAACTACTCAAGATAATTTATTGTTTTTACAAGCAGGGCAAGGTAATTATGTAAGAATTAAAACACCAGCATTACTAAGTAATATTAGTAATAGAATTATTCATCGTGCAGAGTTAGTAATGGAGCAAGATGCAGATAACGATGCTTTCTATAATACATTTACTGCACCTAATTTATTTTTAGCAGCCATTAGTACACATCCTGATTCTGCTGCATATAGATTTTATATACCAAAAGATATTGTCATGGGGCAAGGTGGTGTAGTTGATAATTTGCCAGTTTTTGGAGGTAATATAATTTATAAAAATGATCCTAATAATAAAAGGATAGCATCTTATAGTTTTAATATTTCAAGATATATTCAAAGCATCATAACTTTTAAACAAAAGGTATATGATTTATATTTATTTGCTCCTGTAGCAGATTATGTTTATGCAGGAGAAGGAAATATAGCAGGTGTTTATCCTATTGCTACTACACCTTTTAATACTGCATCTATTGGTAGAGTAAAATTATTAGGTGGTAATAATGCTCAAACAAACAGAAAAATGAGAATAAGAATTATTTATTCTACTTTATAATTACTTTAAAAAATATTTTTTCTTAAAGCTTTCATGTAATCATGAAGGCTTTATTTTTTTATAAATGATTTGATACATTTTGCTAAATTAAAATAGTAGATATGATACAATATGATAGAAACAATTAGTTGGCTTTAGTAATTGAAGACGATAAAGAAGAATCTGCTTTATCCATTAATGGTAAGAAAAATAAGTTGAAGAAAAAAGATTTTGATGTATTAGCTTCAACAATGCAAATAAATTCTAAAGCTCTAAACAGTATTTATACTAAGTTTAATAACATATTACCCATCTGGATAAATTTTATTCATCAAAGTTTTCTAACAAAGCAAATGCAAAAAAAATATATTAATTTACTACATTCAAAACATCAAAACATTTTTCAGTAATATTCAATACACACAAAAATTTATACATTGTATAGTTTACTGTAACATACTTTATAAATGTTATAGATAAAAAAATCCTCAACTTATGTTGAGGATTTTTAGTAATGTTATTTTTATTGTATTAAGAAGTTTTCTTTTCTTTTTTACCTAAAGGTTTATTTTTAGCCATATCTACTAAAATAGGTGCAGCTACAAATATAGAAGAATAAGTACCAGTTACAACACCTATAAGCATTGCAAATGAAAATCCTCTGGTAACTTCTCCACCAAAAATAAATAATACTAAGATGGTAATAAATACAGTTAATGAAGTCATGATTGTACGACTTAATGTTTGATTTATCGCTGTATTTACTACTTCTTCTTTACTTAAGCTAGGATATAATCTGGTATCTTCTCTAATTCTATCATACACAATTACTGTATCGTTCATAGAGAAACCAATTACTGTAAGTATTGCAGCAATAAAATGTTGGTCAATCTCTAATGGGAATGGTACAATACTTTTTGCAAAAGAGAATACAGCTAAAGTTACAAATACGTCGTGCATTAAACTTACAATAGTACCAAAAGAATATCTCCAATCTCTAAAACGTAAGAAGATGTATAAACAAATCATAAATACTGCAACAATTGCAGCTTTTACAGCACCTTGTTTTAAATCTTTAGAAATAGTAGGTAATACAGTTTGAGAGCGTTGTTTGTATTGTGTAGTAAAATCATGATAAGTAGTACCTTCTGGTAAATATTTTTTTAATCCATTAAATAAAGTTTGCTCTACTAATGAATCTACTTTTTGACCAGTTTCATGAATTTTATAAGAGGTAGTAATATCAAGCTGTTCAGCAGTTCCTACAGTTTTTATTATAGGTGTTTCGCCTTCAAATACTTCTTTTAATTCTTCTCTTAAACCATCTATAGCAACAGGTTTTTCAAATTTTACAACATAACTACGTCCACCTGCAAATTCTACACCTTCATCAAAACCATTAAAGAAAGATGCAATACCTAAGAAAAGAATAACTACTGATATTACATAAGCTATTTTTCTGTATTTAATGAATGGGAATGTTGCATGTTTAAAAATTCTGCTAGAAACTTTTGTGAAATATTTAAAGTGACGATCTTTTTTACTATTTGCATAAATATCTGTAATTAATCTAGAAACTAAAATACCACAGAATAAACTTAAAGAAAGACCTAACATTTGTGTAGTTGCAAAACCAAGTATTGGTCCAAATCCAAAGTTAAATAATATAGCAGCAGTTAAGAATGATGTAACGTGAGAGTCAATTACAGGTGCTAATGAACGTTTATAACCATCTGCAACTGCAACTTGATAACTCTTTCCTTTTGTAAGCTCTTCTTTAATACGTTCAAAAATAATTACGTTAGTATCTACAGCCATACCAATGGTTAATACTAAACCTGCAATACCAGCAGCAGTAAGTGTAAAACCTAATGCAGCTAAAATACCAACAGTATAAAGTAAGTTTAATATTAAAGCAATATTAGCTACCCAACCACCAGTATTATAATATACAACCATTAAAGCAAAAATGATTAAGAATGAAACTAAGAAACTCATTCCACCACCTTTAACAGCTTCTGCACCTAACGTAGGACCAATAATTTGTTCTTGAACAATTTTTGCAGGTGCAGGTAATTTACCTGTTTGTAAAATATCTGCTAAGTCTTGTGCTTCTTTTACTGTAAAGTTTCCAGAAATTTGAGAGCTACCTGTTGTAATAGGTTCATTTACATTTGGAGCAGAATAAACAAAATTATCTAAAACAATAGCTACAGGTTTGCCTACATTTTTGGTAGTTAAATCGCTCCAAAGTTTAGTACCTTCTTTATTCATGTTCATGTGAATAATAGCTCTACTACCATCATAACCTTGTTTAGCTTCTGCTACATGTTCACCTTCTAATTTTGCTTGTCCATTATCTAATGTTTTTATTGCATAAAGGTTTAATAAAGTTTTAGATGCTTTACCATCTTCACCTTCTGCTTTGCCATACATAAATACAAGGTTGTTAGGGAATTTACTTTTTACAATATCCATTGCTAAATATTGATTTAGTAAACCTGTATCTTTCGTTGCTACATAAGCTAATGCAGCAGGATAAGAATAACCACCTTGTTTATTAGGTGATGCTTGATGCTCTCCTCCACCTAATAATAAAGATTTTATTGGGTCGGCATTATTTTTATTTTTTGATGTATCTGTACTTGCAGTTGCATTATTATCTACATCAGATATTTTTAAAGTTTTAGTAGTATCTACTTTATTACTTGTAGTTGTAGCAGTACTATCTGATACAGTTGTTGTAGTTTCAGTTTTTACACCATTTAAATAATCTTGTAAAGATTTATTAGCAGTTTCAAAACCTTTTACTAATTCATTATCTTGAAAAGTATATACTTCAAAGAATTGTAAGTTAGCAGTAGATTGTAAATATCTACGAACTCTTTCATGATCTGTAACACCTGCAAGTTCTACAGTAATAATACCTTTAGCGGGGTCTTGATTAATATTTGGAGAAGCTACACCAAATTTATCAATACGTTTATTTACTATTCTAAATGTATTGGCAAATGCATTAGCAGATTGCTCTTTTAAGTAAGATACAACTTTTTCATCTGTATCATCAAACTTTACTTTACCACTACTTTTAGCTGCAAAGAATGGAGCAAGTTTACCTGATGGATTTATTTTTTTATACTCTTGTGCAAATAAAGAAACTAAATCGGCATTACTATTAGCTTTTAATTTAACAGCAGCATCTAATGCAGCATTAAATTTTTCGTCTTTTGTATAGCCCGATAAAGATTCAATTAATCCATCTAAGCCAACTTCCATTGTTACACTCATACCACCTTGCAAATCCAAGCCTAATAACAATTCCTTGTCTTTTGCATTTTGGTAAGTAGTAAGGCCAAACAGACCAATTTTACTTTCTTTTGTACTATCTAATAAACGTTGTAAACGTACTTTCTTAATAATTTCTAAAGTATCATTGTACAAAGCTTGTAATTCAATATTTCCAGCATATTTTTCTTTTGCAGAAACATAATTATTTTTTACCCACTTATCAGCATTAATGCTCATATCTTTTTCATGGTTATGTACAATCCATGTAAATGATAACTGATACAAACAAATAAGAATAAGTGCAATAGCAAAAAATCTAACTAAACCTTTCAGTTGCATAATTAGTAATGATTTTACATTTTTTAGAGTGGGCAAAGATAGGGGATTGAAATATGCAATAAGCAAAAAACAATAAAAAGCTTATGATAATATAAAATCTATGTGAATAAGTAGCTTATAAATCCTACTTCTTTTAAATATTTTACTAAGGAATTACTTCGGTTAAAGTAATATCAAAATATAAAGGTGCATTAGCAGGTATTACGCCAGAGCCTGTACATCCATAAGCTAATGAAGAGGGTATTACTAATTTTATTCTTCCTCCTTTACTAATTAATGGTAAGCCTTTTTGCCAACCATCTATTAAGCTATTTAAATACCAACCTGTTAAACTGGGGTCTGCTTGTGCATCAAACTGAGAGCCATTTAATAATGTACCCTGATAATAAATAAATATTTTAGCACTAAGAGTTGGTGTAATACCACTACCTGGATTAATGATTTCATATAAAATACCAGATGTATGTTCTGTATAATTAATACCATGAGAAGTACAAAATGCAATCATAGCTGCTTTTTCATCAATAGGTAATACAGGTGTACAACCTTCAGTATTTTTATTGCAAGATGATAAAAAGCAAAAAGGAATAAGTAAAAGAATGTAAAGTTTTTTCATAAACAGCAGCTACAATATAGTTAACTATAAGACAGAGTATTTATTTATTTTGCTGCATATTTTTGGCTTTTTTTTTCTTCTTAGCCATTAACTCAAGATATTGTTGTTCATATTGCTCCCATTTATATTTTCTATTAATAAATGCAATAAAAACAGCAAGTGTTATTACAGCAATTAAAAAAACTATAGGACTTAATCTAGAATTTGCAACCATTGTTGCCCTCTCGTACCAACCTGTAAAAATGAGTACTAAAGATGTAAAACCAATAAGTAAACCCATCGTTAAACCTATCAAAAATTGTTTGGTATTTTTTTTCTGTAATAATCTATTCTTTTCCCAATAAGTAATAAATTTTTCTTCTTTATCTGAAAGCATGGAGCAAAATTAATATAAACAAAATAAAAAAGCCTTCCTGTGGAAACAGGATGGCCTCTAACGATTGCTTGCCATATGAAAATTTTTGATAACTGTAATAATTTATGCAAGCATTTACAACCTCAAATCAATTACTTCACTTACAGTTATACTGCTATAAATTATTTTGTAGCAGGAGCTTCAGCTTTTTTAGTTGTATCAACAGCTGGAGCAGTTGTATCAGCTACTGGAGCTTCAGGAGCTGGAGCAGGTGCTACAGTTGTAGTGTCAGCTGGAGTTTCTGTAGTTTCAGAACTGTTACAAGCTACGAAAGCTACGATTGCTAATAATGCAAGAACTTTTTTCATGTTTTTTTTGTTTTATTGTGATTTAATTTCTACTTAATACATCAATTAGTAAAAAGGTAACCCAATATTTTTCAAAAAATCTAAAAAATTTTTTTTAACAAACGAATGGGTTACTTTTATTCAATTAATAGTATAAATAATACATCTTGTGAAATCTGAGGTTAACGAACAAGCATTATTGAAAGGATTGGCAGAAAATGATAAAAAGGCCATTGAAGTTATTTATAAAGATAACTTTAATATAATTCAAAATTATATTTTAAATAACAATGGTTCTTATGACGATGCAAGAGATATTTTTCAAGAAGCAATGATAGCTCTTTACGAAAAAGCACAAACAGAATCTTTTGTTTTAACTTGTAAGATTAATACATATATCTATTCTGTTTGTAAAAGACTTTGGTTAAAAAGATTACATCAAATTGATAAATACCATAATCAAATTGATGGATTTGAAGAAACTATTCAAGTAGAAGAAGATTTAGAAATTCATGAAAAAAGAAACATGGATTTTGCTATGATGGAAAGAGCTATGAATAGTTTAGGCGAACCTTGTAGAAGTTTAATTGAAAGCTTTTATATAAAAAAAGTAAATATGCAAGACTTAGCCAAACAATTTGGCTATACCAATGCAGATAATGCTAAAACACAGAAATACAAGTGTTTGGTAAGATTAAAAAAATTATTTTTTGCACAATATAATATAGGAGAGTGATGATGGACGATATACAACTGATACAAACAATAGAACGCTACTTAGAAGGAAAAATGCAACCTGAAGAAAAAGCATTTTTTGAGCTTCAAAGAAAAAATGTTCCAGAAATAGACCAAATGGTGGTAGAGCATAGCATGTTTTCTCATCAAATGGAAGATTTTGCTGCTAACCAAAGATTAAAACACAACCTACACGAGGTTCATAATAAACTAATACAAGAAGGTACAATAGGAGAAAGTATTCAGCAAAATACAAAAGCTAAAATTGTATTGCTTTGGAACAAGTATCGTAAAGTTACTGCTATTGCTGCTGTTGTAAGTGGTGCAATGGCTTTAGCTATTAGTGGTCTTGTTTCATTTTTTGCACCTACTAATAAACAAGCAATTCAACAATTAGGACAAGAGGTAGAAAAACTAAAACAAGGACAACGCTATCAAGGAAATAAAATTAATGAAGTAGTTTCTAAAATGCCTGTAAATGCAGATGTAAGAGGTGGTGGTACAGGATTTTTAATTGATGGTAAAGGTTATTTAATTACCAATGCACACATTTTAAAAGATGCTGCTTTTGCAAATGTTTATAATAATGGTAAAGAGTATAAAACTAAATTAGTTTACATAGATGTTACCAAAGATTTAGCTGTTTTAAAAATTGATGATAAAGATTTTACTCCTTTTAAATCTTTACCTTATGCTATTACAAAACATAGCATAGAATTAGGTGAAGAAATATTTACTTTAGGCTATCCTAAAAACGAAATAGTGTATAATGCTGGTTATTTAAGTGCTAAAACAGGTTATGCTGGCGATACATTAAGTTGCCAAATACAGTTAAGTGCTAATCCTGGTAATAGTGGTGGCCCTTTATTAAATAAAAAAGGCGAAGTAGTTGGTGTAATTAGTACTAAAGAACGCCAAGCAGATGGTGTAACATTTGCAATAACAAGTAAATATATTTATAGCTTAATTGATGATATTAAAAAATTAGATACATCTTATCAGCGTATAAAACTTCCTGCTTATTCTTCTATTAAAAATACAGATAGAGTAAATCAAATTAAGCAAATAGAAGATTGTGTATATATGATTAAAGCTTATAACTAATACAATATATTTATTGTAAGTTGTACTAAGGTAAATTTATTTATCAATGATATTTTTCATTAAATGATGTTTGCCTTTAAGCATATAATTTTTGCTTTGTTCAATAGCATCCATCACTTGTTCTAAAATTTCTTCTACAGGTTGAGTATAATCTATTATCATGGGTTCTTTAAAACGAACAGAAAGAGTAGAGCCTCTTTTCTTAAATGACAATCCTTTTTTATTAAAGGCTCTCCAAAATCCATTGATAACAACAGGTATAACAATTGGCTGATTGTTTTTTATAATAAAGCCAGTACCTTTTCTGCCAGGTGCAAAAGGTTGTGTAGTACCTTGAGGAAAAGTAATTACCCAACTACTATTTAAAGCTTTATTTATTTTTCTTGTATCGCTTGGGTCTAAACCTCTACTTACTTCTTTACCTTCTGCACGCCAAGTTCTTTTAACAGTTAATGCACCAGCCAAAATAAAAAATCTGCTAATAAAACTTCCTTTCATCGTTTCTTCTGCAGCTACATAATATAAATTAGTAAAAGGATTTAATAAATAATAAGGCAAACCAAGTCTGTTCTTTTTTCTCCATTTTACAGCAGATAAAATATGTATAAAAGTAATTACATCTGCAAAATAAGTTTGATGATTACTTACAAATAATACATTTCTTTTAGGCAAGTTTTTTAAATGTTCTGTACCTTCTATTTTTATTTTATTAAACAGTCTAATGCCAGGGTAAGTAATAATACCAACTATTGCATACACACATGTACGTACTATTCTAAAATGTTTTAGCTTATCTGTTATACTCATTGTAGCAAAAAATTTTTTGCATTAAACTGCAATATAACTATTTGATGCCAAATAAAGAGTACAAAAAAATCAACAAAAAGCTGAAATGTATTTTAGCTTTACAAAGCTTATTTTTACAAAAAATAAAATTCATTGTTACCATCAGTTGCTATTGTTATTTTAAATTATAATGGATTAAACTTTTTGCAACAGTTTCTTCCATCTGTTATTGCCTCTACTTATGTCAATAAAAAAATTATTGTAGCAGATAATGCATCTACTGATGAAAGTATTTTTTGGTTAAAAGAAAACTATCCAACAGTTCAATTATTATTAAGCAAAGAAAATAAAGGCTATGCAGGTGGTTATAATTGGGCATTAAAAAATATAGAAGCAGATTATTTTGTGTTACTAAACTCAGATATTGAAGTTACACCTCAATGGATAGAGCCTATAATTGCTTTAATGGAAAATGATAAAAGTATTGCTGCTTGCCAACCAAAAATTTTATCTTGGAAAAATAAAACACAATTTGAATATGCAGGTGCTGCTGGAGGTTATTTAGATTGTTTAGGTTATCCTTTTGCAAGAGGTAGAGTATTTGATATTTGTGAAACTGATACTGCACAATATAATACTACACAAAAAATATTTTGGGCTTCTGGTGCTGCAATGTTTATACGTAGTAATGTATTTCATCAATTAAATGGATTTGATGAATATTTTTTTGCACACATGGAAGAAATAGATTTATGTTGGCGAATACAATTAGCAGGTTATAGTATTGCTGTACAACCAACATCTGTAGTATATCATGTTGGTGGTGGTACATTGCCTAAAGGTTATAGAAAAACATTACTCAACTTTAGAAATAATGGTATCATGCTTTGTAAAAATCTTTCATTCACAGAAAAAATGTATAAGCTACCCATCAGGTGTTTGTTAGATTTTGTTGCAGCATGTAAAGCTTTACTTAGTGCAGATGTTAGTACATGCAAAGCAATTTTTATGGCACATATTGCTATACTTCAATGGAAATTTTTTACAAAGAAAAATTATCCATCAAACAAAAAAAAATTACATCAGCTACAAGGTGTTTATAATGGCTCTTTAGTTTGGCAATTTTTTATTCGTAAAAATAATACCTTTTCTAGTATAGTAAAATAAAAATAATT
>CAUJDL010000090.1 GCA_963169635.1 Bacteroidota bacterium
AGACACTTCATTATTTAAAAGCTTTATTAGCAAAGGAAAATCGCAAACTGCATTTATGAAAGCTAACCCTCAAGTTGCTTTTATAGATACTTTCTACAATACTATGTATGCTAATAATCCTCTTGCTCCTATTGCTATTCCTAAAAGTGAGTATTATGATAAAGTAAACTTAGATAGAGTACTTGAAATTTATCATGAAAGATTAGGCGATGCAAGTAATTTAAACTTTGTATTTGTTGGTAGTTTACCAAAAGATACAACAGAAATGTTAATTGAAAAATATATTGCTAGCTTACCTGTTAGTGGCAAAAAATATACATATAAAGACAATGGTTTAAGAACTGCTAAAGGTGTTAAAAACTTAGTATTTCATAAAGGTAAAGAAGAAAAATCTTTAATATTAGCTGTATATAGTGGCGAAACAAAATATAGCGAAGCTCTTGCTTTACAAGCAGATGCTATCAGCGAAGTTTTAAATATTAAAATTATTGAAGAATTAAGAGAAAAAATTCAAGGTATTTATGGTGGTGGTATTTATAGTTCTGTAGAAAAATATCCTTACAATAATTATAACTATGTAGCACAATTACCTTGTGGCCCTGAAAAAGTAGATACTTTAATCATTGCTTTAAATAATGAAATTAAAAACATTAAAACTAAAGGACCTTCTAAAGAAAATTTAAATAAAGTAAAACAACAATGGATAGAGCAATATAAAACTCATATCAAAGAAAATGGTACTTGGTTAAGCAATATCCAAAATATTATGTTAGAAGGTGCAAGTATTGAGTATTTCTTAGGTTACGAAAAATTAGTGAATGCTCTTACTGCTGAACAAATTAAAGCTACTGCAAACCTTTTATTTAATGGTAAAAATGTAATTACAGCTGTACTGCAACCAGAAGAAAAAACAACAGAATAATTTTAAACTCCCCCTTTAATTTAAAAGCCAACTGAATTTTATTCATGTTGGCTTTTTTTTCCCTCATTTAAAATCCAAACTAATCCCCCACTATCTTATCTATAATTTGTTTTAAATCCTGATAATTCTCTTGTCGGCCTTTATTATTAATATTATAAGCCATCAAGAAAAAACAATAATTTCTTTTATAATCTACAATGGGTAAGCTACCAAACAATCCAGGGCTACTTATTGTAGTTGATTGATGGTGTTTATTATTCTCAAATATCCAAACACCATAACCATAAGCAGTTTGTCTATTTACAGAGGGGTTATGAATAATTTTTGTTGCCTCAGTTATATTATTTTTTTGCATTTCAGCTATTGCCGCTTCACTTAATATTCTTTTACCATTATACGTACCTTTATGTAACATCATTGTTAAAAAGTTCATATAGTCTTTTGCACTACTATAAGCACCACCTGCTGCTAATGGTATTTTACTTTTACCAAAATCTGTTTGTTGCATATCTAATGGTTTAGCAATTCTTTCATTAAATAAAATACCAAAACTTTTACCCGAAATTTTTTCTATAACTGCAGCTGCAATTTGTAAACCTATATTTCCATAATGAAAAGTTTTACCTGCTTCTCCTTCCATTGGTTGTGTTGCAAAAAATTGCATTGCTTCATCCATGGTATTTAATGATGTAATATTTTTTATGCCTTCTTTTAATGATGGTTGATAAATACCTGTTAAATGACTTAAACATTGTGCTATTGTTATATGTCCTTTTCCATGTTGCGAAAAAATAGGTAAATATTTTCCTATACTATCAGTAGTTTTTAATTTTCCTTCATCTACAAATGTCATTACTAAAGCTGCACTTAACCATTTACTACAACTGGCTATTCTTTCTTTTGTATTTTCAGAAAAATCTTTTTTGTTAATAGTTATGCCTCTTTTTTTAGCAATCATTTCTTTTACTCTTTGCCTTTTTTCAGATTCTTTATTTACACTATGATTATAAATTATTTGTCCATCTTTATAAATCATTAATACAGCATGTCCACCTAATTTTTCAATATTATTATCTAACCAATCATTTACTTTAGTAAAATTATATTGAGCTTTAACTATCTGAAAAAATAACATAAAAGTTAATGATAGCATGACTTTCAGGCAGTTTTTGTTTAGATGTAATGACATAATAACTTCTTTATTTTAATGGATAAATTTTTGTAGATAATAAATTAAATTAAAAAAAATAATTAACCTTTTATACATAGAATTTAAAGTGATATAAAAGTTTAAAATAAGCAACAAATTAATTTACTATGAATTTAAATAATTATACAATTAAAGCACAGGAAACCATACAAGCAGCACAACAAGTTGCTTTTAATAATGGTAATCCAAATATTGAAACAAATCATTTACTAAAAGCTATGTTAGCAGATGATGATAATTCAATAGAATATTTATTAAAGAAAAATAATGTTAATGTAAACTTTGTAGAATCTAAAACAGATGAAGCTATTAATCGTTTGCCTAAAACTTCTGGCAACGAACCTGCACAAAATATTAGTAGAGATGTAAATAATGCTTTATTAAAAGCTAATGCTTCTTTAAAACAATTTAATGATGAGTTTGTAAGTGTAGAACATTTATTAATAGGTTTATTAAATATAAATGATGATACAGCAAAACTTTTAAAAGATGCAGGCTTAACAGAAAAAGGATTAATTGCTGCAATTAAAGATTTAAGAAAAGGAAGTACTATTAACTCTCAAACACAAAGCCAACAATATAATGCTTTACAGAAGTATGCCAGAAACTTAAATGAATTAGCAAGTAATGGTAAATTAGATCCTGTAATTGGTAGAGATGAAGAAATAAGAAGAACCTTACATATACTTTCTAGACGTACTAAAAATAATCCTATTCTAGTAGGTGAGCCTGGTGTTGGTAAAACTGCTATTGCAGAAGGTTTAGCAATGCGTATTGTAAATGGCGATGTTCCAGAAAATTTAAAAAGTAAAATAATTTTTGCTTTAGATATGGGACAATTAATTGCTGGTGCAAAATATAAAGGAGAGTTTGAAGAAAGATTAAAAGCTGTAGTAAAAGAAGTTAGTGAAAGCAATGGAGAAATCATTTTATTTATAGACGAAATACATACATTAGTAGGTGCAGGAGGTGGCGAAGGAGCAATGGATGCTGCAAATATTTTAAAACCTGCTTTAGCTAGAGGAGAATTAAGAGCTGTTGGTGCTACTACTTTAAATGAATATCAAAAATATTTTGAAAAAGATAAAGCTTTAGAACGCCGTTTTCAAAAAGTAATAATTGATGAGCCAACTGTTGATGATGCCATATCTATTCTTAGAGGCATTAAAGATAAATACGAAACTCATCATCATGTACGTATTAAAGACGAAGCAATTATTGCTGCTGTAGAACTTTCTAATAGATATATCTCTGACAGATTTTTACCTGATAAAGCTATTGATTTAATTGATGAAAGTGCTGCTAAACTTAGATTAGAAATGAATAGCATGCCTGAAGAATTAGATAAATTAGAAAGACAAATTAGACAATTAGAAATAGAAAGAGAAGCTATTAAAAGAGAAAATGATGAACAAAAACTGAAAGAACTTTCTCAAGAAATTTCTTTATTAAGTGTAGAAAGAGATACATTAAAAGCTAAATGGAAACAAGAAAAAGAAGTTGTAGATAAAATACAAAATGCTAAAGCTTCTATTGAAAATTTAAAAATAGAAGCAGAACGTGCAGAACGTGATGGCAATTTTGGTAAAGTAGCAGAAATTAGATATGGCAAAATTAAAGACGAAGAAAATATTATTAAAACACTAAGCTCTGAGTTAGATGCTTTAAGCGAAAGAAGATTATTAAAAGAGGAAGTAGATGCAGATGATATTGCAGAAGCTATTGCAAAAGCTACTGGTATTCCTGTAAGTAAAATGCTACAAAGCGAAAGAGAAAAATTATTAAACTTAGAAGATGAACTGCATAAACGTGTTATTGGTCAAGATGAAGCTATAACTGCTGTTGCAGATGCTGTAAGAAGAAGCAGAGCAGGTTTGCAAGACCCTAAAAAACCTATTGGTAGTTTTATTTTCTTAGGTACTACAGGTGTTGGTAAAACAGAGTTAGCTAAAGCATTAGCAGCATATTTATTTGATGATGAAAGTATGATGACCAGAATTGATATGAGTGAATATCAAGAAAAACATACTGTATCTAGATTAGTTGGTGCTCCTCCAGGTTATGTTGGTTACGACGAAGGTGGACAATTAACAGAAGCTGTTCGTAGAAAGCCTTATAGCGTTATTTTATTAGACGAAATTGAAAAAGCACATCCTGATGTTTGGAATGTTTTATTACAAGTGTTAGACGATGGTAGATTAACTGATAATAAAGGTAGAACTGTGAATTTTAAAAATACCATTATAATCATGACCAGCAATTTAGGTAGCCATTTAATTCAAGAAGCTTTTGAAAATATTGATGAAAAAAATATTGCAATTGCTACCGATAAAGCTAAATCAGAAGTAATGAATTTATTAAGACAAACTATTAGACCAGAGTTTTTAAACAGAGTAGATGAAATTATTATGTTTCACCCACTCACTAAACAAGAAATTAAAGGTATTATCAGTATTCAATTAAATAATTTAAAAGATTTAGTAGCTCAAAGTGGTATAAACCTTCGTTTTAGCGATTATGCTATAGATTATATTGCAGAAAATGGATATGAACCTCAATTTGGTGCAAGACCATTGAAAAGACTTATTCAAAAAGAAATAGTTAATGAGTTAAGTAAAAAAATACTTTCTGCCTCAATTAATAAGGAAAAACCCGTTTTGGTAGATGCCTTTGATGGTGTAGTAGTTTTTAGAAATGAAGATGTGGATTAATTAATATGTTCAAATGCTAAAAAACCCTATGTTTGCCTCATACATTATATAAATTATGATGTATTGAGGCAAATTTTTATTGCCTTAATGTAATAAAAAGCAATACAGTTATGGCTATAAATGCTAAAGAACTACCAGAAATAATAGAGTCTAAAGATGTTTTTGTTGGAGATAAAAAAGCTCCTGTTACTTTAATGGAGTTTGGCGATTATGAAAGTGAAGAATGTGCAAAAGCAAATGAAGTAGTAAAAAAACTTTTAGAAGAGCATAAGGATATAATGAAATTTAATTTTCGTCATTTTCCACTTACTAAAGTTCATCAACGTAGCCAAAAAGCTGCAGAAGCTGCTATTTCTGCTGCACAAATTGGCAAGTTTTGGGATATGCATGTTGCCCTTTTTGCTAATAGAAGAAATTTAGGAACTACCACACTAAAATTACATGCAAAAGATGCAGGCATTAATCGTAAAGAAATGTTAGAAGAATTAATGAATGGCACTTTTGGACAAAATGTACACGAAGATATTGCTTATGGTAAAAAAATTGGTGTAACAGAAATTCCAACATTTTTTATCAATGGTGTAAAATATACTGGCAAACCAACTTTCGAAGGTTTAAGTAAAGAAATTATTGCTGCTTCTAAAAAAACGAAAGCTTCTAAGAAAAAATAGTTTTTCATCAACTATAAAGTTTATTTTACCTATTTAACTTCCTCTTTTTCTTTTTTAAATCAAGAAAAAGAAAATAATATATTTTTTTTTGCTTTTTATTCGTTATTATTAGACATAATTTTATAGCCAATGAAGAAAATTATCTTACTTGGTATCATCTGCTTTTTTTACAGTTCCACTTTTGCACAGTTTTATTTAAGAGGTGTTGTTAAAGATGAGCAAGGAAGAGGTATGCCTGATGTAAAAATTTATTTATACTCTAAAAATAATTTTACCTATTCTTATAAAAGTGGCAATGCAGGTACTTTTGGTATTCCTACAACTATAGAAATTGATACTATTATTTTAATGCTTCCAGGCTACGAAACCATTAAAAAAGCTATCAATACACGTTTCTATCAAAACTTTGTTTTAAAACCATTGGCTGCAACAGCTAGTTTAATGAAAAATAAACTTAGCTCTAAAACCAAAAATTTACTGAGAGAGCAATACAATTTTTTTTCTGTTAATGGCGAAAGTTATAGCCAATTAATAGAAAACGAATTTTTATCTACAAAACTTTATCCTGAAACTGGCTTTGCATTAAATATAGATAGAGCATCTTATAGCAATATCAGACGTTTTCTAAACAATGGTGTTAAAGTGCCTAATAACGCTGTAAGAATTGAAGAAATGCTTAACTATTTTGACTATAATTTAAACATAAAAGATAGTATTACCAATAAAAGCCAATTTCAAATAAATCATTATTTAACTACATGCCCATGGAATAATCAATCTAATTTATTATTCTTAAACTTAAAAGCTCCTAAACTAAATTTAGATACTATACCTGCAAGCAATTTGGTTTTTTTAATAGATGTTTCTGGCTCTATGGATAAACCAAACAGATTGCCTTTGTTACAAACTGCATTTAAAATGTTGGTGGAAAATTTAAGAAGTATAGATACAGTAACTATTGTAACTTATGGTGGTGGTGTAGCCAAAGTTTTATATCCTACTAGTGGTGCAGAAAAAGAAACTATTAATAATATTATTGATTCTTTATCAGCTTCTGGAGATACTCCAGGAGAAGAAGCAATACAAACTGCTTATGCATCTGCTGTTAGTTCTTTTATTCCTAAAGGAAATAATAGAGTAATTTTAGCTACAGATGGAGATTTTAATGTTGGACAAACTTCTGATAAAGCATTAGAAGAATTAATTACTTCTTACATGAAAAGTGGTGTTTATTTAACTTGTTTAGGTGTAGGTATGGGTAATTATAAAGATAGCAAATTAGAAACCTTAGCTAAAAAAGGAAATGGCAATTTTGCTTATATTGATAACCTTTACGAAGCTCAAAAAGTATTAGTAACAGAATTTACAAAGACCTTATACTCAGTGGCTAATGATGCTTTTCTTTATTTTAATTTTAATAAAGAAACTGTAAAAGAATACCGATTAATTGGCTTTGATAATAAAAAAGTATCTATTGTAGATAGTAGTAGTGAATTAGAAGGTGGAGAAGTAGGTAGTGGACATAATATGATTGCTATTTTAGAGCTGATTTTAACCGATAAAAATCATGCTAAAAATTTAGCAATTGGACAAATAGAATTACAATACAAACAAACTGATAATCAAAAAGATATAAGTCAGTTATTAAAAATAAATGATAGTTTAATTGATTTCACTTCAGCAAAACCATCTTTACAATTTGCTACATCAGTTACTATGTTTGGTTCACTTTTAAAACATAGTAAATATGCTTGGAATTATGACTTTTGGGATGTATTTGATTTAGCAGAAAAAGTAACCAACCCTAATTGCTTTGCTCAACAAGAATTTTTAAAATTGGTACTTACTGCAAATAAGTTATACAATCCTAAGCAAAAAAGAAGAAAAGGCAAAAACAGAGATGATAGATAATCAGCTACTTTCTTTCATTTATTAAAAAGGCTACTATAGCAAATAATTTACTGCATGCAGCATTAATTTCAAGCATTTGTCTTATTTTTAGGGGAAATTCAAAAGCTCCAGATGTTAGAAGATCAAGATATAATACAAGGCTGTATGAACAATGATGCTTTAGCACAAAGAGAGTTGTATAATAAGTATAGCCCAAAAATGCTGAGCTTATGTTATCGCTTTGCTAATTATAAAACTGATGCTCAAGATATGTTACAAGAAGGTTTTATAAAAATATTTACCCAAATTCATTCATTTCAAAATAAAGGTTCTTTTGAGGGTTGGATAAGAAGAATAATTGTTCATAGTTGTATAAACTATTTAAAAAAACATAAAAAATTTAATGATAGTGTAGAGTTAGAATATGCAGAAAATATAAAAGTAAAGCAAGAAAGTTTATCAAATATTATGTTGGCTAAACAAGTAATTGAATGTATAAGATTATTACCAATTGGCTACAGAACAGTTTTAAACCTTTATGCAATTGAAGGATACAGTCATAAAGAAATTGGCGAACTTTTAGATATTCAAGAAAGTACTAGCAGAAGCCAATATACCAGAGCAAAAGTAATTTTAGAAAATATACTTATTAAAAAATCCATTATCTCTAATGATAAAGAAAGTATTAATTGGGTGGCAAGTTTAAAGTGAGTGAAATGAAAGACCATAAGTACCATAATAACCTTGAACAGTTTTTGCAATCTCAGGCAGAGAAGCATAAACTTTTTCCAGATGATAAAATTTGGAGAAATATTTATCAGGAAATACATGATAAAAAGCATTGGTATGCACTACCTATTGTATCTCTTTTTATTATTGCTGCATTAACTGTATCTACTATTATTTATGAAAATCCTATCAAAAATAATTTTACCACTACTAATCATTTACTTAATGCTGTAACAACTAATAACAATAATATTCAACAAAATTTAGCCCAAAATCTTGCTCCTATAAACTCCTATCCTATTCATCAACCTAAGCAAACAACTAAAATACATTTAATAAACCAACATCAGCAAGAGAAAAATTTACCTACAAATAATATTGTAACACAAACTGTAGTTACAGAAAAAATATCAGCTAATATAACTGAACAAACTAATAATGAATTAAATAATCAAGCAAACTTAATTCCATTAAGCAATCAAGTTTATGCTACTAATTCTTTACCAAAAAATATTCAAGCAACAGCTAACCAATCTATCATTAAACAAACCAATAAATCATTAGTTAAAAATAATGATTTAAAAACTATACAATCATTATACAGCAATGTAGATGTGATTAATAAAAATGTATCTACCAAAAAAATACTTAATCCTTCTAAATTTGAATTACAAGTTTATGCTACACCAAGCATAAGTTTTAGAAGATTAGCAGATGACAAAACAAGAAATGCTATAAGTCTTAGAGATAATAACGATAACGGACCAATATCTTCTCAATTTTTATTAGATGTAAATGATGTAGTACGCCATAAACCAGCATTAGGTTTAGAAGCTGGTGTTGGTGTTTTATATAAATTAACTGATAATGTAAAACTAAGATTTGGCTTACAATTTAATATGCGTAAATATTATATTGATAGTTATAAAAGTGGTGTAAATGTTGCACAAATAGCTGTTGTAACAAATAATGGAATAGATACTATTACACAACTTTCTACTACAAGCAATACATCAGGCTACTCATCTACTACACTAAAAAATAAACTTTATCAAGCATCTGTACCTATTGGTATTCAATGGCAACTATTACAAAAAAATAAATTTGGTATAAGTATTGGTGCAAGTATTCAGCCTACATTAACATTAAATAAAAATGTGTACCTACTTTCTACAGATTATAAATTTTATACAGATGGTACTTCATTCTTTAGAAAATGGAATATTAATACAGATTTAGACATCAATTTTACATATAAATTAGGAAACTATCATTTCTTTATCAGTCCTCAAATTCGTTATCAGCATTTACCAACTTATGTAGATGAGTATCCTATTAAAGAATACAGATTAGATAATGGTTTAAGAATTGGCTTTATTAAGCAAATTTTCAAATAAACTTAACTACACATTTTTTGATTCATCAATAAGCAGTTTGTAATTCTGTTTATTTAAAATACTTTCGTGCTATTAAATAAACATTTATGTTAAGAATTGTAAGTTTAGCTTTTATAGTATTTTTGATAGGTTGTAAAGAAGAAAATAAACAAACCACTAACAATAATACTACAAAAACAGATACTATTCCTTTTTACCCATACACTACATTTATTAAAAATCAGGCAGATAGTTTAATAAAAAATAATGCTGTTTTTACATTAGCTTATACAAACCAACAAAATAAAACTACCAACAAACAAATAAGTGCAGATGAGTTTAATAAATATGTACAACAAATTATACAGTACGATATTACTTTAATGCCATTAAAACAATATTACAAAGAAGTTTTATTTACAGATTTAACAACAGTAAGCACTGTTATAAATTATGATACACAAAAAGATAGCCTTGCTGTAAAAAATGTAAGTGTATTATTAGATGCAAAAAATACCAATGCTGTAAAGCGTATTGATTTAAAAGTAATGTATAATTCAGCAGACTCCACTGTTACAGAAAATTGCTCTTGGGTAAATGATAAAGCATTTTATATAGTACGCTATGCAGAAGATAGTACAGGCAAATCTGTAAGTACCAAAATAAATATAAGTTGGAATAAACAATGACAACTGAAGCCTTTCAAAAAATAGTAAACAATATACCTCACTTACCTGGCATTTATAAATATTTTGATGCAAATAATAACTTATTGTATGTAGGCAAAGCTAAAAACTTACGCAAAAGAGTTAGTAGCTATTTTACCAAAAACCTTACTAATTATAAAACACAAAAACTTGTTGAAAGTATTGAAAACATTGAGTTTACAATTGTAGATACTGAACAAGATGCTTTTCTGTTAGAAAATGCTCTCATTAAAAAATTTAAACCTAAATACAATATATTAGCTAAGGACGATAAAACTTATCCTTATATAGTTATTAAAAACGAACCCTTTGCAAGAGTATATTTTACCAGAAAAAAAATAAATGATGGCTCAGAATATTTTGGCCCATATACTTCTGTTGGCAAAGTAAGAGAGTTATTAGAATTTTTAAAGCAATATATACCTTTAAGAACCTGCAAACTTTTATTAACCCAACAAAACATTCAACGAAAAAAATTTAAAGTTTGTTTAGAATATCATTTAGGCAATTGTAAAGGACCTTGCGAAAATTTACAATCATTAGAAGATTATAACGAATGGCTACAACAAGTAAGAAATATTTTAAAAGGAAATATTACACCTGTATTACAACATCTTAAAAAAGAAATGGCAGAAAAAGTTGCAAGTTTAGCATTTGAACAAGCTGCTATAATTAAAGCTAAAATAGATAATTTAAAAAGCTATCAGGCAAAATCTGTAATTATTAGTAAACACTTAACCAACTTAGATGTTTTTTCTTTACTAAGAGAAAAAAATACAGCTTTTGTAAATTATTTAATGGTACAAAATGGTACTATTGTACAAACACATACTATACAATTAAATATACCATTAGAGCAAGATAATGAAGAAGTATTAACCTATGCTATTGCTTTATTAAGAGAAGATTTTGAAAGTATTGCTAAAGAAATTATTGTACCTTTTAAAATTAATTATCCCAATAATAATATTATCATAACTATACCTAAAGCTGGAGATAAAAAACAATTATTAGAGCTTTCATTAAAAAATGTAAATTATTTTAAACAAGAGTTACAAAAGAAAAAAGTATTGCATTTAGCAGAAAAAACCAATGACGAAAAATTTGCAGTACTAAAAGAAGTACAAGAGTATTTACACTTACAAGAATTGCCTAAACATATTGAGTGTTTTGATAACTCTAATTTTCAAGGTAGTTATCCTGTTAGTGCTATGGTTTGTTTTAAAGATGGTGTACCCAGCAAAAACGATTATAGAAAGTTTAATGTAAAAACTGTACAAGGCATTAATGATTTTGCTACCATGAAAGAAGTAGTGTATCGTAGATATAAAAGATTATTAGATGAAAATAAACCCTTACCTCAACTAATTATTATAGATGGTGGCAAAGGACAATTAAGTGCTGCAAAAGAAAGTTTGCAAATGCTTAACCTAACTAATAAAGTAACAACAATTGGTTTAGCAAAAAATGAAGAACAAATATTTTTTCATAAAGATAAAGAGCCTATAACACTACCATGGAATAGCAATAGCTTAAAACTAATAAGATATATTAGAGATGAGGTACACAGGTTTGGTATTAGTTTTCACAGAAACCAACGTAGTAAAGGCACTTTTAAAAATGAATTAGAAAATATTAAAGGTATTGGTAAGCAAACTGCAGATTTATTATTAAAAACATTTAAATCAGTAAAAAATATTCGTACAAAAACAATTGAAGATCTTGCAACAATTGTTGGCAACAACAGAGCAACGATTATTTATAACTATTTTAAAGAACAATAACCTACAAGTATAAACATATTATTTGTACCAATTATAGAATTGTCTTTCTCAATGATAGAATTAATCTTTTTGAGCATAGTAAATCTACGAAAGCAGATAGTAAAAACACTTGAAATCCTTTGATATCAAGCCTTACAGAAAATTTTTTTAAAAAAATATTGTCCAAAATTTGGAAATATAAAAACAGTTTCCTTATCTTCACATTCAGAAAATAAAATACAAAATTTAAACAAAAAAAGTTTGTACTTATTTTCCTTAATCCATCATCCTAATTTTTTAACAGACACAAAAACCTACATGTCTATGAAAACTTTAAATCAAGCGTCTGATACGCAATTAATCCATGCATTTCAAGAAAGAAATGCTAATGATGCCCTTGAAGTATTAATTAATCGCTACAAGGACAAAATTTTCTCTTCTATCCTTTTCTTAGTAAAAGACAAGTATTTAGCAGAAGACTTATTTCAGGATGTATTTATTAAAGTAATTGATACTTTAAAAAGTAATAAATATTCTGAAGAAGGTAAGTTTTTACCTTGGGCTTTACGCATTAGTCATAACTTATGTATTGACTATTTTAGAAAGGTAAAAAGAACTCCACCTATTAAGACAAGTGATAACAAAGATATTTTTGAAACCATTAATGCTGTAGAAGAAAGTACAGAAACTAAATTAATGACTTCTCAAAGCCATGAAAAAGTACGCAACATGCTAAACTTACTTCCTGAAGATCAAAGAGAAGTTATTGTATTACGTCATTTTGCAGATTTAAGCTTTAAAGAAATTGCAGAAATTACTAATAGTAGTATTAATACAGCTTTAGGTCGTATGCGTTATGGCTTAATAAATCTTAGAAAATTAATGTTAGAAAAACAAATTGCTTTATAAAAATTTTCTTCATAATGTAAAATACCCTTGCTTTTTAAGTAAGGGTATTTTTTATAAATATTCACTCAGCTCTAACCAACGCATTTCTTTTTCTTCTAAACTTGTATTAATAGCAATAAGCCTTTTACTTATTTCATCAATTTGCAAATAATTAATATCAGGTGTACTTAATTGCAGTGTTAATTGTTCTTTTTCTTTTTCAAGTGCAGGTATTTCTTTCTCTAACAATTCAAACTCTCTTTTTTCTTTAAAAGATAATTTCTTTTTCACTACTTCGCTACTAGTAATATTATTTTTTACATTAGTTGTTGAAGAAAGCTGTTTTTCTTGTAAAATTTTTTCTTGTTCTTTTTCCCAAATTCTAAATTGAGAATATGTGCCAGGGAAATCATTTACTATTCCATTACCTTCAAAAATAAATAAATGATCTACCAATCTATCCATAAAATATCTATCATGGCTTACAATTAAAACACAACCTTGATAGTTTGCTAAAAACCTTTCTAACACTGCTAAAGTAGGCAAATCTAAATCGTTGGTTGGCTCATCTAAAATTAAAAAATTAGGATTTTTAAATAAGATAGTTAATAGTTGTAATCGTTTTTTCTCTCCACCACTTAAAGAGTTAATATAAGTATATTGCTTATCTGGTGTAAATAAAAAAAGCTCTAAAAACTGTGCAGCACTAAGGCTTCCACCATTTGCTAAAGGAAAATTTTCTGCAATTGATTTTACATATTCAATTACTCTTACATTATCTTTTATGGCCAAACCTTGTTGAGAAAAATTGCCAAACACAACAGTATCGCCAATATTTATTTTACCACTATCAGCTTTTTCTATTTGTTGTATAATATTTAAAAAAGTGCTTTTGCCTACACCATTTTTTCCAATTATACCAATTCTTTCGCCTTTGCTAAAAGTATAATCAAAGCCTTGTAAAATAATATTATTGCCATAAGCTTTATTTACTTTTTTCATTTCAATAATCTTACCTCCTAACCTACTCATCTTTACTTGCAATTGCAATTGTGCATCTTCTATTTTTTGTTTTGCTTTAGCTTCTATTTCATAAAAATTATCTTGACGGCTTTTGCTTTTTGTTGTTCTGGCACGTGGTTGTTTACGCATCCATTCTAATTCTTTTCTATATTCATTTTTAGCTTTATCTATACTAGCTTGTTCACTCTCTATTCTTGCAGCTTTTTTTTCTATATAATTTTCATAGCTTCCTTTATATACATATAAATTTTCTCTTTCTAATTCCCAAATTTCTTCTGCTACAGCATCTAAAAAATATCTATCATGTGTTACTAATAATAAAGTAATATTTTGTTGATTTAAATAATTTTCTAACCACTCAATCATAGCAACATCTAAATGATTGGTAGGCTCGTCCATCATTAATAAAGTATGTTTATGATCAAACCCAATATCTATTAATGTTTTTGCTAAAGCAATTCGTTTACGTTGCCCACCACTTAAATTTTTTACAGGTTGTTGTAAATGATGAATATTTAGTTTAGATAATATTTGTTTTACATTTACTTCAAAATCCCAAGCACCTAATTCATCCATTGTGGTAGTTAAAGCAATCATTTTTGCTTCATCATTATTATCAGTAGCCATTTCATACTCTCTAATAATATTAATGATAGGATGATTAATATGAAAAATATTGTCTAACACATTTTTCTCTTCATCAAATTTGGGTTCTTGTTCAAATAAAGCAACAGTTACATTTTTATTGATAAATAAATTGCCTTCATCAACAGTTTCGTTACCAGCTAATATTTTTAATAAAGTACTTTTACCTACGCCATTTCTTGCAATTAAAGCTATTTTATCTCCTTCATTAATATGAAATGAAATATGGCTAAATAAAGGGTTAATACCATAACTTTTAGTAATATTTTCGGCAGATATATAGTGCATTTGGCGAAGATAAGTGAGTTAACTATCTGCAAAATTATTTTATTCTTATACTTAATATGTTAAACCTTTCAATATATCATTCATCAAAAACTTATCAGGCATTATATTTGCAACCTTTAAGAAATAAAAAAGATATATGAAGCAATTTGTTTTACTAATTATTACCGTATTATTTTCAACATATACATTAAATGCTCAAAACGATGCTAGTGCAAAAAAGGTATTAGATGCTGTGAGTGCTAAAGTAAAATCGTTTAAAGCTATTAGCGGAAAATTTATTCTTAAAAACTTTTCTAGTAGCAAAAAATTAGTAGGTACAAAAACAGGTACTATATCTATGAAAGGAAATAAATATGTTTTAAAACAAGGTAAAACAGAAGTAATTTGTGATGGTGTAAAAACTTATACTTACGATGGTAGTAAAACTGTAACAGTAGATGATGCTGATGTTGAAGAACGTACATTAACACCTCAAAAATTATTAAGTGGTAGTTATGATAAAGATTTTACGTATAAACTAATTTCTGCAAAAGATAAATTTAATGTGGTAGAATTAAAGCCTATTGATAAAAGAAAAAATTTTAATAAAGTAACTTTATATGTAGATAAAACAAAGAGTATTATTTCTAAAGCTACTGTATTAGATAAAAGCAATAATACTTTAGAATTTAGTTTTAGCAATTTAAATACCAATGCTACTTTATCTGATAAAATTTTTGTGTTTGATAAAAGTAAATATCCTAAAGATGTAGAAGTATTAGACTAACTTCAATTTTCAATTAAACATTATGTACGAAAGTGCAACACAAGTAAGAGTTCGCTATGCCGAAACAGACCAAATGAATGTAGTATATCATGGCAACTATGCACAATATTTTGAAGTAGGCCGTGCCGAAAGTATTAGAAAATTAGGCTTTACTTATAAAGCATTAGAAGAAACAGGTGTAAAAATGCCTGTTGTAGAATTGCATATTAGATATTTAAGACCTGCTCATTACGATGATTTACTTACAGTAAAAACAATTATTAGAGAGTTGCCTACTGCACATAAAATAGAATTTCATCAAGAAGTATTTAATGAAGAAAATCTGTTATTAACTACTGGTAGAGTGGTTTTATATTTTTTAGATGCTAAAACAAATCAAAAAACAAATATGCCACTTGAGTTAAAAAATATTTTACAAAAATTCTTTTAACTATTACCCTACTGCTCATTAACTAAAAAAATAAATAGTTACATATATTCAGTTTCTTATAAATTGCAGTTCATAAACTTTATTTTTATAGTATGAACCCTGTATTACTATTTTCTTTTGTAATAGGATATTTTTTATTGTTACTTACTGTTGCTTGGTACACAAGTAAAAATGCTAACAACGATTCTTTTTTTATTGGCAATAGAAATAGTAATTGGATGTTGGTAGCTTTTGGTATGGTTGGTACAAGTTTAAGTGGTGTAACATTTGTAAGTGTACCTGGAACTGTTGGTATTGTTGGGTTTCAATA
>CAUJDL010000091.1 GCA_963169635.1 Bacteroidota bacterium
TAGTATAATTAGGACTTTTAGAATTATCTTTTTCTCCTGGTTGTGTACCAAAAATATATTCTGCTAAAATTTCTGTTTCACCAAAATTAGTAGTAGTTGTAAATTGTACATCTGCACCAAAATATTCTCTTTTGGCAAATGCTCCTAAATTGTTGGTATTAGTATTTACAACAAATTTTTTATCCTTCATAGAATAAACATTTGCAGAACCCTGATAAACAAAGCCTCTATAATAAGCTATACCACCACTAATATTTGTTTGCTTATGTAATTTTTTTTGAAAAGATATGTGAGCAATAAAATCTTTTTTACTATCCATATCAATCTTAATGCCATTACCTGCTATAAGTGCAAGATCTAATTTTATATTGTGCCAAGCAGAAGTTTTGGGTGCTTGAAGCGTTAGCATAGCACCTAAATCTCTTTCTTCAGGAAAAAGTGTTGTAATAATATTAGCTCTTTCTGGAGATGCTCTTTTAGATGAAGAATGATTTACTTCGTAACCAAAGGGGCGATTAAAAACCCCTACTCTAAATGAACTTGATGTTTTAATTAGGTCTGCAATATAAATAAATGCTTCTTTTACACCTATACCTTTTTCTGTAATATCTAATTGAAAAACACCTGTAGCAATTCCTTTTTCAAAAATCATTTTTACTCTGCCTCTTCTAATGCCAAAACGATTAAAACTTTTATTTAAGTCAGTATTATCATTACCTACTCTTAAAGAAGCTAATTTTTCTCCCAACTGAAATTGTGTTTGTATATAACTTGTAAATTTTAATGATGATAACACATTTTTCTTTACAGAATCTTGCTTGATAGTTTTATTGTTTTCTAAGTCATCATCTTCGTACTGAGCAAAAATTGTTGATGATAAAAACATAAAACACCCCAATAAAATCAATACTTTTCTCATGTTAAAACTATCAGATTATTTAAAATAAATAGGAAAAACCAAATGTACCAAAATATTGGTTGTTTTTAGTAAAAATTGATGTGCCTAAAGCAACATCTATCTGAAAATTATTGTTGATTAAATATAAAATTCCTGCATCAATATTATGACTATTTGTTTGCTTATTAAACGTAGAAAAATACTCAATAAAAGTAGATAGTTTTTTATTGGCAGCAAATCCTAAGTTTAGAGTAACATCTAAATCTTTCATGTAGTTAGATGTGCCAATATTATAACCTAAAGAAAATTGATGATTAATTTCATTTTCAAAAGCAAGTTTTAGCATATAAGGATTTTCTGAGCTTGTATAATCTTTACTGGCTAATTGCCCAAATGAAATATAACCTACAAAAGAAATAGCAGGTAATAATTTTTTTTGTTCAACAATTTTTTGTTTAATGCTGAAGGTTAATGGTTGCAAACCTTGTAAATGATTTTCTTTACCTGCATCTATCAATATGCGTAGCTCTGTACTTTTTGTAAATCAATAGCGTAATAATAAATCGTTTACAAAAGTATTTTGTGCAAAGTTGATACCTTCTTCTATCTGAAAATTTTTAAAAGTTATAGTTGCTACACCATCACTCTGGTCTGGTCTATCAGTATTTATGATATTTTCTTGTGCATGATTAATTATACTTATTACACAAAAAAAACTTGTCAATAATATTTTGAAATAAAACTTCACAATAAATATTTGTACTAATAAATTTAAGCAGACTTTGCTGAATTATCTTTCTTAAATAAAGCAATAGTTTTTTGTACCAACCCAATAAGTAAGAAAACTATTAAACCTACTACTAAGCCAATAATTATACTAGATAAAAATTCAGGAAATTTTTCAAATAAATGATGTACAAAAGGAATATTATGTAAAAAAATACCACCAGCCACCATTAATAAAGCAATAGTACCTACAACACTTAGCATTTTAATAATAACAGGCAAAGCATCTACTAATAATTTACCTAACTTACCTAAAAATCCTTTGCCATTAGATTTTTTTATTAGTTTAAAACCTGCATCATCCATTCTTACAATTAATGCTACAATACCATAAACACCAACAGTAGCAATAATAGAAACAGCACCAACAGTAGCAATTCTTAACCATAAATCTTTATCTAAAACTGTACTTAATGCTATAATAACAATTTCTAAAGAGAGAATAAAATCTGTACGAATAGCATCATTAATTTTCTTTTTTTCTGCAGTTTCAGAAGATAATTCTGTAGAAGTAGATGTATCTTCTTCTTGCTTAGAATGATGACGATGAAATAAATATTCAATTATTTTTTCTACACCTTCATAAGCTAAATAAGCACCACCCACCATTAATATAATTATTATAGCAATAGGCAAATAAACATTGAGTAAAAAAACAATTGGAACAATAATAATTTTATTTAAAAAAGAGCCTTTAGTAATTGCCCATAAAACTGGCAACTCTTTAGATGAGACAAAGCCAGTAGATTTTTCTGCATTTACTGCTAAATCATCGCCTAAAATTCCTGCTGTTTTTTTTGTAGCAACTTTAGTAGCTAAAGCTACATCATCCATCAATGCACCAATATCGTCTAACAGAGCAAAAAAACCTGAAGCCATTTGTTTAAGTTATATA
Organism: Bacteroidota bacterium; assembly: GCA_963169635.1. GTDB lineage: Bacteria > Bacteroidota > Bacteroidia > Chitinophagales > Chitinophagaceae > UBA1930. The sequence goes on from CAUJDL010000091.1 coordinate 2,580, forward strand.
AAATTTATTTTAAAAGGGGTACTCATCAATATTTTAAAAATCAAATAAGTCGTCAAATAAATTCTTTTTCTTTTTATAACGATAGTCACTATCCTTAGTGTAATATTTTTTATCTACATACACATTAGGTTGTGTAGGTTGTGTGTTTTGTGCAGAAGAACGTTCTATAATTTTATCTAATTCTCCTCTATCTAACCAAACACCTCTACAATCAGGACAATAATCTATTTCTATACCACTACGTTCTGTCATTACTAAGTTTACATTACAATTAGGACATTTCATTGCTAAAATTTTTTAATGAAATAAATAGTTAAAATATATTAGCAAAAATAAGTAGTAGTATTATCTATTATTTTGCTTATTTGTTAATAAAAAAACAATAAATATCCATCAGATAAAATAAAGCAATTAGCTATTTTGAAAGTAAATAGTAATGGTAAAATTTAAAATTGAAATATACAGCAATTAGCCTCTGCTAAATAATGCTTTAATAATCATACCAGTCATTTTAGGATTTTCTTTTAATCTTCTGGTACAATAAGCAAACCATTTTAAGCCATAAGGTACATAAACCCTCATTGTATGACCTGCATCTACAATTGTTTTTCTTAGTTCAGGAGTTACACCATACAACATTTGAAACTCGTACATATTTTTTGGCACCTGATATTTTTCTATTAATCGTAAAGCACCATCAACTACAGGTTTATCGTGTGTAGCAATACCTACATAAATTTTTTGTTGAAACATTAATTCTAAATCGTCTAAAAAATGTTCAATAATTTCTTCATAACCTTTATAAGCTATTTCTGCAGGCTCTACATAAATGCCTTTACACAAACGATAATTTACAGGTATTTCAGCAGTATTTAAATCAAGCATATTAGTAATATCGATTTTAGTTCTTTTTAAATATGCTTGTAAAACTAAGCCTACATTTTTAGGAAATTCTTTTTTTAGTTTTCTAAATAATTCAATTTCTAAATCGGTACATGGAGAGTCTTCCATATCTATTCTTACAAAATTATTGTATGATGCAGCTTTAGCTACAATAGTTCTTATATGCTGATAACAAACTTCTTTATCTAACAATAAACCAAACATAGTAGGTTTTAAAGAATAGTTGCCTTTTATTTTTTCTTTTTCTGCTTGTTCTATAGCTTCTAAATATTCATTTGTGTTAGCTTCTGCTTCTGATAGTGTACTAATAAATTCGCCTAAAATATCTAAGGTTACTACCATGCCTTCTTTATTCAAAGCTTTACAATTATTTAATGCTTCTTGTATATTTAAACCAGCTACATATCTTTTAGAAAAAAGCCACACTAATTTTTGTGGCATATAAGGTAGCATAGCAGCTATTAATTTATTAAACATGGTAATTGAAGTGTTTTAATGAAGAATGCAAAAGTATTGGTATTCTTTCAATACAATTATGCTCCTAATCATTTTTTTAATTAATCAATAATATTAAGCTTATTTTTTAGCTAATAAAATTTTTTGTATAAACCATAAAATACTAAAACAACAAGAAAAAATTAGCAGTTGTAATAAAATGCCAGAAATATTTTTTTCTGTAAAAACTTTTAAGGTGTAATCTCTTTTTAAAGGTGCATTCCATTTTTCATAATAATGCCAATAAGTGCTATCATGAGTATTTTTAAATAATTGTAGCATTTGTTGGGTAAGTATATGTTGATATTTTTTATCTGCAATGGCTTTTTGATTATCATAAAAAATTACGCCATTACCTGCATCGTAAAAAGTTAGTTTTTCTTTAAGTGCAGTTAAACCTTTAGTTATTAAAAATTTTGTAGAGTCGTTATTGTTAAGTTTATCATAAGCTTGCAAACCAAGAATAGCGTATATATGTCCATCTAAAATATGTGGAGTATTTGTATTAGGTGTTGCAATTTCCTCGTACCACCAACCATTATTTTCTTGATATGTAAAGCCACTATCTTTTACTGAAATGTAAAAACCATTCATTAACAATTTAGCATAAGCCAAATAATTACTATCTTTTGTTAATGTAAATGCTTTGGTAAAAACATCTAAAGTTCTACCAGAAGTCATGCCAGATGTAAACTTACCTTTTACATGAGGATACCAAGGTTGTTGCCAATTAAAATAATATAATGCAGCATTTTCTTTAATAGTTAAATGATTAACAAGAAAGTTTACACAATTAAAAAAATATTTTTCTGCAAGTTTATTTTCAGGTATTTGATGATAGTATTGTAAAGCATAATTTGCAACAATAGTAGGATTGTATTTTGTACCTGCTGCAATATTATTTTGTGGTGCATAGTAAACATAAGGAATACCTATACTATCTACCATTTCTGTAGCATAAGAAGGTACTGTATCATTTTTTAAAGCATATAAAGCAGTACGAATATTTTCTTCCCAAATATCTCCTTTTTTATTGCCTATAAATATTGTACAAATTATAGCAATCAATAAAACAATGAATACTATTTGTTGCCTTATAAAATTCAATTTAAATAATTTATAAGTTGATATTTTTTTACGATTTAAATAATAGCCAATTATTATAAATGATGATAACTATGCTTAACCAAAATAAAATATTAGGTAATAATAATCTTTTTGTATTGCTATAAACATTAGCTGTAATGGCAGATAAAGGCACTATACAAAGTATAGCAGCATCTAAAGTAGTGTGTTTAAAAATAAATGGCACTGGTAATAGCAGCATTAAAAGTATCATTATAACACCCCAACTTTTTCTAATTTGTATTACCATTCTTTTGTTGCTAATATTATTATAATAAATACCTAATAAAGCAAGTAAGCATATTAAACCTATACTAAACCACATCCAAATACTTAAATGTTTTATGGGTAAATGAATATAAAAATCTGGAATATAGTTGTAGAATAAATGAAACTGATCTGTTAAATAAAGCCATGCAGCTAAAAAATAAAATGGTACTATTATACCTATTAACATTAGTAACCATTCTGCTAATCTAAATGGCCTAATAATAATAAGTACAAGCAATAATGCAATTACTATAATGTAAATACTATGATAACCTAAAATAGCAATTCCTGTTATTAAACCTGTATTAAATAGTAAAGTTTTAGGATTAGGATTATTATGTAGTGCAGCTAATTTTATGAAAACCCAAATAATAAAAAAGTTGGCAATTAATGCACTACTAAAATAACTCCATTCTATAAAAAATGCAGTAAATAAAATATAAGATAAAGCAACAGTTTGATGTTGTTGCTGAAACATTTTAAAATTATTTAAAGCTAAGTTTAATCTTAAAGCTTGAACAAAAACAACCAGTATATATAAAATATAAATGAGTGTTGTATTTAAAGGAGTAATAAATTTTTGGATAAATAAGCTAATAAATCCATCATGCTCATTAGTAATTATTACAGGTGGTGTAATAAAAAAATGAATATGTATTGCTATTAAAAGCAATAATAAAATTATTGTACCTGAAATAGATTTATCTCTGAAAAGGAAGACCATTTTTACTATAAACTAATTTTTGCAAAGCAAACATAACCTCTATATAAGCAAGGAACAATTATTTGTTTTGCACTAACTTGTTTGGCATATCTTGGCAAAAATTCATAATTGTTTTCTAAACCTTTTAAAGTTGGACTTCTATTTACTTGTCCATTTTCTGAAAGTGCTTGTTCGTTTAAAACCCAATTTCTTCTTTCTTGCACATTAAAAAGGAATCTTAAATTTTCGCCAGTATTTATGAGTGAATAACCTAATAAATTATCAGTATCATCATCGTATTGCGATTTTGCAATAACATTTGTCCATTGTATTTGTGTAGCAGAGTCGTAGCTTATCATTAAAATATTATCTGCATAATATCTGGTAATATTATTATAACTTCCATAAGAACCCCAAGGATACCAAGGAGAGCCATATCTAATATTATCATAAGCATAAAAACCACCATTTACACCACCCCAATTATTAGCGTTGTTTAAATAATCCCATCTGCTATTCATTCCTCCACTTCTCGATGAAGTATAAACAGATTCTGCAATAACAATAAAACCACCATCTAATTTAAAAATAATATTTCTTAAATAATAGTCATTAAAAGCTGCTTTTGTACTATTGTTTCCTTTAGCTTCTGCTCTTAACTCTTCAGAAAAAACACCTGTATTGTTCATTAAAGTTTTAGCATTTACTTTATCCCATAAAAAACAAAAAATGCCGTCTATATTTCCTCTTCTTTGAGAGCTGTAAAAAGAGCTTACTAAAAATGTTTTATTTATATTATTTACTTTAATAGATATATCATCTAAATACAATTTATTTACTTTAATATCTTGTGTTACTATATTGTGGTTATTAGCAGGTTTTATAATTAAACTAAGTTTATAAATATTATTTTGTTGTGCAGAGCCTACAGCTCTTAAAAAAGCAATATCTCCATCATTATCTATTTGAAAGCCATATAAAAAATCATTTCTATCAGGCATAGCAATAGGTACAAAATTTTGTTGTACTTGATTTAATGCTACATCAAACAAAACTGTTTTTAAAATATGTTCATTATCATTTCTATTATTTACTTTTATAGAAGCTATTTTTTGTTTGTCTTCACTTACCAAAATACTATAAATATTGTTGGGTGTATAGTTCATACTTGTAGTATCTAATTCAATAGGGTCGCCAATATTTTTACCTGTTTCATCTAACTTAACAGCCATAGAGTACATAACACCTCTTTTTTGGTACTGATAAAACATGTAACTAAAATCTTTATAAGTAACAAATGAAGCACCTAATAATTTATCTGGTAAAAAAGATAAATCATTTTTTTCTACTAACTCCATTTTAGTATTGTAAACATTGATAAAAAAATTATTTCTATAGCTTTTATAAATAAGATAATTATTTTTTAGTTTTCCTATAATTTCAAAGTTGGAAGATCTAGGTTCGTCTTTGTCTATAGTTGTATAATGTATTTTTTGACTAATAACTAGGTTGCTAAAACTTAAAAGAGAAAAACAATAAACAATATATAATAATCTTTTAAACATAATTTTATCTTTATAAATTCAAATGTACAATTTTAATTTTTTTATTATTCTAAGAGAATGTTATTAAAAAAAATTATCCTGCCCAACCTTCTCTATCTAAACTTCTATATTGTATGGCTTCTGCAATATGCTCTGGTAAAATGTTTTGGCTATTGGCTAAATCTGCAATTGTTCTAGCCACTTTTAAAATTCTATCATAAGCTCTTGCACTAAGATTTAATTTTTCCAAAGCTCTTTTTAATAGTGCTTCACTTACTGTATCTAACACACAAATTTCTCTCAGTATTTTACTACTCATTTGTGCATTAGCATAAATACCTACATTATCTTTATAACGATTAGCTTGTATGCTTCTTGCAGCAATTACTCTTTCTCTTATTTTATCAGAGCTTTCTTGTTTTATGGTATGATTACTTAATGCAGCAAAAGCAACAGGTGTTACTTCTACATGTAAATCTATTCTATCTAATAAGGGTCCACTTATTTTATTTAAATATTTTTGAACAGCACCAGAAGGGCATGTACATTCTTTTTCAGGATGATTATAAAAACCACAAGGGCAAGGGTTCATACTTGCAATAAGCATAAAGTTTGCAGGAAAATCAATAGCTACTTTTGCTCTGGAAATGGTTACTCTTCTTTCTTCCATAGGTTGCCGCATTACTTCTAAAACTGTTCTTTTAAATTCGGGCAATTCATCTAAAAATAAAACCCCATTATGAGCCAAAGAAATTTCGCCAGGTTGAGGAATACCACCACCACCAACTAATGCTACATCACTAATGGTATGATGTGGACTTCTAAAAGGTCTTTTAGAAATTAATGAAGTATTTTCTGGCAACTTACCTGCTACACTATGAATTTTTGTAGTTTCTAATGCTTCTTGTAAACTAAGAGGTGGTAATATTGTAGGTAATCTTTTAGCAAGCATTGTTTTTCCTGCACCTGGTGGGCCAATTAAAATTGCATTATGACCGCCAGCAGCAGCAATTTCTAAAGCTCTTTTAATATTTTCTTGTCCTTTTACTTCACTAAAATCAAATTCAAATTCGTATTGAGTATTAAAAAATTCTTCTCTAGTATTTACAGATACAGGTTGTAAATAATTTTCATCATTAAAAAATTGTACTACATCATTAATATGTTCTACACCATAGACTAATAAATTATTTACCATACCTGCTTCTCTTGCATTAGCTTTAGGAACTATTAAGCCTTTAAACCCTTCTTTTCTTGCTTGTATAGCAATAGGCAATGCACCTTTTATGGGTTGTATAGTTCCATCTAAACTTAGCTCACCCATAATTACATAATCTTTTAATCTTTCAGGTTGTTTTAATTGTTCGCTAGAGCCTAAAACACCCATTGCCATAGGTAAATCAAAAGCACTACCTGTTTTTTTAATATCTGCAGGTGCAAGGTTTATAACAATTTTTGTTCTGGGAAAATGCAAACCATTGGTTTTAATAGCACTTTCCATTCGTTGAATACTTTCTTTTACAGCATTATCTGGTAAGCCAACGATATAATATTTTAAATCGCCTTTGCTAATATTAACTTCAATAATAATTGTTATGGCTTCTACACCATATACTGCACTACCAAAGGTTTTTACAAGCATTATTTATTCTTTAATATATCTTACAAAATATTGAGAAAGCTATAATCTATGTGTAATATTAACGAAAAAAATGGTACTGAAATTAAGTTTTATCGTATTACATACTTTACAGCCATTACCTTTGCAGCATGATTTTGTTAGATGGTAAAGTTGCTTCTGCAAGTGTAAAAGAAAATATTAAAGCAACAGTTTCAGCAATTATTAGCAATAACCAACGTGTACCACATTTAGCAGCTATTTTAATTGGCAATGATGGTGCTAGTGAAACTTATGTAGCCAGTAAAGTAAGAAATTGTAAAGAGGTTGGTTTTCAATCTACCTTAATAAGGTTTGATAATAATGTAGAAGAAAAAGTTTTATTAGATAAAATAAATGAATTAAATAATGATGATAATATTGATGGCATTTTAGTACAATTACCTTTACCTAAACATATACAAGAAGCAAAAGTTATACAAGCAATTCATCCAGATAAAGATGTTGATGGATTTCATCCTATAAATGCAGGAAAATTAGTTCAAGGTTTACCAGGCATTATTCCTGCAACCCCTTTAGGTATTATGCTTTTATTTGAACATTATAAAATAGATACTAAAGGAAAAAATGCCATTATCATTGGTAGAAGTTATATTGTAGGCAGACCAATGAGCGTATTGTTAAGCAGTAATTTATTGTATGGCAATTCTACTGTTACACTTTGCCATAGTTATACAAGTAATTTAAAAGAACTTTGTTTACAAGCAGATATTATTGTTTCGGCAATTGGTAAACCAGAATTTATAAAAGCAGATATGATAAAACAAAATGCTATTGTAATAGATGTAGGTATTACAAGAGTAAATGATGTAACATCTGTTAAAGGTTTTAAGTTAAAAGGCGATGTCTTATTTAATGAAGTAAAAGAAAAAGCAAGTGCTATAACGCCTGTACCTGGTGGTGTAGGTTTAATGACTATTGCAGGATTATTGAAAAATACATTAGCAGCTTATCAAAAGAAAATGAATTAATGGTGAAAGAAAAAGTAGAGCAATTACAAGAAGCCACAAATAATATCCAAACTACTTATCCTGTAATGGAAAGTTTTTATACTTTACAAGGAGAAGGTTTGCATACTGGTAAAGCAGCTTATTTTATAAGATTAGCAGGTTGCAATGTTGGTTGTGTTTGGTGTGATGTAAAAGAAAGTTGGGACGAAACAATTTATCCTTCTTACAGTGCTGAGCAAATTTTACAAACAGCAATTGCTACCATTAATAAAGTAACTAATAATACATCTACAAAACCTATTATTGTAATTACTGGTGGCGAACCTTTATTATATCAATTAAACGATTTAACCAATGCTTTTAAACAAGCAGGTTTTGAAACTAATATTGAAACAAGTGGCTCATCGCCATTAACTGGTTATTGGAGTTGGATTTGTTTATCGCCAAAAAAATTTAAAGCACCATTACCCGAAATTGTATCTGTTGCTAATGAGCTTAAAGTAGTTATTTTTAATAAACACGATTTTAAATGGGCCGAAACTTATGCTGCTCAAGTAAATAAACATTGCAAACTTTATTTACAACCAGAGTGGAGTAAAAAAGATATAATTACACCCTTAATTGTAGATTATATTAAAGCAAATCCGCAATGGCAATTAAGCTTACAAACTCATAAGTACATTAATGTACCTTAATAAAATTTTTAGCTACATTATTTTTAACAAAATTTGATTAGTACTTTCTCAAAAATTGCTTTTATCTTTCACATCTAATGAAAAAAATAGGCATTATTATATTATGCTGTTCATTTATACAGCTTCAGGCACAAACCTATCAACCAGAAAAAATTAATAAAAAAGCTGTTAGGGTTTATGAACAAGCAATTGAATTTTTAGCAGATGGCATGTTGCAAGAATCTATTCCTTTTTTACAAAAAGCTATTGGCTTAGATACTAATTATGTAGAAGCTATTTTATCGTTAGCAGGTGTTTATGGACATCTAAAAAAACATCAACTCTCTGTAGATTATTATGAATGGGCTAAACGAAAAGACACTATTTTTTTTCAACAATATCATTTGCCTTACTCTATAAACCTTGCTGGTATTGGTAAATTTAAAGATGCTTTAGATGCAGTAAATTATTTTTTAGCTATTCCAAAAATTAGTGATAATAGCATTAAGGCAGGTAATTATAGAAAACGCTGTTACGAATTTGCATTACAATATGCAGTAAAATTTATTGATACTAATTATGTTTATGTTCCAGAAAATTTAGGCGATAGTATTAATACAGAAAATAGTGAATACTATCCTAATGTAACTATTGACGATAGTCTATTAGTTTTTAATAGAAGAGGAGTAGGCATTAGAGAAGAATTTATGCAAAGCAAATTAGATAGTAATGGTTTTAGAAATGCTACATTTATTGCAGGTAATATTAATGATGAGCCTTCTAAAGGTGCTATTACAATTTCTGCAGATGGTGAGTGGTTAATTTTTGCAGGAAATTTTGGTCGTGGTAAAAGCTATGGCAGTTTTGATTTATACATTTCTTATTATACACCTGAAGGATGGAGTGAGCCTCAAAATTTAGGTCCTAATATTAATACAGAATTTTGGGAAAGTAGTCCAAGCATTAGCCCTGATAAAAGATATTTATATTTTAGTAGTAATCGTTATGGTGGAGTAGGAGGCAAAGATTTATATGTAAGTGAAAGATTGGCTAATGGAAAATTTGCACCTGCTATTAATATGGGTAAAGGAATAAATACAGAAGCAGATGAATATTCTCCTTTTATTCATGCAGATAATCAAACATTATATTTTACAAGTAATGGTTGGCAAGGATATGGTGGAAGTGATTTATTTGTTGTAAGAAAACAAGATGATGACTCTTGGTCAGAGCCACAAAACTTAGGCTATCCTATTAATACTATTGACGATGAAGGTTATTTAGCTGTAAGTGCAGATGGCTTAACAGCTTATTTTGCAAGTGATAGAAGCGATAGCAGAGGTGGTTTAGATTTATATAAATTTAAATTAAGAAATGATATAAGACCTGCTAAAACACTTTTTGTAAAAGGAAAAGTGTATGATAAAATAACAAATAAAGGTTTGCCTTGCACTGTAGAATTAATAGATAATAATACCAGCAATGTAATTATGAAAATTCAAACAGATGAGTTAGGAGAATATTTTATTACGTTGCCATTAGGTAAAGATTATACATTTATGGTAAACAGAAAAGGTTATTTATCTTATACAGAATTATACGATTTAAAAGATAAAGCTGCTGATAGTACATATAAAAAAGATATTGCTTTACAACCCATAGCTGTTAATAGTAATATTGTTTTAAACAATATTCAGTTCGAGTCTAATTCATTTAAACTATTACCTGTAAGTTTAATAGAGTTAAATAATCTATTACAAATTTTACAAGATAATGCAACTATTAAAGTAGAAATAAGTGGACATACAGATAATACAGGCAATGAAACAGATAATTTAAAACTTAGTACACTACGTGCCAAAACTGTTGTAGATTATATAGTAAGTAAAGGTATATCCATTAACAGGCTTACTTATAAAGGTTATGGCTCATCTAAACCAATTGCAGAAAATAATTCAGAAAAAGGAAGAGCAAAAAATAGAAGAACAGAGTGTAAAATTATCAGTTTATAAATCGTTGTTTTATTAACTTCATACCTGAATGAGTAATGATATTTTATACCATATTGCACTTACATTAATACCAAATATTGGGGCAGTACAATCTAAACTTTTGATAGATTATTTTGGTAATGCCGAAAATATATTTAAAGCCAAATTAAAAGAGTTAAGTGCTGTAGAAGGAATTGGAGAAATAAGAGCCAATCAAATAAAAAAATTTAATCAGTTTGCATTAGCAGAAGAAACAAAAAAATTAGCAGCAAAACAACAAATACAAATTCTTTATTTAACTCATCAAGATTATCCTAAACGTTTATTGCATTGTTACGATGCACCCACAGTTTTATATTATAAAGGCAATGCAAACTTAAATGCAGAAAAAATTGTAAGCATAATTGGTACAAGAACTAATACAGATTATGGCAAACAAATTACTGAAGATATTATTGAAGAGTTAGTACAACATCAAGTATTAGTTGTAAGTGGTTTAGCTTTTGGTATAGATGCTTTAGCACATAAAGCAGCAGTAAAAAATAATTTGCCAACAGTAGGTGTATTAGCTCATGGTTTAGATACTATTTATCCTGCTCAACATAAATCTTTAGCTAAAGAAATGTTACAAAATGGAGGATTATTAACAGAGTTTAGAACAAATACAACACCTGATAAATTTAATTTTCCGCAAAGAAATAGAATTGTTGCAGGTATTGCAGATGCTATTATTGTAATAGAAACTGCTACAAAAGGAGGCAGTATGATTACTGCAGAAATTGCTTATAATTACAATAGAGATGTTTTTGCTGTTCCTGGTAAAATATATGATAATAAAAGTAGTGGTTGCTTATCGCTAATACAACAAAATAAAGCTGTATTACTTGCAAAACCTACACAATTAATAGAAGAAATGCAATGGGTAACACATAAAAAACAACCTAAAAAGCAAAGAGAACTTTTTATAGACCTTACACCCAATGAACAAAAAATTGTTGATATTTTAAAAAGTATTGATACTATTGGTATTGATGAATTATACCTAAAATCTGAGTTAAGTAGTAGTAATGTTGCTGGTGCAATTTTAAACTTAGAATTACAAAATATTATTATTGCTTTACCTGGCAAACTATATAAGTTAAGAGATTAAGCATTTTATTAAAAAAGGAATGTTATTTTTATATTTGCATGTTTAACCTATAAATGAAGCACTATTATTTGGTCATGAGTTTTAAGAAGTTGTTTACAAAAATAAATATTAGCATATTAGTTATTATTTTTTTAATAGCCTATATTTTTAATAGCTGTAATAAAATAAAACAAACAAAAGCTATCGACTTACAAGCACATGTGAATATTGAAAATAAATTTCACATTAGTTACGATACTGTTTACCTTAATAATATTTTAGATAGCCTTGAAAATACTGCTTCTAGTACACAAGATACTAAAGTGCTAACTTATTATTTAAGCTTTATCAAATATTTTTATGGATATAAGAACTATACACAAATGTATGTGTATGCAGATACTTTAGAAACTTATTTAGTTCAAAAAAATCTAACAAAAAGTTATCCTAATTATTATGAAGATGCTCTTTATGCAAAAGGAGATTATTTTTTTGAAACATTAAAGTACGAAGATGCTTTACGCTATTATTATGAAGCTAAAAAATTTGAAGATGAACAAAAATTAGACTCATGTACATATAGCAAATATTTTTCAAAAATGCGTATTTTTTATTATGATAAAGGAGAGTATCAGAAAGCAATTCCATTTATTAATTTAAATATTAAGCAAATTGAAAATTGCAACCCCAATAATAATGTACAACTAAGTTTTACTAGGCTTCAAGCAGATATGAACACTTTAGCTCTTTGTTACGAAAAAATGGGTATGTTTGATAGTGCTATTTATTATTATAAAAAAGGTATTCAATACGTTTTAAGTAAAGAAAATACTACTGAAATACCCACAAAAAAAATAGATTTAAGTTTAGGTATTTATTATGGTAATTTAGGAGGTACTTTTTTACTAGATAAACAATACGACTCAGCAGCTTTTTATTTAAATAAATCTATAAAACTAAATGATAGACCAGGTTACGATTTAGTAGATGTGCAAACAGCTTATCTTAAATTAGCTACACTTTATTTAGAAACCAATCAACCAGCACTTGCAAAACCAATAATAGATAAAACTAAAGAGTTTGTTACAACACCAAAATATTTTGCTTCTACCCTTACAAGAAGTAAATGGTATTTATTAAATTTTAATTATTATAAACAAACAAGCAACTTGCATCAGGCAATAGATGCTTATAGTTTATATCATCATATTCAAGACTCAATAAATACAGTAACAAGTAATATCAATACTTTTAGTGTAGCTAAAGAAGTAGATAGAATTAAAGTAGAATATAAAAACAGAGAAATTGAAAAAGCCAATGAAATAAAAACAATTTATAACATAGTTATTTCAGTTGTTGTAGCCTTATTAATTATCATCATTGTATTATTTATTAAAAACTTAAAACAATCCAAATTAAGTAACTACAGAGCTAAGCTACATAATATAGAATTAAAAAATACTTTACAACAATTACAATTAAGCAATAAAAACTATGCTCGTGTAATGAAAGTAATGGCACACGATTTAAGAAGTCCATTCTCTGGAATTATTGGTATTACAGATATTTTATTGAATGATGAAAATATTTCTACCAAAGAAAGAAATGAAATGCTAGAGCTAATGCAAACATCTGCCAATAACTCTTTAACAATGATAGGAGAGTTATTGCAATCCAGTTCATCTTTTGAGCAAAGAGAAATTGTAAAACAACCTTTAGATATTATTGTATTACTTAAACAATGTATTGAACTTTTAAAATTTAAAGCATCAGAAAAGCAACAAACAATACATTATCATCATGCAGCAGCATCTGTACAAGTAATGGCAGACAGCGAAAAATTATGGCGTTTATTTTCTAATTTAATTATGAATGCAATAAAATTTAGCCAACATAATAAAACTATTTATGTTTATGTAGAAAGATATGCAGATGAAGAAGTTATTGTAAGCATTCAAGATGAAGGTATTGGTATTCCTGATAAATTTAAAGATTCTGTTTTTGAAATGTTTACAGATGCTAAAAGAAAAGGTACAGCAGGAGAGCAACCTTTTGGCATAGGCTTATCAATTTGTAAACAAATTGTTGAAGCACATAATGGTAAAATTTGGTTTATATCTAACAATCCACATGGCACTACATTTTATGTAGCTTTACCACTTTAATCATTCAAAGAATTTTAGCAATATGCAATCTTCAATAAAAAAAATAAAATATAGTTTACTGGTATTAACGATTGCATTTTTTGGTTGCAACAGCAATTTTACACCTAAACCAAAAGGATATTTTAATATCAATTTTCCTGAAAAAAAATATACCACTTTTAATATGAATGGATATCCTTATAGTTTTGAATATCCTGTATATGCAACTGTGGTAAAAGATTCTTTATTTTTTGGAGAGCAAACAGAAAATCCTTGGTGGATTAATTTAAACTTTCCTCAGTTTAATGGACGAGTTTATATCAGCTATAAACAAATTCAAAAACATCAACTAAATCAGCTTGTAAACGATGCATTTAAACTTACAGGAAAACATGCACAAAAAGCAATTTCAATAGACGATTCTACTATTAATACACCCAATGGTGTACATGGTATTTTTTTTAAAGTTGGTGGCGATGTTGCTACAGCTAATCAATTTTTTTTAACAGATTCATCTCAACATTTTTTACGTGGTGCTTTATATTTTGATGCTACACCTAATGAAGATTCTTTAAGTATAGTAAATAGTTTTTTAATGGAAGATGTAAAGCATTTAATTAACTCTTTTAAGTGGGTAAATAAATCTGCCAATAATTCATCAGCCCATCAATAAAAATTTAATTCATTAAACAATTCAAATTATTTATTACTAATTATTAATTATTGAAAAATTAATTGCTATAAACACAGATACAATTGCTAACTTTAGCTTTCAATTTTTAAATAATTATTATGGCAGCATCAAAACCTGTTATATCTACTTCATTTAGCTACGAAACTTTAGAAGAAAAATTAGATATAAAATCTAAAGATGCTCAAATGCATATTGGTATTCCTAAAGAAATAGCATTTCAAGAAAATAGAATTGCACTTTCGCCAGATGCTGTTGGTGTTTTAGTTAATAATGGTCATCAAGTAATAGTAGAGTCTAAAGCAGGTGAAGGTAGCCATTATGCAGATAAAGATTATGGCGAAGCAGGTGCAATAATTACTTACGATAGAACAGAAGTTTTTAAAGCTCCTATTTTAGTAAAAACTGCACCACCCGTTCAAGAAGATTTACCTTTATTACAACTTAATCAAACCATTATTTCTCCTATACATTATGCTGCTCTTGATAAAAGCATTATTGAAAAATTAATGGATAAAAAAATTACAGCTATTAGTTTCGAAAATTTAAAAGACGATAGTGGCACTTATCCAATAGTAAGAAGTATGAGTGAAATTGCTGGTGGTGCTGTTATGCTAATTGCAGGGCAATATTTAAGTAGTTTTAATGGTGGTAAAGGTGTTTTGTTAGGTAGTATAAGTGGTATTCCTCCTACAAAAGTTGTTATTATTGGTGCAGGTACAGTTGGCGAAGTTGCTACACGAAATGCTTTAGCATTAGGAGCAAGTGTAAAAGTTTTTGATAATAATGTATATAGATTAAAACAATTACAAAACAATATTGGTCAAAGGGTTTGGACGAGTGTACTTGAACCAAAAATTCTTGCTAAACAATTAAAAACTTGCGAAGTTGCTGTTGGTGCTTTAAGCAACGATTATGGTCATGCTCCTGTTGTTGTAACAGAAGAAATGGTAGCAAATATGCGTAAAGGAAGTATTATCATTGATGTAGCAATAGACAGAGGTGGCTGCTTTGAAACAAGTGAACTAACTAATCATAAAAAACCAGTTTATTTAAAACACGATATTATACATTATTGTGTACCTAATATACCAAGTGGTTTTGCACGTACAGCAAGCCAAGCAATTAGCAATGTACTAATGCCACTATTATTACAAATTAGTGATGAAGGTGGTTTAGATGAAATTGTATGGCACAACTTTAATATGAGAGAAGGTATTTATTTATTTAAAGGTGCACTTACAGATTTTTACATCAGCCAAAAATTTAATTTAAAATTCACCGACCTTAATTTATTAATTGCCAGCAGAAGATAAATTTTAAAATCGCTTTATAAATTATCTAAATTAACCTGTTGAATAAATTGTACAGCTTGTAACATATCATTGTGCAACACTCTATCTTGCTCATTAAATGTTACCTGTTTTCTAAATTCACATACAAAGTTTTCAAGAGTTGATGAGCTTTGTAATGGCCTTCTAAAATCTAAAGCTTGTACTGCAGTCATTAATTCTATTGCTAAAACTTTTTCTACATTTTCTATTACTTTAAAACATTTAGTAGCAGCATTAGCACCCATACTTACATGGTCTTCTTGATTGTTAGATGATGGAATACTATCAATACTAGCAGGTGTACATAATTGTTTATTTTCACTTACAATACCTGCAGCAGTATAT
The DNA here is from genome assembly GCA_963169635.1 of Bacteroidota bacterium. Classification (GTDB taxonomy): domain Bacteria; phylum Bacteroidota; class Bacteroidia; order Chitinophagales; family Chitinophagaceae; genus UBA1930. The sequence goes on from CAUJDL010000091.1 coordinate 18,556, forward strand.
TGTGGTATCATAAAACCAGAGTTTAATCCTGGGTCATTTACTAAAAATAAAGGCAAGCCTCTTTGTCCTGAAATTAATTGATAAGTTCTTCTTTCACTAATATTACCAATTTCGGCCATTGCAATACTTAAAAAATCTACATGTAAAGCTAATGGCTGACCATGAAAATTTCCACCACTAACAATTAAATCTTCATCAGGAAAAACATTTGGATTATCTGTAACAGCATTTATTTCTGTTAAAAAAACATTCAATACATTTTCAAATACATCTTTACTTGCACCATGTACTTGAGGTACACAACGAAAGCTATAAGGGTCTTGTACTTGTTGCTTTTTTTGTTTAGCAATAGCACTATCTGCTAATAATTTTCTTAATGTAGCAGCAGTATTTATTTGTCCTTTATGTTTTCTTACTAAATGAATAGAAGGATGTAAAGGCTGTTGTACACAATCAAAAGCATCATAACTAATAGCAGCAATAATATCTGCAAGTTTTAATAATCTTTCTGCTTTATATAAACTGTACATACCATAAGCACTCATAAATTGTGTACCATTTATTAAAGCTAATCCTTCTTTACTTTGTAATGCTACAGGCTTAAAACCAATTTTATCTATAATATGTTGGGTTAATTGTTTTTTATTATCTATTAAAACTTCTCCCATACCAATAAGAGGTAAACATAAATGCGATAAAGGTGCTAAATCGCCACTAGCACCTAAAGAACCTTGTGTATAAATAACAGGTAAAATATTTTGATTGTATAAATGTATTAAAGCATTAACAGTAGCTAATTGTACACCACTATTACCAAAACTTAAACTCTTTACTTTTAATAATAACATTAAACGAACAATTGCAGTAGGAACTTCATTGCCCATACCACAAGCATGACTCATTAATAAATTATATTGTAGCTGCTGAATTTGTTCTTTATCTATTTGTACATTTTGTAAAAAACCAAAACCAGTATTAATACCATAATATACACCTTCGCTATCATTTAATTTACTATCTAAAAAAGAGCGACATTTATTAATTAAAGAAGTAGCTTCATCAGAAATAGATAAATGAGTAGTTTGTGTTATTGCATTTTTTACATCTTCAAAAGAAAGCCATTGATTGCTAATAGATATATTGTGCTGATACATAAGAAAGAAATTTTAAAAGTGTTGCAAAGTAAATTTATTTATTAAGATTTACAGCAAATAAAGTTGGAACAAACCAATTTTTCCTTTTATTTTGCAGCACTTTTTAAAAAGGTCCGGTAGCTCAGCTGAATAGAGCAACAGCCTTCTAAGCTGTGGGTCATTGGTTTGAATCCAATCCGGATCACAGAAAAGCCGCTTTTAAGCGGCTTTCTTTATTTTTGTCTTATTGATAAAATGAATTTTTCCTTTTTTAAATTTTAATTCCTTAATTATCTCATGTATTATATAGTTTTTCCAATAGTTTACTGCATTTCTTTATTACCATGGAGAATATTGTATATCATTAGCGATATGTTATATTTTTTAGTTTATTATGTAATTAAGTATAGAAGACATGTTGTGTATGAAAATTTACTTCTTGCATTTCCTGAAAAATCTCATGAAGAAAGAATAAAGATTGAAAAAGAGTTTTATCATAATTTAATAGACTCGTTAGTAGAAACTGTAAAACTTATTTCAATTACTAAAAAAGATTTTGATAAACATTGTATAGTAGATGCATCTGCTGTTAATAATTTATATGCTTCTGGTAAAAATGTACAAATTTTAGCTGGTCATTTTTTTAATTGGGAGTTTTTAAATTTAGGAATGGCTGCTAATATCAATTATCCTTTTATTGGAGTATATATGAATATAAGTAGCAAAACTGTTAGCAGAATTTTAATACCAATGAGAAAAAAATTTGGTACTATATTAATTCCTGCTTCAGAATTTAGAACAAAGTTTAATGATTATACCAAAAACACTTATGCCATAGGTTTAATTGCAGATCAAAATCCTTCTGTGCCTGAAAGAGCTGTATGGCTTCCATTTTTTGGGAAAATGACAGCCTTTCATAATGGACCAGAGAAAGGTGCAATACGTATGAATACAGCAATTGCTATGTTAGATATTTATAAAATTAAAAGAGGCTATTATAAAATTAATTTATCTATCTTAACAACAGAACCTAAAACCTTACCAGAAGGTGCTATTACAAAAGCTTTAATAGCTAATATTGAAAAAACAATAAAAGAAAATCCTGCTAATTATTTATGGAGTCATAGAAGATGGAAACATGTATATGATGAGAAAAAATATCAGCATTTAGTAATAAAATAACCTTTAATACAGCTGTTTTAAGTATTTTTTAATAATTCTTTCTTTGAAAACTTTGGCAGAAAAGAGAAAACTACTAATTTCGCTGCCCAATCATTCATGATTGTATTATTAACCAAATTGTTAAAGCCTTTAAATTTCTATTTATTATGGCAGTAAAAATGAGATTACAAAGACACGGCAGTAAAAAACGCCCTTTCTATTTTATAGTAGTGGCAGATGCACGTGCACCCAGAGATGGTAAGTTTATTCAAAAAATTGGAACTTACAATCCATTAACTGTTCCTGCAAGCATTCAGTTAGATCGTCAAAAAGCATTGGATTGGCTACACAAAGGAGCACAACCAACCGATACGGTTCGCAGGATTCTCTCTTTCAAAGGAGTGTTGTATTTAAAGCATTTATTGCGTGGTGTAAAATTGGGCTTGTTCGATGATGCTACAGCTATGACTAAGTTTCAGGCATGGCACGAAGAACATGAAGCTCATGTAAAACGTAGAAACGATTCTCATCGTAGTACACAACGTCAAAAGAAAGTTTATGTACCTCCTGTTCGTAAAGTAGAAGAAGTAGAACAGCCTGCAAATGATGCACCTGCTGCTGAAGAAAATACAGAAGCGTAGCAATAGCAACGTAATTTTCCCAAAAATCCCTGCTTAAAAATTTAAGCAGGGATTTTTCTATTCATAAGGTAAAACCATTGCTCCTATAAGTTTAAACCAGAATAGCAACGCTAAAATACAGCCTATTACTCCTGTTAATAAAAATTTGCCTCGATATACTTTGGGAATAAAAACAAAAACAGTAATATAACATATCCAAGTAGAAAACAAACCCAATGGTATGAGAATGAACAATGGAGATATATTTAATGCGTAAGCTATATTCGTTTCATTTATTATTAAAAGAGCATTGTCTTTTTTACTTAAACTCACAAAAACTATGTATAGTACGAGAAGTAATAACCATCTGAACCAAAATAAATTAAGAAAAACAGCTATCCATTGTATTAAGGACAAGTTGTTATAGTTAATATTTTTCTTATACTTTATCAGATAAACAAAACCCACTATACCCAAGATTATAAATATTAGTGGTGCTGCTCCATCTATCAATATTAGTTCAATAAGTTGCTGCCTTTCGTATTTTTGTAATTGAAACTTTCCTGAAAATTCAAGATTATTTTCTATTTCATAAGCATACTGTTCGTATAGTCTTTCAATAAAACTATCTTTTGGATGGCTTTTACATAAACCTGTTGCATCATAACTAATACTTGTTTTGTATGAAAAATATTTTGCAACAGGTTGAAAGGCAAAAAGCTGAATGAAAATAGCAGCTAATGTGAAAAAGAAAAATGCAACAGTTAAGGTAAGAAGCTTTTTATTTATAAAATATTTCATTCAATATTTTTAATTTAATGCTTCTAATAATGCTCCTTTAGATAGTCCATGCCAGTTAATAATATCCAGCTTAATATCATCTAAAATAGTCAAAATTTTAATATTCGTTGTAACCCCCTTAAAATACACAATTTTAGCTAAAGCTTTTTCTTTGAAATTTGAATTAACTACAACTTTATTATTACTTCCATTTTCAATAATATTTTTGATTGCGTAGCAATCAATAGCAAACTCGTAATAATCTGAGATGCTATTAATGGTTAATGGCATTTCAGCTAAAGCAAAATCTGATAACACATAATAATATATTATATACTTTCTGCCCACATTAGATTCTGCCATAAAATTATCTCTAAAAGAATGAGCATCTTCTGACGATAATTCTCCATAACCAAGTTCTAAATCTACATTCGTTTTAGATAATATATCTTTTATACAACTAGGGCATTCCCTTTCCTTCCCTGTCCACTTACAACTAACTTTACGATTCCTCTCACCACAGTGGCTACAATTAGGACCGAAATCATCACCTTCTACATATATTTCAGGTGTAATATATTGGGTTTTGTAAAGTAACTTACTTAAATATTGCTTAGTTATGTCAGTTTCAAATTCAATATCAATATCATTCATAAGATTTATTATTGCACTTGGAGATATTTCGTCATTTAAGTAATACCCAATTCCTCTTAAATCAGAAATACTACATTCTTGAAATTCACCTCCACATAAAACTTCTTGTT